>CAZPWM010000130.1:0-7457 GCA_964590575.1 uncultured archaeon
CAGAGCGAGTCTATCACATCAGACATGTTTCTAGATTTGATTCAGAAGAAACTTGGCAAGAAATCACGTTCAATGATGGAGAAATGGCTTGAATATTCAGGGAAAGGAATTCCTGAGTAGTTACGTTTTTCACGAAAATCATCTAACTAATAGGTATGCCATTTGTTCAGACGGGTAACATACAAACATACTATGAACAACATGGAGAATCGGGACCATCATTGGTTTTCATTCATGGAGCTGGAGCTTCACACGATATGTGGAAACCACAGGTGGAATATTTCTCGAAGTCTTTCAATGTGCTCATCTATGATCTCCGAGGACATCAACAATCAGAAGGATCTGAGGATACATACACTTGCGAACTACTTGCAAACGACCTTCATCAGTTGATTGACCGACTTGGACTGCAGGAACCTGTAATCATTGGTCTCTCTCTAGGAGGAATGGTTGCTCAGGAATATGCTGTGAAATACCAGTCGAATCTCAAAGGGTTAGTACTCGCTGATACAGCTGTTGCTGCAGCTCTCACAATGTCTGATAAACTGTTGAAGGCAGTCTATCCTAAATGGATGGTAAAATGGATTATTGGAAGAATGAGTGATGAGAAATATGCAGATTGGTCCTTCAAATACTTCGATATGGATGATGAAATCAGGGAGTATCTCAAACAGGAACAGCTCAAGCTAAGCAAGGAGGAACTCCTGAAGGTCACAGATGCAATCTACTCGTTCAAACTACTACCACTGGAAACTATCAAAGTCCCAACGCTCGTTGTCCTAGGAGAGAACGAGAGGAAGGCAGTTTTTCCACATGCTGACAAGATGGTGGAGCTCATTAGGAATTCTCGGAAAGTGATAATCCCTGGAGCTGGTCATGCCTCAAATCTTGAAAATCCGGAGGTCTTCAATAGAGAACTGGAAGATTTCTTGAGAGGTTTGGTATCAACTGCCTAGAGGATACTCTTGGCAAGATAGGGCCCTCTATCAACATAACCGAGGTTTCGATAGTATTCTTTGACACCGATGCCACTGTTCACAAGAATTTGTGAGGCGTCAAATTCTGTACGCCCAATCTCTTCAGCCTCTGACATCATCTTTTCCCCTAGTCCCAAATGTTGCCAGGCATCACGGTTTCTTGTTCCAATATCTACGACTGGTCCATACACTCTCAATTCGCGGATAATGACTGAAGGTTTCTCGGTTATTTCAGCCCTCTGTGTACTTGAACTTGGACTCCTAAAACGGAGAAAACCAAAGAGCACATCCAAGTTTGGGTCCTCAAATGAGATGAAAACCTCATTTCCATCAGATGCTTCATAGTCACGACGGACAAGTTTCATACTATCGGGATTGATTTCTTCATCCGATCTCATCTGAAAGTGACCAACCTCTCTAAAGCGGATTGTTGGATTCCTTTGTCCTTGAACTTCCATCCGCTGGTGTACCAGTTCGCGGAGGTGTCCCTTATTTAGACCAGCCTCAATCTGATGCAGTGGGATATCTCGTTGCATTCTCTGTATCCTGACATATTCTGGCATCTCACTGACAGCGTCTGATACTATGGATACCACCTGTTCATTTGTATAAGGAGTATACTCTCCAGCTTGCCACCAGTCGTATAGTTTTGTATTTTTGACTACTATCGTGGGATAGATTTTCAGCATGTCTGGACGGAATCTATAGTCTGAGAAAAGTATCCTGAAGGTTTCTAGATCAGTTTCAGGTGTTGCTCCAGGAAGACCAGGCATGATATGATAACAAACTTTCAGACCACTATCACGGAGCATCTTTGTAGCTTTCGCAGTTTCTTCAACACCATGACCTCGTTCTACCTTTTGTAAGATTTCATCAGAAAGAGTCTGAACACCAATCTCAACCCTTGTGGCGCCTAAGTTGAGCATGTTATCTATGCTTTCTTGGGTGACCCAGTCAGGGCGGGTTTCAAAAGTGAGTCCAACATTGCGTACCTCTGCAGTCTCGTTCACTCGCTTTGCTTGTTCAATGTCCTTACTGACTGACCTGTTCATAGCATCTAAACAGCCTTTGACAAAGAAATCTTGATACTCTGGGGGTTTTGAGCACCAGTCTCCGCCCATAACAATCAGTTCGACCTTGTTTATGCTGTGTCCAATGGTTGATAGTTGTGTGAGCCTGCTCTCCACCTGTCTATAGGGGTCAAAATCATTCTGTATCCCCCTCATTGTGGCAGGTTCATGTCCCGTATAACTCTGAGGAACACCCAAATCTGGACCACCTGGACAGTATGCACATTTTCCGTGAGGACACTCATGGGGCGTCGTCATTGTAGCTACTACTGCAACACCGGACACTGTGCGGACCGGTCGTTTCTGTAGAAACGGTCTGAGTATCTTAGCCTCTTCTGGAATAGTGACCTGAAGTATGTCAGCATTTCTAGGAGTCATCGATAGCTTATATTTGCCACAGACAGTGTTCTTAATGTGATTAATCACCTGTTTGCTAAGGGGTACAGGAGACCCGAGTAGCAAATCGACTATCTCTCTGTAAATATGATAGTCGTCTACAGGTGCTGTCATAACCACGGTATCACAGTTTCCAGTTTAATAGAATGCGGTGTGGCTTAGACTGACGAAAAGTTCATAACTTGTGCTAGAATCTTGCCTCTCAACACCCGGGGTGGTGGCCTAGTTCGGTATGGCGACGGGCTCCAGATCTATGCACGATTTGTGCATGAAATGGACGGGGTCAATAAGCGACCGTCGTCAACGAAGACACTCGTCGATCGGGAGTTCAAATCTCCCCCACCCCACCAATTATTCTACCATCCGCGATTGTAATAAGTTAGTATTGTTTTCTATGACATATGACCGGACTTAATGGAACTGCAGGTATCGATGAGGCCGGTCGAGGTCCAATGATTGGCCCAATGGTCATCTGTGGAGTGTTGATCGATTCCGATAAACTTCGTGAGCTAAAAGAAACAGGAGCAAAAGATTCCAAGACACTCTCTCACTCTCAACGTTTGAAATTGAAAGTAAAAATTGAGCAAATTGCATCCAAGATTGTCATCAGGTCTGTATCAGCAGCAGATATTGACCGTTTGCGAAAAAAGACCACCTTGAATGAGATTGAGGTCACAGAGTTTGCTACCATAGCAAGGACCTTGAACCCTCAGGAGATTTATCTGGATGCAGCCGATGTAAATGCTAATCGGTTCGGAGAGAAGGTTGGCAATCTTAGTGGACTTACTTCTAAAGGTGCAATGATTGTTTCAAAACACAAAGCTGATTCAAAGTACCCCATTGTTTCTGCAGCATCAATTATCGCCAAGGTAGAGCGGGATCGAGTGATTTCGGAGTATCATAAGAAGTATGGAGATTTTGGCTCTGGTTATCCCTCTGACCCCAAAACCGTCAATTTTGTGAAGAACTTGGTCAGAAACAATAAGGCATTACCACCAATTGTCCGGAAAAGCTGGGAATCAGTCAGGAAAATTCTTGATGATGAGTCTACTGAACAATCCACACTTGACTAATGTTGAATCATTGCTTGGATCGTTCATTGATTATCTTCTTGAGTTCACGGGGTTTCTCGATGCCGTCAAGTTCAAGCTGTCTAATCACTGGAAGGTCAGAAACACCCTCCTCGACCTTTCCCTCTTCTACAATAATCACAGCATCCGATTCAGTCACCATTGAAACGCTTTTGAGAATCCCCATTCGTTTCTTCAGGGTCAAACTGGCGATTGAACCAATTCCCGATAACAATGGCGCTCCTTTCTCTTTTGCCGCAACATGGAATGGTGCCCTATCAGTCCAAAGAACAGTCATTCCCAATCGTTCAAAGAACTCGTTCACACGCTTCTCTAAGTCTGGTACTTCCTGTGGCTTGTCTAACTTTCTGATGGCGCTATCCTTAGGCTTGTCTTGTAGTAAATCAATAGGTATCATTAGATCGGTTTCAAGCACCTTCTCGAGCCTTTCTGCAACATCCGTGCTGACATCCATCTCATCCTTTTCATAAGCTAAGATAGCCCTAGCGGATACCTGAACACACTCAGCAAGTTCCTCAGTTGTCATTTGCTGAATAAGTCTTGCATCTCTCAGTTTAGAACCATCAATAGCAACGAAGCGACCACCTCTTTGGATGAACTCTCTAGGTAATCGCTCCTCTGCAATCATACTCTGAAAACTGGGAGGTGCAATGGTTGATACACCGTATCTCTTGTAAACAACACCAGAGTCCAGTTCACCTCTCCTTGTCTTGGTTCCCACGACAAGTGGCGTTGCATTGAAGAAGTGCGCTATCATCTGAAGAGCCATTGCATCTTCACTAGTGAGGGCATCGATATTTGCGAGTACCTTAACGAGAATCAGTTGCTCGCCTCTACGTGCTACAAGATCAAAACAACTAGGTCGAACGTCGCATTCTGAAGAGAGCACAAACCCAGCATCCTCTAGATGTGAGATTACTTCCTTAGTGAGCTGGGTTCTTGCTTTAGTCAACTTTGTCAACCACAGTGTGTTCAGATTCGAACCTTTTTCAGGGTATCTAATAGTACGTTTCTTGATGAAAACTACTGGTCCGAGCTAAGACTAGGCTTTTCTTTTGATGACATCGCGATGCCGATACTGGTTGTTGATGGTAGTTTTCGCCTGAGTAACTGTACTTGAGGTCTAGCCAACTTCTCAACTGGTTTCCATTTACTAAAGTCCTCCCATCCTAGGTCAACATATCCTATGACTCGGTGGATCATGAACAGCTCGGCTTTGTTTCCTGCAACAGTATAGATACCCAAGCCATAATCCAGTCTCCTGAGAACAATAATTGGTAACCTGATAGTTTGATGGAATTTTTTTGGTACTTCCAAAGATAACTCTTCAATCTCTTCTACTCGGAATACCGATATTTCCCCAATGCGCGTCTTAAAATGCGGTGAATTAGTCCCAATCAGATCGCTCAAAGGAACTCTTGATTCCGGAAGATGGTCATTGAGCGTATCAATATCGTGTTCAATCATCTTGTCAATAAACCGACTCAAGTCATTTCCTCCGTGACTCGGCAGACTATGAATCGATGGTCTTTCTCTAGAGGACTCAGGTCAATGTTGTCCACTATCTGAAGGCCTAGATTATCCAATGTGGATATCTCTTTGCTGTAAATCTCATCAAGGTCCGATGTTGAATCGATACTTCTTGCTTTGATTGCCAACATACCCCATGCTCCAAAAGAACAGAATGTCTTTAGATTCTCATAGAGGATTTTTGCCTGATCTGGTTGTGCAACATCCTGGTAGATCACTTCTATTGGGCCTGCAACCAGTGATGCATATCGGGTTGGATGCCTTGCATCTTCAACGATTGGTATAATATTGTTCCGAGATGCGGCCAGCTGAAGCAGTTCTCGTGCAGTCCGTTCCGAAAATTCTACAGCATATATTGTACCGTTTTTTCTCACGATATCTGAACAATGACTCACTGTAGTGCCAGATGCAGCACCAAGGTAGAGTATCTTCGAACCGGGTTGAACTGGCATCTCTGAAAGTCCATTCTTAATCGCAGCTGACAATTTGGACCTGCGTGTAGACCAGATTCGGTACTCTTTGCCCTCATAGCTGATGAGCTTCTCCCCATATACACTAATCCCTGGAGCTAGTGACTCCGTACCAAATGATGTTCGATCTTGGTCCTTGATTGTAAAGACTCCAAGAAACTGGTGAGGCATTACTGTGACCATTTTACCTTCCTCCACGTCTTCTTTGTGGACCCCCTCTCCGTTCCCGTTGCTTCCTTTGTTCAGGTCTGGGTTTCTGTGGCTTTGGAGGAGGCGCTTCGGGGTTTTGTTTTCGAATCTCTTCCACTCTCGTGATGAACTGCTCCCTCAGACTACTTCCAACATCTCTATCAGAGTACGCGTCGATTCTTGCGGCAATCGAGAGTTTTCCAGCCAATGATCTAGCAATTTTTCCTCTCTGCCAGAATGGTGCGGTATTGACCTCTGGGACCCGATAGATGATACCGTGTTTTGGCGGGTCTGAACCTGTTTTTATGCTCCTGAACAGAGCCTTCTCAGCACCAAAGACCTGAATGGTGCTGGATGGTTTTCTAGCAAGTTCCTTCAATGACCCCGCAAGACTGATCAAACGAGCTCCAATCATTGGACCTGCTAATGCTCCTAGATTTGGCGCTACTGTTTCCATCATCGATGAAATATAGGTTTCAAGCTCTGTTCTCATCTGATACAATCCATTCACGCTCTTTGCAAGACTGGTGATTACAGCAAGGTCAGAGTCAAGCAATTCTGCCCCTATGTCACCAGTCAGAGCTTTGACCACTTGCTCAGCTACTGTATCGGGAGTTCCAACAGACTCTAGACTGGCTTTGGTGATATTTGCCTTACCAGTGCTAGTACTCAGTATCTTTGCAAATATCTCTTGGTCTTCAATCAATCTGTTTAGAGATGGATGATGTAGTGAATACCACTCACGTAAACGCATAATGAGCACATTGATCGATTTATCGATCTCATCAACAGCGTCTATTGCATTTTTGATGAGAAGGTCTTTCTCTTCACTTGCTGCACTCACCTTACTCTTTGCCAACATAATGGAGACCTCACGTCTAAAAGTGGCAATCTCCTCTCTTGACGTTAGAATTCCTTGTTCGAGTAGGTAGTCATCCTGACTGTCCCTGAACCATCTTGGAGCATTACCTTCCTCAACTCTGACTTTAAGGTTCTTGATTTTTGAGAGTGCTCGAGCAAACATTGCATCCTCTACAACAATGTCGGCTCCTTCCAACTCCTTCAAGCTGGACGCTATTGTGTCAGTCACAGTTTCATCGTTGACCGCCATCAGATTGGTAGATGCTTTGACTGCGTCTGGATAGAACAAATGCTTCGAAGTCACCTTCCCTTCATCGTTGAGAATAAAGACTCCAAATACATTGAGCGTGAGATAGACTGACACCTTGAATCATTCCTACGGAAATATGAGTGCTGAGATTGTTGAACACCGGATAAGTTTGTTTGTTTCTCATAAAAACAATAATTCTTGATATGTTTCTCCTTACTCTGGCATGCTCATTCGTAGAAAATTGTATGAGCTAATATACTTGTATCATCAAGGAATATTATGAAGGAACTAAGTCTGTGTACTAGGGTTCTTACAAGAGCTCAACGTGCACGACTGAAAGCCCGAAGGAAGAAACCTTCTCAAGGGAAGTCCTTACTCTCAAAAAAGGGACCTACATCAGGTCTTGGAGAGTCCGCGGCTGTTCACCATGCTCAAATGAGTCTTCTCAGCTTCAGTGATGAATCTGGTGAGAGTGATAATGACCCCGCCGTGGTAAGAACTATGGAAACGCTCTCTGTGGTTGGGAGTGATGAACCAACGTCAGTACAGGAGAAAGAAGCCAGGTCTGCAGGAGGGATCCCATCCCGATGATGACAGACGATGCTCTTGCTAAGTTTAGCATT
>CAZPWM010000131.1:0-7319 GCA_964590575.1 uncultured archaeon
GCTACAGATTTTGGACAATACAACATTCGAGTCAACTGCATTTGTCCAGGTGCTATTGAAACACCAATGCTGGAAAGGGTGATTGAGTATCAAGGAGAACCATCTGAGGTTCGAGCTAGAAGATTAAAGAACTATCCACTTGGTAGATTTGGCTACCCTGATGAAGTCGCCCAGACTGCATTATTTCTGGCATCAGATGAGTCATCTTTTGTGAATGGTGCTAGCATTGTTGTTGATGGTGGTTTTACAGCAAAATGACTTTAAAAATTAACCATGTTTTTCGAGTAATGTTCATGAAAATTGCGTAGAGCTTCGTCTAACTGTATTTCCAGAGTCACTCAATATTTAATACCAAATTTACGCAACTCAATTTTCAAGGCGAAAGTAGACATCATGATAATACTCATGCAAAAGGTCACACGAAATATCCATAAAGTTCCATTCTGGAAGACAGGATACTCGCCTACATCTACTTCTCTTCTGTGTAATATCCTAGTGCGTGCCACATGTGATTTTACATTCGATTCTCAGTCGAAAGGGAGGTGAGATTGTGGGCAGACATAACAACTCAAGAGGACCTAAAGATAGATATCGGAACTCTCAAAGAAGACGTATTCCGCTAATAGAGGATAAATTGGAGATAGGTTGGACCGGTATTTAATTACCATCTTCTAGCTCTGTCCTCTGAAGCTACGCGAAGATCATAAATCGCTCACTATTAGCGTGGAGGAAAGATTTTTTCTTCTCCAAGACTTTTTTCATTTTTTTATGGTTCTAAATCTATAATATGTATAAATCTAGAACATTTTGGATTCTTGATAGAATATCCAACTGATGACAATGATCAAGGATACTATTATGATTGATAGTGGTACAAACCATGGAATTACTACATTATCTTTTTCTGCAACTTGAGGATTTGAACCGGACAAAAATTCATCAAGATTTGATTTACCATCCTCATCAGGATCCTGATCGGCATCATTCACAAGCGGGTTAAGTCCGTACTCAAGCTCCCAATTATCTGGCATCTGATCGAGGTCGGAATCAGCATTCCAAGGATTCAGACCAAGACTGTACTCCTCTGAATTGCTGAGAGTATCTCCATCAAAATCAGCAGTGCCATCAGAGGGATCGGTTGGATTTAGACCATTATCAACCTCGTATTTGTCATCCATAGAGTCAGAATCTGAATCGATATTATTATCACTAGTTCCAAGAAAGAGTTCCTCAGCAGCAGAGATTCCATCAGCATCCTCATCTATACCAAATAATCTCAGGTCCATCCAGAACTCCTTACTATCAAGGATACCATTGTGATCAATGTCGCTATCATAGGAGTATGCGAGCTCAAAACCAACTGCATAATTTTCAGAACTAGTTATGGTGAGTGTATAAAGACCTCTGTCGGTAACTGATTCATTGAACACTTCTGTAAATTCCCATGCAGAAGTAGTATTAAACTCAGCGATTTCTAATATCTCGTGTGCAGGATTTTGAATGCGAAATGTCGCAGGACCGCCAAACCACCTACACGTAACTTCTATGTTAGTAGATGTCGAAATTGGGATGTAAAACCTTTCAGAACGCCCATATTGTAGAATGAAGGAGAATTCGAATTTTCTTGGTTCACCGTATGTACGACCCATTACATATGCTATGCTTCCACCAATAGCTGCTGAAACCTCTTTGCAAATGTCGTAACGAAAGGTAGGATTGGTAGAAATGTCGGTACTCCTTTGATATGAGGGATCTACAGCTGAACCTGATTCAAATGCACAGAGTATCCCTGAAAACTCCCTCTCGAAGAAAGGGTAGTGATCTGTGACATACCAAAGGGGGAATGAATATGAAGGGACTGGTGCAATGTAGTTGAGACCATAGTTATTACTAATTGTCTTAGTCAATTCTGCCCAATATTGACCTCTACTGTAATCACCAATGCCATCATAACCCATGAGTACCTGTTCATCCAATGAAGCTGAAGGATCTGGATAGAGAATTGTATCGATATTGAAAAGAGCGAGGATTTCGATTCCTCGATGTTTGAATTCAATTGAAACCTCCTCACTACCCTCCAAGAAGTCCTTCATCTCCTGCCCGTGTGGATACAGTCCATTAAATGCCATGAAATAGATATCTAGAGGCCATTTATATTGGGACAGTACTTTAGCTAATACGAGCATTGATGCAATACCTGCTCCATTACAATTTGCCCCTGGACAGCCGCTAGGAGAATCGTAATGAGCTGTTATAGCGAAAACTGGATTATCACCTGGTAAGTATCCTGGAAGCCTCCCAATGACATTGAAATAGTCTCCAAAGACCTCAATCTCAATCCTTCCCATGGACAGATTCTCAAGTTGACGTATAATATAATATCGAGCTTCTTTATTTGGTCCTTCCCTATCGACTTCAGGTTCGCCTTCAATATATCGAGAGCCATTTTCTGAAAATTTCTGTACGATAGTTCGTAACTCGGAAGACGCAATTGCTTGATAGATTTCTTCAACAACTAAGTTTCCGTAAATCCGTTCATAGGTGAGTTCTGCAGGGAGAGACATCACAACTGTAGTTTCTGAAATGGTTGGACTATATGTCGTTGGCATGAGAAGGATGGATGCAAAGACAATCACAGTCCATAGCTGTTTCATGGGCTATTCCTCCAAGAGAATCATCAGGTAATTATTAGAAACCATTAAAGAAATCCTACTATGTAAGCAATTGTTCGCCTTTGTGTTAAATGTTCTAGTTAACAAGATATTCATGTGCCTTCTTCAGTTGCTCAATAATCTCAATACCCTGCGGACACTTCTCTAAGCACTCGCCGCATTCGACGCAAGCGGACGCATCCTTGCCTGGAGCCCATGGAATCTTCCCAATCATCGAGTAATTGCGCTTTGCTTGTTCCTGATCGCCATAGATTTGATATCGTTGTAATTCTGAGAAAATGAAGCTAATATTCACCTCATTGGGACAGGGTTGGCAATACTTACATTGGGTACAAATGTTATCACAGAGTTCTTTGAATCTCTCAGCGATACTCTCGATTGATTCCTTTTCTTTTTCAGTTAATTGATTGTAGTCATCTCTTGAGTTGATACTGAGGTTATCTTCTAGCATCTCTTCAGAGCCCATTCCAGATAGCGCAACTGAAACATTGGAGTTGCTTAAAACAAACTTGAAAGCCAAATCAGCGAAGTTTTCTCTTCCTGGAGTCAACCATTTCTTCATTGCATCTGGTAGGTTCTTTCCAGCCAATCTACCTCCACCAACAGGACCCATTACTGCAACAGCAAGACCCTTTTCACCCGCATAGTTGATCATCTCATGATTAACTTGGTCAACTATATTATATTGAACAAGCATTAGTTCGAAATGTCCTGAATCAATAATTTCCTTCAGTACTTCTGGTGTGTCATGGAAGGAGAATCCGATATGTTTGATTTTACCATCTTCCTTTGCCTTCAATGCACGTTCTATAAGATTGAGACCCAACACCTTCTCTTCAAACGACTTTTTGTTAAGAGCGTGGAACAAATAGAAATCCAAATAGTCTTCTTTCAAACGTTGAAGCTGTTCATTCAGATGTTCATCATAATGTTCAGGTTTTGTGAACTCCTTTCTACCTATTGGGCATTTTGTTACCAAGGTGACTTTTTCACGATATCCTCCCTTTAGTGCTAATCCTAGGACAACTTCACTCTCACCACTATGATAGGTCCAAGCGGTGTCCACATAATTGATACCATTATCAATCCCTTTTCGAATCAGTCTGATTGCTTCATCTCTATCAATTCTTCCATCATCTTCATGAGTCGGAAGACGCATGCAACCGAATCCAAGTGCTGACACGTCAGTTCCAATTTTACCCAATTTTCGATATTGCATACTACTTCAACTAAGAGATAGTCTTGATGAGTATATGGGTCTGATAAATCTCCTAGTTGTCGCTGAAAGTGTTGAATTCTAGAGTTACTCAGAGTATGTGTATAGAGATATCTATCTGAACCTATGTCAAAGTATATTGAAATTCTTAAGAAGGTATGAACGAAGATACGAGGTGAGATATGATGCCTAGAGCTATTAACGGTCAAATTTGGTGTTATAATTCAGGAGGGTTCTGATTGATGGGATTGGATATCATTGACATGTTCTGCATGATTCCGACGAAGGAATATCTTAAGCAGCTTGTGACTCTACCTCCTCAAGAATACAACTATGTTCATTTGTTCGGGAAACAGATTGCTGACTATCTCGGGATTTCTGCAGAATTTCAAGATGTACTAAGTAGATGCACCTTGAACGAATTGAACGCTTGGATGTTTGATAAGATATCAACACTTGCTATGGAACCGAACGAATTCGTCGAACTTCTGGATACTTGGGGCGTAAGAAAGGCTGTTCTTATGAATGAAGATAATCAAACTACAACTGGACTTGAGTATTTACCAAATGACTACTTTGCCAACCTAGTGAATGAATATCCAGACAAGTTCCTTGCTTTTGCAGCTGTTGATCCTTACAAGAAAGACAAAGGTCTAAACGAATTTGAACGAAGCATTTCAGAACTTGGTCTTCATGGCTACACATGCACTCCCTTCTTACATGGTTTGTATGCTAATGACAAAATGTACGAACCATTCTTTGATTTTTGTCAACAGCATAATATCCCGGTTTGGATTCATACTTCAATGAATTTCTCAAGTCTTCCCTCAGACTATGGACATCCTCGATATCTGGATGACGTTGCTCTAAAGTTCCCAAATCTGAAAATTATTGCTGGTCATGGTGGATGGCCTTGGGTTCTAGAAATGGCGGCTTTAGCTCGAAAACATAAGAATCTCTACATTGATACATCAACACAACGTCCTCGGCATCTCGCTAGAGCTGGTTCAGGTTGGGAACCTCTTCTTTATTATGGCGACAACCTAATTCAAGATCAGATTGTGTTCGGATCCACTTGGATACTGCTGGGACTTCCCATTGACGAGCTTGCGCAGGAGGTTTATGCACTACCACTTAAGGAGCATATCAAAGAGAAGTGGCTCTTTTCGAATGCAAAGAGGCTTCTTAACCTTTGAAATTAAGGCTGGAAATTCCCATGTCATAACTTAGCTTTTTGATATTCTTATTCAATCGAAGATGAATACAATAACGCAACAATACCATTCAGTGTACTCTATCATGTGGTCAATGATTCTTGACTTACTGGTCAAGGAACGTAGGATTATATCACCTCGACACCTACTAATTCATGAGAAAAAATGACCTCTGATGAAGTGTTTGAAGCAATATCTCATCCGATGAGAATCTCGATTTTAAAAGTGCTTGCTGAGAAGCCTACACGCTTTGCTGATCTAAAACGGAAACTTCGAATCAAAAGCAATGGTCTCTTGGATTTTCATCTCAAGAAAATGGACGCAGTTATAACCACTGATAAAGATGGATTATACACTTTAAATGATAGAGGATTTGCAGCTCTTCGGGCAGTGCATATTGTTTCGAACTACGGATGGCAGCGAAGAGCATGGTTCATTAACTTAGCCACTGTCGTTTGTATGAATATATACATGTACTTCTCACTTCCAGAATTCTTTATTTTCGGTGCTATTCCGACTATCGGTTGGTTGGTCTTCTATAGCTATTGGACTTTTGTGAAACGACGAATACACCTTAGAAATACTGGTGTTGACGCGGAAGATTTGGAGGTTTCTCGAATTTGATATATCGCGTAGTTGTTAAAGGTTATATTTACTTAAACGAAGAACACACAATCAAAATATTCCATTATAATGTAAGGGAGTTTGAAAAGTAATGTCTGCGGTAAGTATCGAAAACCTCGTGAAATCCTTCGGTGAACTGGTTGCTGTCAATGATTTAACTTTAGATATCCGAGAGGGCGAGATATATGCTCTCCTAGGACCGAATGGTGCAGGGAAGACAACAACTATCAAAATGCTCATGGGTCTCTTGGATCCAGACAGTGGTCGAGCAAGTGTCTTTGGTGTCAATTCAAAGGAAGACCCTATTCAAGTGAAGACGCTTGTGGGCTACGTCCCAGAGGACCAGCAACTATACGATTCGCTCACTCCGCGAGAACTATTCGACTTCATCGCATCAATCCGTAAACTCCCTCAGAATACGATTACTAAAAGAATGCATGAGTTTGTGAAAGCTCTGGACTTTGAGAAATACTATGACAATATGATTGTTACACTTTCGCAGGGAAACAAACAGAAGACAATGCTCATCGCTGCCCTCCTTCATAGACCCAAACTATTGATTTTGGATGAGCCCTTCTCTAGTCTTGATGTCCGCTCTGCAAAGATAATGAAGGATATAGTAAAGATACATGCAGAAAACGGAGGTTCTGTTTTGTTGAGCACCCATGTAATGGAGGTCGCTGAGGGTCTCTGTAACCGCGTCGGTATTATCGACGAAGGTGTATTGGTTGCAGAGGGTACTCTGGATGAACTGCGTATTAAGGCTCAGCGAGAAGGTGCGACCCTTGAGGCACTCTTTCTGAAGCTCACCGAACAAGAGGAAGAGGTGGCTGAGGGAGTATCTGTTCTAAGGGAGGCTCTCTCTGATTGAAGCTCTCAGAGAGCTGGAAACTTGCTGGAACAATTTCCAAAGAAGTTAGATTCCAAGCATTTCTTGAAGCGAACCCCTCTAATCTAGCTCGCGTGAAAGAAGAACCCGGTAAAATCTCCCGAGCAATTAAGTCACAGAGTAGAATGAGTGTATTTTTCTCAGGTATGATATTAATTATGATATCAATTATAGCTCTAGCAGCATCTGCGTTCGATACTGATATTGGCAAACCTGAAGAGCTATTACCAATCGGTTTTGCAGCCTACCTTACTCTCAGTTTTGTTGTAATCTTTTTCCTCAACCTCACAACAACAACAGGACTCTTCTCATCAGGAGCGATGAGGTTGCCATCAACATTACCCCTAACCCGCTTGGAAGTAGAACAACTTAATTTCATGACATTTGTTCGGGTATTCCTCGCACCAGTTGTGCTATCTATCACAGTATTTCCTATTGGATGTCTGATTCTCTTTGGTCCCCTAGTTTTCATAATAGCTTTGATTGCGTGTGCAAGTACAGCGTTGATTGCAATTGGAGCTCTCATTCGGGTTTCCAAATGGTTTCATAAAAAAACTCATCAGACAGACGAGTCAAAACTTTCCGCATTTGTAAGAATTGCTGCGTCTCTTGGCATTGTTGTAGGAATGATCAGCATATACAGTCTGGGCAGTTACTTGCCTGATATGATGCGGTTCATAATTGGTCTTTCTGGAGGTTCAGAT
>CAZPWM010000132.1:0-7308 GCA_964590575.1 uncultured archaeon
CAGCATTATTTGCACTGTCCCTTGGAGAGTTGGTGATTAGTCTTCTCCAAGGTGTTATCTTTCGGATACCATCTATGACAGATCAACTGGCTCGTGAAATTACCCCTAGTTTAGATCCCCTCCTTACAATGTTTGGTGCTTTGATTGCTCTCTCAGTTAGTATAGCTTTATTCGCTCCTACGTGGCTGCTCAACGATTCAGGCATTGTCGCCCATGTGAAGCCAAAACATCTTGAGCAAAGACGATGTCCTGACACAGAAGGTGTTGGTCGCTGGTTCTCAAATCTCATTGGTGGATTTGGAATCTTGGCATTTCCAATTACGATGTTCCACCGGTATTTTTACCAGAAGTTCATAGTGATTGGAGTAGATATGGATTTTGGAAATGTCTTGGTTAGTCTAGGATGGAGTGTGGGCTTGCCCTTCATGGTGATAGCATTTATTTTACCTATTATCATCTTGAATGAATTCACGATTAAATGGACAAGCACTATGATGCAACGGGTGGCAAAAGCGATGGGAGCTAGTGATGTTCGATTTCAGCGTGTAGAAAAGATCTCTGAGGGGAATCAAAATGAAGCTGAGACCGCGCCTCTTTCTGAGCCCACGGGGCGTAGAGATATATGACTGTGTAAGGCCGGGTTTTCTTGTCGATACTGACATATCCTTTCTTCATCAATTCTTTCACAAGTTTCTGCAACGAGGATTTCTTTTCACCTGTATCTTCTGATAATTGCTTATAATCAGTCCTTCGCATTCTTTGGATGATCTTCAGTAATTTGAATTCGGGTATGGAATCTATTGCTGCTCTGAGTGATTCGTTTTCACGCTTCAGTACATTCTCGTCACCTGAGAGAAGTCGACTTATCTCTTCCCTGAGGTCACGAATCTCCTCAACAAGGGATAGCCGCTCAGCTTCATGTCTCGCGACCACTCCATTCGAGGTGTGTACTAATTCAGCACTAAGGTCATTACCTAACCCATCTAAAGCCTCACGGGAAGCCATTCGTGACTCTCTGATAATACCTAAAACATCCTCAGTATCTAACCATTGTCCTTCCACTAATGTCTCAATTTGTGAGTAATAGACATCCAGTCGTTTTGCCCAAATATCTCGTACCTCTTGGAAAACTCCTGCAATTCTAAGAGTCATTCGTGCTGCATTATCATCAGTGGTAGTCATTAGAGCCACAACTAACTTGTTACAGTTACGCAAGATTAGAGCTAGTGTCACCGGGGTGATACAACGGTCAAAGTTAGTATCTATGAACGGTCAGAATTCGCAAGCGGCTTAGACGATTTTATGAGCAGACTCATCGCCTCATCAAAGAGTATATGATTCATCATTATGAAGTATCCGTCTGTATCTAGTCATTCATCTATTGGCACAATGTTCTTGCTACCGCATCTAATGCAACTGAATTTTGGTGCGTTTGGAGACCCAGCCATAAACACGGGATTGCCTTTGGCATCGCGCTGATAGATGCTGTCATTCTCATTGACGTGGCCGCAGTCTTTACAATACACTGCCATAGTAATTACCTGCGACATAATTAGCTTGAAGCCATTTATGTTTACTTTCGTAGTACGCTGTACTATGATACCTACCAAGTTCCTAATGCCCCAAAGGGGTTGAAGTGAAAGAAGAAAAAAAAGTTAAATGAAAGTTTCATCTTCTTTTCATGATTATTACTGCAACGACTATAACAACCGCAGCACTCACTCCAATTAGTATTGGAGCAGGAAGGTCTGGTCCTGTTCCGGGAGTAGTGGATACTGAGTGATGATATGCCTGGGTCCATAACACATTTTGTACCGCAATATTTTCTCCATCTGTCTGATAGTGATCTTCAGACATACTGCTAAGCACATAATCACTTGTATAATGAATTTCAGCGTCATATGTCCAACTAGTTCCTGATCCACTTCCATGTGCAGATATTATGAGATTGTTTCCGACTCTTGACATACTAAAGTTTGCCAAAACTGCGCTGAACGCGTTATCTATTTGGGTCATTTGAGATTGAATCCTTTGCTCGTCAGCAATATATCGGATGTCTATTCCGTTCGAGGTTCGTATATTTATTCCAAAGTTATCCTCTAAGCTTTGAGTATTCATGAACACACTAACTGCGGTTCCACCATCCTCACTCATATCAGCAGTAACGTAATCTTCTACAAAAGTTACATTGAATGTTATAGTCATTGTGATCGTTTGGTCAATAATAAATTGATTATCGGTGTATTTGGTTGCGTTGTACTTCAATTCATCTCCAGTATTAACACCCCAAGTTGCCGCTACTACAATATTTGTGACACTAATAATTATGAGAACTGCTAGACATGCAGAAAAGAATGGTTTAGACCTCTTCATTTGAATAATATCACCATTGATTGTTTCTATTATAATTAATTCCAAATAACAAATCTCACAGTATCTATATAGTTCTATTTCGGTGATTATTAACCTCAGAGTCACTGGGGTATGACGAAGGAGATTGCTCATCTACCCAGAATATTCGGTCCTTCATTTTTTCAAGTGTACTAGACCAAAGATTGTATGATAATTCTACTTGAGCCATCAGAGGAACTGATTCGTCAATCATGAAAACTTCGAGGTCGTGACAATAATACAATGGAGTCACATCGACTGTCTTCATATGGTTTTCACTTAAGTCAAGCCATAGAAGATTTGGACATTCCCTTAATGGACTTAAATCAACTCCGAGTATGCCTGCAGATCTCAGCCATAAACCCTCCAAAGCTTTACAACTTCTCAGTGGAGAAAGATCCAACTCATCAAGATGATTGCTCTCTAAGAATAATTCCTGTAGGTTCAGACAGCTAGATAATGGTTCCAAGTCAATCTCGTATAGTTCATTGTTATCCAGTCTTAAGAAACGTAGAGCCGAAGTTTTTCTCAGGGGTGACAAATCTATCCGGCTGAATTCATTCAATTGAAGGTTTAGTTCTTGAAGCTTCAAACATGATACCAGTGGCGAAAGATCTATCCTTTGCAATTTATTGATTTCAAGAGAAAGCGTATCTAGATTCGAACAGTTCTCAAGACCAGATAGGTCTATAGATGTAAGAAGATTGGAGCTAAGTAATAGTTTCTCAAGACTTGGACATTCTCTAAATGGTTCTAGATCTATGGATCGTATCAGATTAGCTGAAAGGCTAATTTCTCTAAGAGTTTTACACTGAATTAATTGTGACAGGTCGATTTCTACAATTTTCCGTCCCGAGAGGTCGACTTCAGTTGCATCATCTTGGATTTGCAGGTATAGCTCAATTCCATTTTTTATCTTGTAAGTTATGTGAATTTCAGCCATAGGATAGACACCCAGCCTATCTTTCGCGTATCTAGTACTCTCTTTCTCTTCATAAATCGTTGAGTATTATAGTCAAGACATAGTCGAGGACTTGGAAACTTCGTGGGACCACCTGACATCAGCTAATTTTTCATTTATAGGCACGGGGAAATAGGAGAGATGTCTCAACTTGTGATTTGCGACCAATATCACACTTTCATCTAATACTAGTGATTCAAGATTCTCACTATGAAACAACACAGAGATGTCAACAGTTTGAAAAGAGTTCTCATTGAGATGAAGATAGCGCAGGTCAGTTGAGCGTTCTAGTGGACTAAGATCGATTTCTCGAAGCAGATTTCCAGAGAGCACAAGATATTGTAACTTTGTCAACTCACGGAGTGGTTGGAGGTCTAACTCTCTGAGTCGGTTATCTGAGATGTAGAGCCACCGAAGCTCCTTGCATTTAGCAAGGGGGGAAATATCAATTTCTGTAAGTTGATTGTCTGAAATCTCAAGCGCTTGAAGATTAGAACATCGAGATAGTGGTTCAAGATCGATGTGAGTAAGTTCGTTTGAAGTCATACTGAGTATCTTGAGACTTGAGCAGTAAGTAAGTGGTGAGAGATCAATTTCAGTAAGCAGATTCGTGTCGAGATTGAGTTTCTCAAGTTTTCCACACTGGCTCAATGGTTCTAGACTGATGGTTCGTATATTCGTATCAGATAGGTCGATTTCCGTATAGTGGTCGTCTTTAACAACCTGATACTTCTCACCATCTGCTGCAACATACCTTACGGTGAACCGGGTCACCTTATTTCACTCCATTTTTTCTTACTATTATGCATTGATGTCTTTTGTGCTTATGTCAACGAACCATAATAAAGGTCACTCAGAGTACAAATCAGGTATTAAATCTCCGAACAGATGAGCATGTTTTCTATCTTCTATCGAGATGAGCCCATGGTACGGGATCGGGAGTGGTTTCTATAAATCGACGAATAATCTCACGGACACCTTCAGGATTATGAACACCGTCAAAGACCAAGGAAGGTGATTCATCATCTTCACTTGTTAAAATCTCAACATCACCCATTCCTATCTTACGTTCGTCTGGAGGACCAGAGCATCTTAGTAGTGCTATCTCATCGTAGAACACTCGTCGTGTTTTTCGTGAGAAAACACCTCTTCGCACTCTAACATTCCAAGTGGTAATGATGTAGAGAGTGAACCAGCGTCTGCTCTCAGCCCACGCCACAAGCAGAATTCCAAAAATCATTGCACCTGCACTAAGTGACCATGCCACGAGATCGCCGCCCACTCCACTATATGATGTCACAGTCATAAAACCCATTCCAATAATGAATACAACAGTGCCGAATACATAGTAGAAGATGAAAGAGGCGCGCTTCGGATAAAAAATGCCAACTAACCGCTCTCTTTTTTCTGCTGGAAAAGGGTTCTCGGGTGTGAAGTCGTTCATTTGGCTATCGAGAGGGGGTCGGGATAGGAATCTTATGAAGCTGTCGAATATTCGAATTCATACTAACTGATGTACAAAGTATCATGCACTCTCGATGTTTCTCGTGTTTCTAGGCTGGGTAGATATTCCAGAGAGTATCACAAGCATGCACTATATGACCGATAAGAGTTCGAATCTCGTCGCCAGTGAGGTCTGTGTCGTTGGTTTCTGCAATAACTATAATGTCATCATCATCATCAATCGCAAACTTTACGCCATTTGCTTTCCATGATTCTTTAAGCATATCATATGCAAGTTTCATTCTCTTGCTCTCTTCAACTTCATAGAAATTAGTGAATGGCGCAACAATGTAAGCCCACGTCTCATCTTTGTTGGTGACGATTTTAATCTTCAAGTCCTCGAAGTGGTCTGTCTTCCACCTCATCATTAGGACATTGTCTTCGCGTGTGTACTTGATATCAACTGAATCAAGCAATGAAGCAATATGGTCGATATTAATCAATGTGAGTACCTATTGCCTCGTTGCCAGTTGCTCCATATTAAGGTGTTTCGGACAAGTTACAACAAGTGAAAAGGTTAAATATATATCGTACCACATACTATATCGTCATACGTAGTAGATATGGAGATTGAGGATGAATGTCAATCGAAGATGACAAAGCAGGTCCTGAAACAGAGTACGAACGATGGTCTCTGGAGATCCGGCGGGGTGCTCTGTCTTTAGCTATTTTGGCAATAATCCTTGATGGGGAATCCTATGGATATGACATCATGAAGAAACTTGGACAGGAGAAATACGATGCGCTGCAACTGGAACCAAGTACAACGTACCCACTACTACGAAGATTGGAGAAGAGAGGAATCTTGGAGGGAAGATGGTCAGATGCTTCAGGTAAACGAAGAAGGCTATACTATGTCACAAGAGATGGAAGAAGAATTCTACAGAGGATGGTGAAGAGTTGGCAAAGCTTGAACGACCAACTGATGCTTCTAACAAAGGAGGCTGGTTTGAAATGAGTGATGACCCGGTTAGTGTGATTGAAGAGTATTTGGCGCTTGTAAACGAACATCTGCCCGAGTCCATCTCAGTTGATGTGATAACGGAACTCCGGACCTATATGGTTGAAACAGCACAAGAACTTGGAGAGGGGGAGATCACCCTCCAATCGGCAAAGAAAGTAGTCGCACAGTTTGGAGCTCCAAGTGAGGTTGCGGAGGAATACAAGTACTCGATGCTTCCTGAAACAATCCCCCCAAAGAGTATAGAGTCTCTTGAGGAAAGGCAAGAGTCCAAACCCGAGATTGATATTCTACCAGAAGAAAATGAGTTTCAATCCCGAAAAGATCCTACTTCATCCCCTTCAGAAGTATTCCTTCAAGGGATTTCAATAGCCATTGCTTGGTCTTTTCTTATAGTGCTTGCTTCAACAGTGGTTGGACCTATTTGGTTATACCCCGACTCACTGGTCACTTTCCTAATCCAATTCATATTAGTGGCAATTGGTTTAGGCGTATTATGTTATCACCACAAAAAGCGGAAAACACTTCTTTGGAAACGTGCGTTTCCTGAATGGTCAATCATACACAGATTTCTGACGCTCCCAGAGAATGCGGTCAAGGAATCCAGTGATTTCCTAATTGCAGTCGAGATTCTTGGTTCACTAAGTGGAGTAGTGTTATTCCTAATATCTTCTTTATTTAGCCCAAGTCCCTATTACATTCCAATTATTGTAATCCCTGCATCAGTAGCTCTTCTTGCTAAAGCATTCTATTGTGGAAAACGTATTAGCTCACTAAATCCAACAGGTGATATCAAAAAGGAGGTCGCAGCCACATTTGTTGCTTTGTTGCTTATTGATGGTTCTCTAATCTGGTGGGGATGGTACTTTCGATCTTGGTTTTTCGGGTTAAGTTCAGCATTCCTAATTTACGCAGTGATCTGGGGAGCAGTTCTGCTGTTTCAACTTATTGTGCAAGGTGGTGATCTCTGGTGGGATTCAAGTGATTCTGAACCTGTGGTGCCCATCAGAGAAACAGAAACATTAGTTCAAAGAACTAATGCTTTTGCAGGTTCCATTATTTTTAGATTAATTGGATGGATTGCACTGTTCACCTTAATTCCGACATATTGTCTGATGAGTGCTCAAACTATTTACACTCCATGGTTTGCCGCTTTGGCGGTTGCTTTCTTCATTGGACCCATACTTCTTAGTCCAGTGATTTTATACTATCTTTTCCGACGTTGGAGAATAAAGAGTGGAAAATCAAAATCTGTCATAGGAGTGAGAACAAGAGTTGAGGCATTAGGTGACCTTTTAGTGTCAGCAGGCTGTTTCATTGGATTTCTGTCAGTGATCTTATCGTGGTCCTTTTCTAATATTATCACACACCAATATCAGTACATTCTACGTGATCTTGGTCCATCAGGTGCTTTATTCTTTGCAGTCGGATATCTTTCCTCCTACCTGCTTCTCATCATTGCTTTAGGTATCCGAATCATTGGAGATTGTCT
>CAZPWM010000133.1:0-5143 GCA_964590575.1 uncultured archaeon
AGCACATTTTCAATGAGCTTGGATTAAACAAAGCGATCAAGCCAGGAGATAAGGTGATGGTGAAGACTCACTTTGGTCAATGGGGTAACACTAACTACCTTCGTCCCGCATATGCAAGAAAGATCGTTGATCTTATCCGAGCTGCAGGTGGCGAACCATTTGTGACTGAAACCACCGGACTTGGTTATGGAGCTGGAGGTGCATATAGCGGACGGTCCACCGCGACTGAATATTTGGGAATGGCTATGCTTAATGGTTATACAGCAGCTACAGTTGGAGCCCCGTTGATAATGGCTGACGGATATTGGGGGACTGACGTTTTTGATGTCCCAATTGATGGTGACTTCGTTAAGAGTGTAGATGTAGCAATGGCATTGCTTGATTGTGACAAAGTTATAGTTTTAACACACGCAAAAGGACATGGTCTTGCGGGAATTGGAGGTACAATAAAGAACCTAGGAATTGGACTCGTAGGTAAGAAAGGCAAAGCAACAATGCACTTTCTTGGTGATATATCAATTGATCCTGAGAGATGCTTGGGACCCGATTGTTCAAAGTGTCTCAAGGTCTGTCCTACCAGATGCATAACAATGGAAGAGAAGGCAATTGTTGACATTTCGAGTTGCATCGCATGTCACCATTGCGTTGAGGTCTGCTCCCGGGTAGGAGCCAAAGCAGCTAGACAAACATGGCGACCAAATCATACACAAGGACCTATCTTTGTTGAGAATGCAGCAGGAGTTATCAAGTCAATCGGAGAAGACAAGTTCTTCTACATCAACCTAGCAATTGACATCTCCGATAAATGTGACTGCTGGAATCTTGGGGCTCCTCTTTTAGTGCATGACATTGGAATATTCGGTTCAAGAGACCCTGTAGCAATAGATGAGGCCACACTGCAGGCAATCAAAGATGCTCCACCAAATCCTGACTCTCCAGTGGGAGATCTTGAATGCGGTGTATGTAAATTCGCTATGGTACATGCATGTAAGGATCCTGAGAGTGGTGAAATCCTTGAGCTGGCTGAGATTCAATTGTCTCATGCCGAGAAGATGGGTCTTGGAAATCGAGAGTACGATCTTGTTACTCTTACAAAGGAACCCCCTAAGAAACCTGGAGGCGATTAAAATGGTACCGAGTTGGTTCAGGGAAAAAATGATTCAAGCGCACGAAAACCAGAGGACTCATCTTCACTATGTACTGAAGGACCTGACCAATGACGAAGTGGTGAAAGTTGTGACTGATGAGGAATACTCGAAATCCATTGCTGGTATCGTCATGCATATCGGAACCGCAGAAACCTACTGGTTCCACAAAGCAAACAACTCGATTGGTCCCCCGGTGATTGCAAACACATTTGATGTGATTATGGATCGTATTAAGGAGAACACTGAGAAAATAAAGAAGCTTGTCAGAGAGTGCCCTGAAGAACAACTTCGTATCATTCCTCCAAGGGATGGTGGACCATCAATTGCTTGGGCCATATTGAGAACATCTCAGCATGGGATTTACCATTCAGGGCAGATAGCAAAGATACGGAGAATGATTGGCGCATCAGACCTTCCTCCTCACCCAGAAGACCTTTGGGGGAGAGCAGTCGACTCAACTCTTGAAATTATACGAATCCTACTTGATGAACTTTAAGCCTTAAGGAATGATTTCTGTCCATCAAAGCACTACAAATAAGTTTGAATAGAATCCAAGGATATTCGACTTTGGAGGAGGTCTAAAAGAGTTCAGCCCAGTAAAAGAACTTGTCAGCTCGATTTTCTAACAAAGCGTGCTGATTCAAGATTTTCTATCAGAGGTTTACTAAAATAGACAAAGACCTCAGAAAACTAACTGAAAACTATTGGAGATTCTAACCGATTGCCACTCTTTGAAGAAACAGGACTTATCCGGGATATTTTCCTCATTCTTCACGGTGGAATAGTCTTCTACTCGATTCTATTCTCAGCAATCTTTTTTGGTCAATGGTTCAAGGACAAGTATAAGAAGAATCTCGACCTTCGATTGGCTTGGGCTGTCTTTTTCTTAGGATTAACAATAAACTCGACTTGTTTCATTATTGCCGATTACTGGCTACAGGCTGAACCAATGAATACACAATTAGTGTCTGTTGGATATATTGCCTTGATGTTAGCACTGACTGCTTTCTTTGCGGCGATGGAGATGATTCTACCCTACAAAACCCGACATACTCTTACTCTAATGGGAATAGCTGCCACATTCATGCCTCTCTTTATTCCCCGTGCATTCTTTGAGCCGCTTGCTCTAATTGAGGCAATTCTCGCTCTCATTGGTATAATGTTGTTTCTTAGGTACACTTGGGGAACTACTGCTGGAGATGTGCGAACAAGTGTCCAATGGGTAGTTGCAGGATTTGTTATAGGCTGGTTCGGATTTCTAGGACGTTCAGAAACTGGATATTCGCTAGGAGTATCAATCTATGCATTCAGTCTCACTTTACTCACAGTCGGAATTCTGATCTTTGGATACGTATTATCACAATCACCCGCATTGGATGAATTGGATTGGAACCACCAGATTCTAGAATTGTATGTAATCCAATCGGGTGGAATTCTGGTCTGTCATCATCAGTTTGTTGAAAATCCAGAAATTGATCAAGTTCTTACAGCAGCTGGTATCGCTGGTGTACAATCACTGTTCCAAGAAATCACTAGAAGCGCAACAGGATTGAACATTGTTTCAATAGGAGAATATGACATTCTATTTGCTCATGGGGCTACGTTCACTTGTGTTCTTATAGCAAAGAAACCATACAAAGTTCTCCTTAACAAGGTACAGGAATTTACAAACCGATTCGAATATGAATATGGAACTGTTCTACAACAGTTTGAGGGAAGCCTTCGGGACTTCCACTCGGCTGATGAGCTGATTCAAACCATCTTCTGAAAGATAGCAGATAAGCCTCTAATGCTTCACCATTTTGAACCCTCTTCCGCAGCCCGCCAGCCATACCATATTGCATAGCACCCGATAGCAGAACAGACTAAACCTATCAGCACGAAGAATCCTGCGAATGGATTGAATCCGTATGATAGAAGCATCAACGGGACTATTAAGAAGATGGCCCCGCAACCGCACAAACATGTAGCGGCAAAGGTTGACCCTCCTATTCTGAGTACAGTTCCTAAATTCTCGTCTCTGACCTCCGATTGAGGTGGTGGGGGTCTCGGTCTATCTGATTGGGGATCATCAAAAGATGCTGGCATATTGTTCCTCCTCCTTCATAATTCTACTATCTCGAAGCTTTTTCTGTTTTTTCCCATACACGTCTTATTATGTACAGCCGTAAATAGAAAGACCAAATTTTATTACTATGCTAATGTCTTGTTCTTGATTCTATGAATAATAATATGACGCTCCTAGCCCTCCAGAACGCGTATCGTATCAAAGCCCGATGTGATTAGAACTGAATGTATTGATGAAACTTTGGTCTGAATTCTACCATTCTGGAAGTTCTTCGTATCGATGACATAAGATCCAATAGTTGTCCTCGACCTCTCGATATTCCGGTAGCTTTTCCCTGCAGATGTCTTGGACATACTCGCAGCGTTCACTGAATGGACAACCAGGTAGTGGATCTACAAGGTCTGGAGGTTTACCTGGTATCCCGCGAATCCTGAGTCCCTTTTCCCTTATTTTCCGAATGAGTTCCATCGATGGATTACTCATAATGAATGCACGTGTGAAGGGATGCCCCGGAGAATTGAGAACCCTTTCAGTAGCCCCAAACTCAACTATGTGTCCTGCAGTCATCACTGCAACTCTATCACAGGTTTCAGCAATAGTTCCTTGATTATTGCTGATGAGCAGCATTGAAAGATCCAATTCTTCACGAACGATCTGAATTGCTTTTAGTATCCGGTGTTGGAGTCCCATGTCAACAGCAGTGGTTGGCTCGTCTGCAATCATCAACGCAGGGTTAGAAACGAGTGCCATTGCAATAAGTACACGTTGGTCTTCACCCACACTGAATTGTGAAGGTTTCATGTCTTTTCGAAGATCAATATCTCCGAGTTCGATAAGGTCAAGTGTTTGTAGTACTTTCTTCATGACTTGCCATTCATTGAGCTCATTGTCGTCATCATGAGCCCAGAGAACCTCTGATGTCTGTTCTTCAATGTTTGAATAGGGATTCAGGGATTTTGCAGTACCCTGTGGAACGTATGTAATCTCTTTCCCTCGTATTTTTTGATATTCCTTTTCATCAAGAGCTGCGATATCTCTTCCTTTGAAATAGATATGTCCCTCAACACCTGGTAGGTCTTCTCCCATATCTTCAGATGTAAGTCCTTTTTTCCGTGCCTCGTCCTTGAGTGCCCATAACCTCTTGTTCTCTTCATTCGCTGAGGTTGAAGCATAATATCGGGAGAGCTGGTCGAATAGTCCCATGATTGATAACGCAACACTTGTCTTTCCCGCTCCTGACTCGCCAAATAGTCCAACTGACTCCCCTTTTCTAACCTCAAAGCTCACATTATTTACTGCTCTAATAAAACCCTTTTTCGACGTATAGAATGCTCGGAGATTCACTACTTTGAGAGTCACTTCATTATCACGGGCAACCATATTTTACCTATTCCTTGGTACTTGAAATACTCTATGACTTAAGCATTGTATCACTCACTCATTGTTTTTGATTCTAGAGCCATCTTTTACCCGCCTCATACCAGATCATACCACCTGCAAATGCAACTCCAAGATTGAGGAGATAAAATGGTATATAGTACAAGGGATTTGGCCAGCCTAAGTAGGCTAGGAAATCAGGGATTTCATGCTCAATGATAGTCCAATGAGCGACATTCCAATAAACGATTGACATCCAGTAAATCTGGAAAAGGAGGATATGATATGTTGATCTTCCGACTCGCTGTATGAGTCGCTGCACACGACCTGATGCTGTTTGTGGAATTATCATCAATGCTACTAGGACTAAGAATGCAGCATACCCGTAGAAAATGAGAGTGTAGTCCCCTTTTATGAAGTCCTGAACAAAACCTATGAATTCGCTAAAAGAATTAGGTATTGAACTCAAAATACCTCTATGTGTTACAGGTGAAAGTGTAGCGTAGTCAATCATGAACATTACACAGATTGGGACATAGATATACATGAA
>CAZPWM010000133.1:5153-7244 GCA_964590575.1 uncultured archaeon
GAACCAATTTCTCTTTGCTCTCAGGTTATATCCCCTTGAGAACCAGAGTCCAAGACCCACAGCTGGTAAGAAGAAGAAGATATTGACTCTTATTGCTGAAATAATGAACCAATCATTCGCTGTTGTTGCAGTAGGATATAGGAACCATAGAATATACTGAAAAACGAGTTCACTGATGAAACATAGTGCAAGTGTCAATCGTGGCTTTCTGTCAAATAGCCAGTATATGATAGGAAACACAAGGATTGAACCAAAAAGAAGTGGTATGAACCAATTCCCAGGTCCCCAGAAAGGAAGGTAGCCAAGAAGCAGATACTCACTCGTATTGAGGTAGCCATAGGTCATTCCCAGAAAAATCGATGCCATGTAAAGGATTACGAATGGCAAAACATAGCGCTTCAATTTTCGCTTGAAATAGTCAATTGTATAGAGGTCTCTCAAACTACTGGCGTTTCGGTATTGGAATGAAACACCCATATTGAAACCCATGACAATCAAGAAGAAAGGAATGGACAAGCGTTCCCAGAAAATACTACCCACCGCTCCCTTGATTTCCCAAGTCAAGCTATGGTCCATCACTACGAATGCGATTGCTATTGCCTTTAGTACATCGAGTTGGAAGTAGTAAGGTCTTTTCCGATCTGGCTCCTCTTGAGGTTCTTCTAATTCTATGCTTTCTACTTCTGCCATCTTAGTTCACAAGAAACTGAGCCCTCTCCTAAAAATAGTATACGACTTACGCATTCAATTTAGTACACCAACGTCACATCCTTAAGGTGGCCATGGTGCTCGTTGATGCTAAGATAAGGATGTAACAAGATGGTTTTGAGAAACCGTGCTGTCACAACAGTGTACTTGGCATACTCAATACAATCTATGGCACAGGCTATCATCTGGCAGTGGATGACCTACTTCGTTAAACACGATCTACTCGTGGAAGATTATCTTGTGCTTACATTTGCGTGGTCTGCACCTGCTCTTGTTGTCATGCTAGCTACTAATGTTTGGGGGTCCATTTCAGATGGTGTTGGGCGTCGAAAACCATTCATGATTATTGGATTCATCGGCTATGCATCGACATTCTTCTTCTATTCTATAGTATCTGATGTTGTCCAATTTGTACTCGTTGGTATTGTCGGTGCTGTCTTCTCATCAGCAGCTTTACCCATGGGTCAAGCACATTTGACCACTGGCACTGATAGGAAAGGTGAACGTCTCGGTTATTTCTTAGCTGCACAATCCGGCGGATGGTTCTTTGGCGCATTCAGTAGCGGATTACTGATCGACTTCATTGGTATGCGTCCCCTGTTTATCATTGGAGCTGCCCTTGGCATTGTTGCTACTGCCAGTTGTGTCGCCTACATCCGTGATATTCCATTTGAAACAAGGGTGAGAGAGACTGGCATGGGTGTCAGAGAGCTACTTCGAATTCCTGGTATGACTCGCTTAATCAGTGCTGTTGGATTGAGCCAAATAGGTATGAATTCAGTTTCATACGTTATGGCAATAATCATCGTGGACGAATTGGGTGGATTGACAGCGTATGTAGGTTTTGCCAATTCTGGAGCTACGATTATTGCGGTCTTAATCACCGGTTACATTGGCAAGATTGTAGACAGAAAAGGACCTGTGAAGGTTCTAATTGCAGCTTTCGCATCCTACGCTTTCTTTGCGTTCGCTTTTGCTATGGTGAATGATCCTATAGCTGCATCCATCTTATGGGCTTTCCCAATTTACCCATTATCATCGACTGCAACAAGTGCTCTTGCTGCATACGTCACCAGTCCTGATGAACGCGGCAGGGCAATGTCGCTGGTATATGGTGCTCAGAATGCTGGAGGGTTTGCAGGACCTGTTATAGGAGGGTTGTTCGCTCAATTCATATTCGGAACGGTCCAACCTATCAGCTGGCTCAATATGATTTTCAATATTGGTGCTCTGATTCTTGGTATCTCACTGCTGCGAATCGTTGGAAGTGGTAGTTCCGTTAGTTTAGAATCCACCGAAGAAATCGATTCGATTGATTTAAACAATGAAACTTGATATGAAAATTTAGTCAAGTCCAAACCATGCCTGATGGATGTACAGCTG
>CAZPWM010000134.1:0-7238 GCA_964590575.1 uncultured archaeon
TCTGTAATCTGAAGCACGTTTGAAGTCAGATTATAGTGAGACAGTTCTGCTCCCTTTGGAGTGCCAGTTGTTCCGCCTGTGTAGATTATAACTGCAGTACTCATCGGATTAATGTTGACCTGTGGTGGTGTTGGTTCGTTTTCAGTAAGAATATCCTCATAGAATAATGTCTTGTCCTTCTCATAGAACGGGCTTTTTGGTATCTTTCCAAGAAGTCCTCCAATGACTGCCTTTGCTTTGGAGAGGAAGGGTTTGAGACTGCAGACAATGACAGTATGGACGTTTGTTCCTTTGATTGCTTCATAGCATGTGGGAGTAAATATGGGATGGTCAAGAACGAAGACTATCTGAGCATCGGTATCTTTCAACTGGTAGTTTAGTTCGCCTGCTTTGTACATTGGATTACATGTCACAACCTTTGCTCCTGTCTTCAGAATGCCAAAGAAGACTGCTGGGAATTGTGGTACATTAGGCAAGAAGACTGCGACACTATCATCTTCCTTGATACCTTTGCTAGCCAAGAAGTTGGCTATCCTGTCTGAATGGTCTTTGACCTCTTTGAATGTCTGCGATTTTCCCATAAACACAGTGTAAGGTAGGTCTCCACTCTGTCGTGCTGACCTGTCTAACATTTCGAACAATGGTTCTTTTGGATAATCAATTGTCTTGGCCGTTGTTTCAGGCCATGCTTCACTCTCTTGCCAATATAATTCATCCATCTTTGTCAGCTCCACAATCTGACCTATTTCAGTAAGAAAACTTAGCTGTCCAGTATAGCTTAGCTTACTGATATTTGTTGAGGGTGCCCTTGGACGGCTAAAAAATGAGTGAAAAAGAAGAATTTGGGGAGGGTTTCCCCATCCCCTGCTTCATTTGAACTACTTCTTCTTTGCGAGTTCAGCTTCTCTAAGCTCTCTTCTGAGGACTTTTCCGACAGCTGTCATAGGCAGTGAGTCGACAAACACGACTTCTTTCGGTCTCTTGTAACCTGCCATGTGGTCCTTTGCCCATGCAATGAACTCTTCTTCGGTGCCTGTTTCGCCATCCTTAAGGACGAGGTACGCCTTAACATACTCGTTAGTAGGGTCATCATCTCGTGGTAGACCAATGACTGCAGCCATTACTACCTTGGGATGCTCAAAGAAGATATCCTCAATCTCTCTTGGATATGCCTTCAGACCTCCAACGTTGATCATGTCCTTCTTACGGTCTGACACTACGAAGAAACCATCCTCATCCATGTGACCTATGTCACCTGTGATGAAGTAACGTCTGCCATTGATTTCTCGTATGACCTCCGCGGTTTCTTTAGGTCTGTTCCAATAACCTTGCATTACCTGTGGACCGCTTATAGCAATCTCACCGGTTTCTCCCTGCTTGAGTTCCTTCTCGCCAGTCGCTATATCGAGAATTGTGACATAGGTGTCTGAGATTGGAACACCAATTGACCCGAATTTTCGCAAGTTAACCAGAGCTGGATTTGCAGTGGCGAGTGGAGATGTTTCGGTTAGTCCATATCCTTCGAACAAGACTGCACCAGTCGCACTCTCAAATTTCTTAGCAAGCTCAGGGGGCAAAGGTGCAGCACCCGAACCACAGGCTTTGAGACTAGTGAGGTCGTACTTTCCTACATTTGGATTGTTTATCATACCCGCGTATAGTGCAGGTACACAATGCAGAATTGATCCCTTGTTCTTCTGGATTTCAGACAATAGTTCACTCATTGGAGGTTTGCCAGCTCTTGGGTCTGGTACACATACCAGAGCACTTCCCAAAAGATACGATGATACCAATGTAAGAGTGAGACCATAGCTGTGGTACCAAGGTAGAGCTCCAACATACACGTCTTCTGAAGTGAGCTTTTCAGGTGGTCCTCCTCCTTTAGGTTCAAGTTGAGCCCACTCATCAATTTGTACGACATTGCTGTACAGATTGTGGTGGGTGAGCATTGCTCCCTTTGGTGTTCCTGTAGTACCGCCTGTATAGAGGATTAATGCGAGATCCTCTTTTGGCTTGAGTGATACATCAGGGGCCTTTGGCTCAAACTTTTCTATGATTTCATCGTAGAAGACAGTCCCTTCCTCGTATGAATCGCCCTTGGGTATCTTCCCGAGAAGACCTCCAAGAACTGCTTTTATCTTTGGTAAGAAGCTCTTGATGCTACAAATCACAACAGTATCCACATCAGTACCTTTCACCGCTTGATACGAAGTCGGTGTAAAAGAAGGATGGTCAAATACGAAAACAGCTTTCGCTCCAGAGTCTTTCAATTGGAAATTCAGTTCGTTTGCTTTGTACGAAGGATTGCACGTGACTGCCGTCGCTCCTGTTTTCAGGATTCCAAAGAACACGGGTGGGTACATTGGAACATTCGGCATGAATATCGCGACTTTATCACCTTTGCCAATACCCTTGCTTGATAGAAAATTAGCTATCCTATCAGCATGATCCTTCACCTCTGCAAAGGAATGTGCTATCCCATCATAAATTGTTGAAGGTGATTCTGGATGTTCAGCAGCTACTTTGTCTAATAATGCAAAGAGTGGCTCGTCAGGATAGTCTAGTGACTTCTTGACAGTTTCTGGCCATCTTGTCTTATGCCATGGCATTTCTTCCATATCATTCGTTCTCCATATCTCTCGTCTATAATCTTGGTCAGAATTTTGACCAAAGGATAGCAACTATGTCTACATTAGCTATTGATATAGCCTTCTACAGGCAATTTTTGACTATAAAATAGCTAGAATTGCCAGATTTGATTAATACAGCGGAACAATTAAGATACTGAATGTTGAAAGTGAGCATCACTACCAGAATCACCCAAAAAAGAGAGAGAGATTTCAATTGAGTTATGAAGGAGTAATCGAGCAATCGTCAGCAGGATTGAGGGAACTGGTGGACTCTGGCGAGTCGATAATTGGCTACATCTACCCTCATGTCCCGTTGGAGCTCTTTATGGCACATGGGTTCACTCCTTCTCTTGTCAGAGCATTACCCGGAGTTACCAGTGGATTTGAAGAGAGTCTCCAGACCTTTGCATGCTCATACATCCGGAATCTCTATAGTCAACGTGCAAATGGTCAGTTCTTGACTCTAGCAGGATTGCTATTTCCTGGAAATACATGTGATGCTCTTCAAAATCTAGGCGATGTTTGGAAAGTTCGTTTTCCAGATGATAGAGTTTTTCGGTTAACCTACCCAGTGACAAGATACAGTCAGGATGAATCGACGACCAAGTTTTTAGCTGAAGAGTTAAGAATGCTTAGTAAAACACTCTCCACAACATTCAATCGACCATTTCTTACGGAAAGTTATGATAGGGCAATCGAACTGGTTCAAGATTTTCGTAATTGTGCCCAATTTCTCTATTCTGCCAGAGTAGTAAATCCAAAGATTATCTCCTACTCTGAAGTTATACGTCTTGTCCGGAACTTTTTGACTGCACCAACTCTCTCCTCAGTATCTGAACTCAAAGCAGCTGCGAAAAGTGTTCAAAAAACATCTAATGAACTGGGGATTTTCAATACTATTGAGGCTGTGAAAAATGCAATCTTGAACGGTGATTACTCAAGAGTAAACCTTCCAGAAGGATTAGAAACTCCTCGCATAGTCATTGCTGGTGGGATGGTTGAACCTCAAGCAATTGCTGCTATTATCAATGGTATCCCAGATTTCTCCGACTCTGCTATTGTCCTAGACATTCTTTCATTTGGATTCAAGATTGTGTTCACTATTCCTCCTTCTTACTCTGATGATCACTTCTTCGCGATGGCCAAATCAATTTTGACTGCTCCTGGTGAGCCAACTCATGAGGGTCTGTCTTATCGGATGAATGCAATGAAAGGACTTCTTAAAAACCTCTCAATTCAAGGACTCATTGTCTGTGAGCAGTCATTCTGCGACCCTGATCAATTTGAAGCGCCATCCATTGAGAAGGCGGCCTGCGAACTAGACGTGAAAACCCTCCGACTCCCATTGGACTCTGAACTGAGTGACCGTGGACGGATCGAAACACGGATACAAAGCTTCCTAGAAACTATGGAGTGAAATACAAAATGACTGAAGAACGGGCAAGTGAGGAAAAACCCTACAGACGCCTTGAAACACAAACTCTTCTGCAACAGATTGCATTTCGCCATGGACTCGAAGCTATGCAGGCAAGTGAAAATGGTGAACTTGCATGGGTGACCTCAGGCTTTCCAGTTGAGATTCCGATAGCAATGAATCTAGGCGTCGTTTATCCTGAACAGGCTGGAGCCATCATTGGTGCTCAAAAGATTGGCCCAGATGTCTGCGGGTTTGCAGAAGACCTTGGGTATTCACAGGATCTTTGTTCCTACGCTCGTGCCAGTATTGGGTCTACAGAAAAGCCTGAAGAAGTTCCAATGGGGTCACTTCCGACTCCTCAGATTCTCCTTGCATGCAATAACATCTGTGGAACTGTTCTACGATGGTATGATGCTATTTCTGAGATGACAGGGGCTCCAGTCTTCCTCCTAGACACTCCACCGATAGAAAAAGAACAGCTCCCTCATAATCAGGAGTATGTGCGACGTGGCGTTGAACGTCTGATTGAGTTTCTTGAATCTCACTTCAACCGAACCCTTGAGGAGGATAGAATTCACGAAGTGGCTAATCTTTCAAGCAAAGCGACTAAACTCTGGATACGCGCTCTTGAAGCTTGCAAGAACAAGCCAAGTCCATTAAACTGTGCTGATAGATTCTTGACAATGGCTCCCGTGGTTTCAAGTCGGGGGACTGAACATTGTGTTGAATTTTACGAATCCTTTGTTGAAGAGGTAGAGGAACGTGTTAAGAATGGAGTCGGTGCAATTCGAGATGAGAAAGTTCGCTTACTTTGGGACAATATTCCACCATGGCACACTCTAAGATTCTTCAACATGTTGGCAAGCAGAGGAGTTGGTTTTCCTGCTGACACATATACACATGCATGGACGGGCAATATGGTGGGTATAGATACACCTTCCATCATTGATGAAGTTGTTGAAACATATTCCAAAGTATATCTCAACATGGGCCTCGATGCGAAGGTTGACAAGATGTGTCAGCTAATCAATGACTATGACCTTGATGGATTTGTTATGTTCTCTGTTCGTTCATGCAAACGTTACTCACTCGGGCAGCTTGTGTCAAAGGAGATCGTTACTGAAAGGACCGGTGTGCCAGGAGTCATTATAGAAGGTGATATGGTTGACTCTAGAGTGTACAACGCAGCTCAAATTGAGACTCGAGTAGATGCACTCCTAGAGATGCTTATGTGAGGAGAGAGAATTATTGGATATGGGAATTGGCATTGATGTTGGGTCAACAACGACAAAAGGAGTCTTATTAGATAGCTCAGGAAAAGTTGTGGCTAAATCATTGATGCTGACTGGAGCTTCAGCAATCCAAGCTGTGGAAAAAACCCTACACAGCATTTCATCCTTGTCGAATATTAACTTGAAAGATATACCTGTCATCAGTACTGGATACGGTCGTGCACGTGTCGAGTTAGCTATAAAATCAGTTACTGAGATAACCTGTCATAGCGTAGGTGTCCATCATATTAATCCAAACATACGTCTCCTAATTGATGTCGGAGGTCAAGATGCCAAGGCCATTCGAATAGGTCCTTCTGGAAGACCAGAGGACTTCGAACTGAATGACAAGTGTTCTGCTGGAACTGGGCGTTTTCTTGAAGTCATGGCACGTGTCCTTGAGGTTTCCCTAGACGACTTAGGTCCTCTCGCGCTTCAATCAAAAAAACCAAGCTCGATAAGCAGCACATGTACAGTCTTTGCTGAGAGTGAGGTCATTGGACATATTGGTGCAGGAGAATCAGCTGCAGACATAGCAGCAGGAGTGCATGTATCCATGGTTTCTAAAATCAGCGCGCTCTCAAAACGCGTGGGTGTTCAAGAACCAGTATGTGTGACAGGAGGAGTGGCTCTGAACCCTGCATTTGTGTATTATCTTTCTAATCAATTAGGTACGGAACTTTGGGTCCCTGAAGATCCACAGCTTACAGGTGCATTAGGAGCCGCGGTCATAGCTTTGGAGAAGAAAGGCAAAACGACATGAGTGTTAAGCAGGAGAACTCAGAATTCGAACTAGTCGAGCTTCTGAAGATGAATTTGGAGAAAAAAGAAACCAGAACGTTGTCTAGGCACTGAATGGAACCGCTTCCTTCCCTGCTTTCAGACCAAGATCTAAAGCCTTCAGATTTGATTCCTTGAATCTGGGCCACCTTTCAACTATCTGCTGCTTAAGCCCCTCAGGTGTAACAATTCCAGTAATAGCAGTCAGTGCTCCCAGCATTACAACATTCGTGGCTTGTTTTAATCCAAGCTCTACATCTGCAATCCTTGTAGCTGGAATTTTGTAGATTTTTATTCCATCAGGCAAATCGCCCTCAATTTCAACCAAGTCTTCATCTATGATAAGAATCCCGTCATCTTTCAAGCCATCCACATACTCGAGGTATGCTGCCCGGCTCATTGCAACGAAAACGTCTGGTGCTTGCACTTTGGGATAGTCGACTTCTACGTCATCTACCACAAGTTCGCTTTTCGTAGCTCCCCCTCTCGCTTCAGGTCCGTAACTCTGGGTCTGCACGCATTGTTTTCTCTCAACAAGTGAAATTGCTTCTCCCAAGACAACAGCCATAGTGACTATACCCTGTCCTCCAAAGCCACCGAATCTTACTTCATAGCGTGCCATCTGAATCACCCTTTGAGTTTCTCTTGCATCTCTCGAAGAACTGCAGTATATTCAGGTTTTTCGATATTTACGAACTCTCCACAGACGATCCTATTCTCATAGTCGAGCTCTGCTTCATGCGGTGGAAGCCCATTCTGGATATCTGCCACCTCTAGTAGGTGTTTGTGCATTTCCAGACCATCTCCGAGACGATTCATTCTACCATATTCGGTAGGACAGGCTCCAATAATCTCAACAAATGAGAATCCCTCTTTCTTGATACCTCTCTCAATAGATTGTGTAGCCCTTCGAGCTTGAACTGCTGTCCATCTAGCAACAAAGGTTGCACCTGATGAGGCCGCTAGTTTGACTAGGTTAAACGGGTGTTCAATAACACCAACTGGCCTAGGACTAGTCTGTGAATATCTCCCATGCTCTGTAGTGGGTCCGAATTGACCGCCAGTCATGCCATAATTGAAATTATTGATGCATACTACTGTCATGTCTATGTTTCTTCGAGCCGCGTGGATGAGGTGGTT
>CAZPWM010000135.1:0-7104 GCA_964590575.1 uncultured archaeon
TTATTCCGGGGGAGGAGGTCTTCAACATCACCAACATGGGAGAGTAGCTCTGGGCTTATGCGTAGTTTGCCATTCAGGAGAATGTGTCCTCCCTAGCAGGCATCACTACTCTTACGATAGCGTTCATCAGGAAGATGCAGAATGAGTATGGACCAAGTCTGCTCGAAGAGTTCCGTGGTACAAAACACGAAGCTAGGATTCGGGAATCTCTGAACGATGATGGTTCCATGGACCTAGAATCACTCTGGCCCAATCTTATGATGATTGGTGCGACCGGAATAGACGCTGACCCATACAAACCTTGGCTTCAGAGCGCATTGCCAAAAGCCGTGCTATGGGACAATTATGCAGGATCCGAGGGTCTCTATGGAACTACCCTCTTGTCACACACTGACAATGGGATCCAATTACTTCCTCACATTAACTTCTTCGAGTTCATCCCAGAGAAAGAGATTCACAAGGAGGAGCCTCGAGTACTCCCCCTCTCTGAGGTGAAGAAGGGACACAGATATGAACTTGTATTGACAAACATGATGGGCTACACCAGGTATAGAATCGGAGACATGGTGACCTTCAAGGATACTGACCCTTATTCGGTTCACAGGATCGGAAGGAAGGGAAAGGCGGTCAATCTGTCAGGTGAGAAGCTGACCGATGCTCATGTAAATGAGGGTATCTCTGTTGCAACTAGACAGACGGGTGCTCAACTCCTTGACTACACCGTTGTTGGTTCAATCGAAGGGGGTCAAGCACACTACACTATAGCTGCTATGATTCAGAACGATATTGACCTGATAGAGTTTGGGGCAGCGTTTGATACAGCAGTTGGGGCAATCAATGGTGAGTTCCAATATGTGCGAGAGTTCGGTTCTCTAGGACCCACAGTAGTGGTGAGAATGCAATCCTCTCATACTGAGCGCATCATCGAGAGCAGTCACATTCAGGCCAAGTCTAAACCACTGACTACTGAGGTAATTGAAGGGAGTGTTTGAATTTGGTAAGTAAATATCAACTAAGCCTTTTAGCTGGAGGATTACTCATACTATCAGCATGTACTCACACCATCCAGGTGTTTGTATACGGTGGCATATGGCACAATGTCGCTGCTGCTTTATACGGTGCGATGTACCTCTTTCTTGGAATCGGTCTAATCCGATATCTGGACAGGAGAGGTCTCGTAGCACTATGCGTTATCCTTCCCCTGATAGGTGGAGTTGGAGGAATAGTTAGGTTCCTCTTCCTGCATACAGAAGTGGCAAATTATTTCATCATTCTCCACGTGTTAATAGACATCGTAGTTGTACCAGTGTCTATCTACCTATATCGCAATGTAGGGACTAGTATTGCAGTCACTATATAAAATTGAAAATGGCGGAGATTTTCGCTTCAGATATTTTGGAACGAAGATTCCCCCACTCTTTTTTTTTCTAATATTCCACAGCCACTTCAATCTCTCTTGGAGGTGGAATGGACTCTTTTCCGTTTAGTTCTCGCCTATACCAAGGATTACCAAAAGCAAGAGCTATGAACAACATTGACAGCATGAATAGGATGTCTGGTATGTAGAAGAAAGTTGAGCCTAGGAGTGGAACTCGAAGGGATTGACTGGCCATACCAAATATGATTGACACAATCATGAGATCACTTCTTACTTCCTTTAGTCGTCCTGTTTTCCAGGTGATAGCAAAGGTCAGTAGCATCAAAACCCCAAACACAAGAATCCATGGGATGACCATCATCATGATGAACTCCTCATTTGGACCAAGTAGGGTTGTAGTTATCCAAATAGCGAAAACCAGTAGAACTGCCCTGTTGTGATATTTCTGAAACTTTGGAGCCCAAATCTGTAACAATGCTCCTAGAATGGGAACAATTGAAATACAGATGATTATCGCACGGAGCCGAAACAGTTCCAATGATGGTTGGATTAAACCATAATTTGGAGCTTGACCAACGAAGATCTGCACTGCTTGTGCCATTGTTGTAATTGCAAATACCAAGGGCAGGTCAGTCATCAACCGTGTTGCTTGGGACCGCCAGAGACGTAACAAATAAACTCCAATTGTCCCTGATAGTGCAATTGTTGCTAAACTAGAGAGAATCACTAATTCTGTACCTATCTGCATAATTATCATTCCTCAACTTATTTATCATTTACAGCAGCTTCGGTTCTAGAACGACCTAGTAGTATGTTTCTTGTTCTCTCAGTTATACGATTCCAGAGTGAAGAAACGTTCTCTATCTTGTATCTGCTAAAGACAAAGAAGAACATTGAGAACACGAAAAAGAACATGACAAGTGTAACTCCAAGTAAACCGGGTGTGGAAAACGCCATATCCGGTCCCTGCATTGAGGGTTCGGGTCCAATCTTGAAGTTCTCATTGACGAAGTTGAAAATCGTATGAGCTATAATTACACCTGTAAGTGATTGACCAGAACTGAATCGCTCATAATAGATACCAAAAAGGAGACCGAGAATGGTTGTAAAGAAAACCATCATTGAGACCTGAATGAGCACGTCACTTGCTGGACCGCCATACAAAAGGGGCCATCCAGCATGCCAAAACCCGAATGCTATAGCAGATATTACAATTGCTGCGTTTGCTGAAACTCTAGTTTTGAGTCCATTCTGCAACAACCCTCTGAACAGAGTTTCTTCTAAGAATGCGTTTGTCAAGAAGAAGAGAAACATGTATCCAAGTAATTCTGGGTTGAGAATGTGGAGTTCAAGCGGATAGGTTGGGTCAATAAGAAGGCCATAAACAGCAGTTCCTCCAATGTCGATTAAACCTGAAATCATCAGACCCATTACGAGTCCAACAGCAAGCTGAACTCTCATCTGGTTTCGAGAAAGTCCCAAGACTGAATCAATCTCGGTTCGTCGATATCTCCAGAAGAACCCAATAATGATCAGAAACGGGAATAACTTCGAAGGCATGATGTTCAGCCATGTGTCGCCAAGACCAATTACGAATTGGTCAACGATACGCCAAGCTATTCCGATAAACAGCATGATTCCACTAACAGTCAGTAGATTTAGTGCGGACCAAAAGGAGTGTTCCTCTTTCATAGATGAGGCACTCTCTTGAACTGTTGCTTGCACCATATAGACGGTCTCCTATTAAGGATAGACGCCCATAAGTGCAGGTTAGTGCAATTTAAGGCCCTCATTCTTATTCTGTAAGAAAACTCCCGCATCTATCGCATTTGACCTCCCCATAAGCTTCCATCTTCTGAATTGAATATCTCACCTCATGACCGCAGACTCGACAGGTAATCATGGCATACTGGTGTTCCACTTTCGAATCTTCAACATAGATTGGGTCGATAGTCCCTGAGAAGAACCAATCTAGACACCATCCCATCATTGTTGCAATGATTGCGATCATGATGATGAATTGAATGACTTCTATCATTGAATCCCCTTACCACTAGATTAGCAATCATTCAGTGGAGGTTTCAAATAAATCCTATCACTCGCTGAAAGATGACTGCAGGCACTCTTTATCTCAATCCTTTTCCCCGGTCTCTAATGCTCTGAGGTATGACATTCAAAGGCCAATGACTGGTAGTGGTCTGGATGGGTCCAAATCAAATGCAATCCTAAATGATTCTCTAGCAGCAACAAAATCGTCTAACATGAAGTGAGATGCACCGAGAGTTGTTACATGGGAGATAATCCCAATGCTTATTCAAGAAAAAGGGTTGAAGCTGAAACCTGGATGAAAATGGGTAAATCTCAGCTACAAAGAGGCAACCTCGATAAAGCTGGTATTTAATCCCTGAAAAAGAGAGTGTGGCTGCAGTTGTCTGCAGCCGGGTTTAACTTATGCGTAAGGAGCCATTGTGAGTTCAAGCCTACTCACTAACTCCTTGTAGCGGTTCCTGATTGTTACCTCAGTGACGCCGCTCACTCTTGAGATGTCACGTTGAGTGACTCTGCTGTCAGACATTATCGATGCTATGTAGATTGCCGCTGCAGCAAGACCTCGTGGGTCGCGGCCTGTCACTAGTCCTCTGACCTTCTTTGCCTTCTCAAGGATTTCCATCGTTATCTTCTGCACTTCGCTCGGAAGGTTGAGGTCCGAGATGAATCGTGATACATAGTTCTCTGGTGATGAGATTGGCATGCGTATCTTGAGTTTTGTCACCAGCATTCGGTAGTGTGCAGAGATCTTCTTCTTTGACTCCCTGCTGTGTTCAGCTATTTCCTCTATGGAACGAGGCGAACCTCTATGTCTGCACGCAGCGTAGATTGCAGCTGCAGCGGTCGCGTCTATTGACCTGCTTCGCCATAATCTTCCAGCTATGAGCTTTCGGTACATGCGTGCAGCATGTTCTCGTAGGCCGTGAGAGAGACCTAGTTGTGAGGACAGGCGGTCAATCTCCGTCATTGCCTGTGCCAGGTTTCGGTCAAGAGAGGAGTGAACTCTTGTCCTAATCTGCCATTTCCTGAGTCGATAGATTTGCGCTCGCTGTTTGGCACTGAAAGATGATCCCTTCGAATCACGATCGCGCCAGTCGATCATAGTCGAGAGGCCTTTATCGTGTAGTGCGTAACTAGTAGGCGCACCAGTTCTAGCACGAGAATCGCGCTCATCGGACGTGAAAGCTCTCCACTCGGGACCAGTATCGATGCGATGGTCGCTCAAAACAAGGCCGCAGGTGGCACAGATTATTTCACCCTTTTCGTTGTCCCGAACCACATCAGTGCCTCCACAGTCGGAGCACGTCAGTCCAGGAGTTTCCGGTACTACTTCTTCTCTTCTAGTTTCATCTATCCTAGATGTTGCCATTTGTGTGCAATTTCCCTCCAATGCAACCTGGGTTTCATGAGGGCCCAGATCCCTCGCGTGCTATGCAGATTCATTTTCTTCCTCAAGCGATTATCAAGGTGCCATTGTGATGTTGAGCTTCAGAACGAGCTCTTTGTATCGATTTCTCACTGTCACTTCAGTCACACCAGCTGCCATTGCAATGTCGCGTTGTGTCACTCTATGATCCATTAAGATCGATGCTATGTATATCGCAGCGGCTGCGAGTCCTCGTGGGTCTCGCCCGGTGACCAGAGTTCGATTTTCTTTTGCCATTTCCAGAATCTCGATCACTTTCTGTTGAACTTTCCCCGGCAGGTTGAGCTGTGTGATGAATCGCGGGACATAGTTTGCCGGGTCTGAGATTGGCATCCTCAGTTTCAGCTTCTCAACCAATAGTCGGTAGTGTTGACCGATCTTTTTGCGACTCACCCTCGAGTGTCTTGCTATCTCTTCAAGGGAACGTGGTGAATTTCTCAATCTACACGCAGCATATATCGCTGCTCCAACCATTGCATCGATGGACCTGCTGCGTGCAAGCCTACGAACAATCAGTTTTCTGTACAATAGAGCTGCCAGTTCCTTGATGCTTTTGGTAAGTCCTAGCTGTGATGACAATCTGTCTAATTCAGACATAGCCTGAGCAAGGTTCCTGTCAACCGAGCTATGGACCCGTGTGCGAATCTGCCATTTCCTAAGTCGGTAAATCTCAGAACGTTTCTTGGCTGTAAACCGTTTTCCTTGGGAGTCATGGTCTCTCCAGTCAATCATCGTTGAAAGTCCTTTGTCATGGATCGCATAGTTGGTCGGTGCACCAGCTCGTGACCTTGCATCCTTCTCGTCAGAAGTGAACGCTCTCCATTCTGGTCCTGTGTCTATGCGATGTTCGCTGACAACAAGCCCGCAGGTGGCGCAGATGCGTTCTCCTTTTTCCAAATCTTGAACGACCTCAGTGCCTCCGCATTCGGGGCAAGTAAAGCCTTGCGTTTTGGCGCGATCCGGTTGCTTTCGGTCTGACTTTGACACTGTCCAACTACCTCTCTCAGTTGCAGGACTCTGGCCTTTGGGTGCCTTCAATAATCTTACAGTCATTCATGCTTCGTGGCGCAGAAGTACTATCAGAATACGTTCAATCCCCGTTCAGATTCCGCTTCGTGAAACTAATCACTAACCTTATATACTCAAATGTGCCTTAAAAGTCTTCCGGTATACCCTAGACCTGATTACATCTAAGGAATTTCTTTGGGGCGCACTCTTGCAATGACAACCTTTTGATATAAGCGTTGCGAAAGGGTCGGGCGGCGGATTTTTGGAACGTAAGCTCGATTTAACGACATCCTGTTTGCAATTCAATCTCGTGTTAGGATAACATCAATCTACTTCGAGGATGAACTCCGATAGACAACTCTTACAAATCACAATCGAATCAGAATTCCAGTCTTTATTGGTATAGTAATGGTTCTTCCCACAGGAGGGACACTTCATTTTTTTCTGGTACGTTACTGGTGGATCATTACGATCAATCAGGAATAACTCACATTCAGGACACTCATAAGTAGAGATAGGCGACAGAAATTTTTCAGCTCCCGAACGAACGGATTGTGAATCATGATCATTTATGTAAATCCGGTAGTCTCTCCCTAGGATGTATTTGTGTAACATTTGTCTATTGCAATATGGGCAAAATCTAACCATGTTAAGTTGTTTCACTGGAGTTCCAATTAATCTTATGCAAAGCGATATTCTTCTATGAAAAGATTGAGCCGCGGATTTTTGGAACACTAGCTCGATTTTCTGATATATGTTTGCCGCTCAACCAGCGACCTTTCGTTTCAAGTATATAATCAGAACTGCATCGAATATTGCAACACCAACAATGACTGAGCTGACTACCTGTAAGTCTGTCAGCTCGAAGAATCCCCCGGTCTCAGTCTGAGTTCCAGTGGTCGAGGTAGATGTGGAGGTCGGAGTTTCAGTAGAACTTAGTTGAGCCGCATCAAACTTCATCACAACGTAACCGTACGTATCCGAAGTAGTTGCGATGTATGCATTGCCGGAGTCATCCATTTCGAGTTGGACCCAATTCCATTGGTCCTCGTAGACTTTGAAGAAGGAAGTCGATTCACTCGTTTGATCGTATCTCATGAGATACCAACTCCTCAATTCATTAGCTTTCATGCAGACGGTGAGATGATAACAACACGAGTAAATTGCATCTTGGTCTTATCGCGATAACTGGGATATTAGCGACAGCAGGTATGATCGCTCAATGGTTTCGCCTGGCATCAGA
>CAZPWM010000136.1:0-6893 GCA_964590575.1 uncultured archaeon
AAGGATAGTGAGCTTGACGAAGAAGACCTGAAGTCAGCTCTTGCTGAACTAGAACGTGTGTGAGTCTAGTAGTTGTATTCACATCTGGTAGGTTTGCTTTTTAGTGAGTAATAGTTCTGGAGAATGTCTTCGCGCAATTCTGACAGACAATCTGAACTGAGTCTTTTGGAATCTCATACTCGTATTTTGCCTCGCAGTGAGGACATGCAAGTCGGACAAAGTCAGTAGGTTCTCCATACTGAATGATTTTGCAGGACTGGCACCTGTACGATGGAATATAATGCATCTTGAACACTTCTGTTGTATTAGGTGCCAAGAGAGTACCTGGTGCAATGAATCTCGGGACATGATCATCCCAGTATACTCCCATCTTACTGATGAGATACCCCTTCTCCATCTCATTGCCGCACGATGGGCAGGTTTTGTGGTCCTTCTCTTTCGTCAAATGATATCACTCTGTATACCTCTTATCCATGAGGATTGATAATGATTTGGACTTTCAACCAACCCTAACAGGTCCACATAACACACACAATTGTATCTGCACCTGGCAAACTACTACTCAGTGCATATTGAAAAGAAGAGTCAAATCTATCAGCAGAGCCGTCCGAGAGCAACCTCCCGTGCCACAAAGGCTTTTATTAGACTGGACTTTTCTTTCAACCGACATCCCACTAAAGGGACCTCTGCAGTGACACAATGAGGTGTTTACAATTCGAAAAGACGACAAGGGACGCATTCATCTCAAACTAGTATTCTATGGTCCGTCCCTAGGTGGCAAAACAACCGCACTCCGTTGGCTTTACGGAAAAGTAGAAGGGCTACAGAAAGGAGAGTTCACTGCTATCGAGGATGAGACCAATCGTACACTGTTTTTTGACTACGTGCCTATGTCCGCGGGAGGTCGAGTTCTGTTCGACGTATTTACAGTAGCTGGACAGAAGCGACACAGACATCAGAGGAAAGTGGTGCTGCAGGGTACAGATGGAATTCTCTTTGTTGCTGACTCGTCACCAGACCAACGTGATGAGAACACAGAGAGTTTCGAGGAGCTGAAGTTGTTCCTCGGTGATGAGCTTGGACGTCATATTCCGATAGTGGTTATGCTGAACAAGCGAGACCTACCTAACAGGATGTCACGTGATGAAATGCTGGATCTCTTAGGCCTAGGCGGGAATGTGCCCATCTATGAGACGATTGCTGTACAGGGCGTAGGAGTTAAGAGGGCATTTCAAGCAATAGCTAGAGAAGTCATCCTGAAAAGAATGTACAAATGACAGGTGAGACCAAATAATGGGAGAATCCCGCGAAAATACACTCGAAGGTGTTCTGAACGAACTGCAGGGAAGCATTCCGGAGATTGAAGCCTGTGCCATAGTCAGTGTAGAAGGGCTACCAATCGTATCAGCTCTTCCCGCAGACGTTGACGAGGCAAAGGTCGCAGCTATGACTGCCGCTATGCTGAGTCTTGGCGAGAGGGCTGCGATAGAGCTTGGGAAAGGCAGCCTTGAACAAGTCAATGTCAAGGGTATTGATGGTTGGTTGTTAGTAACGGCAGCTGGGATTAATGCTTGTCTGACTGTTTCCACCACTGCAAACGCGAAATTAGGTCTCATATTCTTAGACATGAAACGTGCTGCAGAGAAGATTGCGAAAATGATATAGTACACCTATCTGCACAACATTAACCGTTTCCCGAAACTTATTCAATCTTAGATTTCAAGATCTATGACTGCTGTTCGGTTCCTGCTTCTCAGAGGTCTGCGTCATGATTCCAGAGGAATCATAAAGTCTTACATCCTCTCCACAGGCAGTTTGAGTCTCCGGCAAACTGACGGTGACTAAGTTTCGTGCGGCATTGAGGTCTCTGTCAATCCTCAGTCCACACACTTCACAAACATAATCCCTCTTTGAGAGGGATAGAACTTTCTTTTTGTGTCCACAGCTTGAACAGATCTTTGAGGAAGGATATGTCTTTGAAACAACAACAAGCTGTGAACCGTACCACGTGCACTTGTATGCCAGTTGTCTTCTGAACTCAAACATACCGACATCTGCAATCGCTCGTGCTATCCTTCGGTTTTTCATCATTCCGGATACGTTCAAGTCCTCAATCACTATCTCACTGTGGTTCTTGGCAAGATAGGTTGTTAACTTATGGAGGGTGTCCTGACGGATGTTGAAGGTCTTCAGATACATCTTTGCAAGCTTGAGTCTTACTTTCTCATAGTTCTTACTCCTACTCTTCTTTCGAGAGAAGCTCTTTGACAATCTTCTCAGTTTCTTCAGTCGTCTTCCCAATGCTTTTGGATTGGAGAAGGTTGTACCATCAGAGAGAGTCGCCAAGGTCTTGACTCCAATGTCTACTCCTATTACTGGTCCTTTGATTGGATTTGGATCCGGAATCTCCTCCACCACTGTGAGGGAAGCGAACCATCGGTCAGCTCTCTTCCTTACAGTGACGGATAGAATTCTGCCACCATGATAATTCTCTTTCTTTTCCTTAACCCGAACCTTCCCTATTCGTGGCAGCTGTAGCTTTCGACCTTCAAACCGGATGATTCCATAGAGTCTGAAACTGTCATGTACTCCCTTCCTTTTGAATTTAGGAAATCCGATTCTCTTTCCGGTCTTTAAACCCCGATAGAAGTTCTTGAAGGCTCTGTCTAAATCTCTGAGAGCCTCTTGTGGAGCACATTTGGAGCATTCATACATCCATGAAAAATGAGTCTTCTTCAAACTGGTCAAGAGTTTGTGCTGTTTCATTGCATCTGCAAAGCGCTCATTTCCCCGATTGTTCTTGTATTGAATGAGTCGTTGTTCAAGCCCCCAATTGTAAACAAATCGTGCTACTCCTGCATGCCGAAGAAGAGATGATTTCTGTGAATTGTTTGGATCGAGTTCGTATCGGTAGGCTCTACGGACATGCATTGAAGTCAGAAGAATGTATCAGCGTGGGAATAAAAGCTCATACAAATTTCCTCCCTTCAACAACTCTATTAAGATGAATTTTCCAATCGTAGCTAAATCAGAGTGTGTCAGAATTGAATCTATCCGGTCCTGTGTACAGACTGTACGAATACTATCTCTTTAGGCAGTTAGACAAGGACAGGGCTCCACGACATGTTGGGATCATTCTGGATGGGAATCGTAGATACGCCCGAAAACATGGTCTCGAGGTTCCATGGTTTGGACATCACAGAGGCGCAGCCAAGGTGATGGAAGTGCTGCGTATTTTGTGGGAGGCTAATGTGAAAGTCTGCACTCTGTATGCATTTTCTATTGAGAACTTCCAGAGAAATGAAGATGAAGTCAAGGAGATAATGGCGCTAGCAGAAGAAAAGTTTGCAGAGGTAGTTGGAAATCCAGATGTTCATCGTCATCGCGTTCGGATACAGGCAATTGGAAGAGTTGACCTTCTACCAGAAAAGGTCCAAAAGGCGATTCAAAGAGCAGAAGAGGAAACCGCACAATACAGTGACCATATTCTCAACGTAGCAATCGGATACTCTGGAAGGGCTGAACTGGTCGATGCAGTGAAAGCTATTGGTGAGAAGATAGAGTCTGGAGAAATGCTGACCTCTGAAATCAATGAGGATATCATAGAGAGCCATCTCTACACAAATGGCATTCCCGACCCTGACCTCATAATCCGTACATCTGGTGAAGAACGTCTCTCTGGTTTCCTCTTATGGCAGTCCGCGTACTCAGAACTCTATTTCGCGCAGATATACTGGCCAGCTGTTCGACGGATTGACATATGGCGCGCTTTGCGGTCTTATGGAGACCGTTCTCGGAGATATGGGACGTAATGTCTTGTCACCTTTTATATGCCAAAATTAGTGATTTGATATAACAGGAGATTAAAGGGCTTTGGCAAGGACTCCCGTCGACGTCTACCAAGGTTTGCTAAGCATACAATTAGAAGATACTATAGAAAACCAAATTGAAACAGTGACTATTAGATTTACAGACACTCAGTTTCTGGGAGCTAAGATTTCTGTTCATCTAACGCGATTTCTCAGGCTCTTCACGAAGCTTATGGCATATCTTGAAACACGAGATGTAGCAACGCTCTCTGACGTCACCGAAGCAATAGATGTGCTTGATTATTTCACATCAACCTCAAAATGGTGGTCAATGACGCGAAAAGAACCAGGTCTAGTACTGAGACCACCTTCCCGAGAACCAAGGAGCTTCATCAAGTCCATTGCAGATCTTCAATTTGGACCCAATTCTATTCAGAGGATATCAGGTGCTGGAGAGAAGTTGGTTAGTTTCCTAGAAGAGCACAGGATCGCAGATACGGTCGAAAGAGAGGACCTCAGTGAGGCTTTTGTTTCTTCATGGGCTATTCTTAGTGCATTCGTATGCAAGGGACAAGGTCGTAATGTGACAACGGAGGCTGACTTTGAAACAGCATATGATATACTTCGAATATTCTTCTTCTATGTTCCTAGTGAAGACTTCAAGGCACTTTCAGTTATACGTAGATTGGGCTCACACCCCACTCTTCCAAAAGCTGCAAGTATTGGATTCTCTCCCGGATTTGAAAGAAAACTAAACTCGTCAGTTGCTGCAAGCCTTGAGCAGGTTCATGGTGACCATCTAGCTGAAATGGCCTCAGCCACTTCTGGCGCCTCACGGACAATATTGACCAACTCACTGCGATTCCTAGGTCAATTGCACGCCACAAAACAAGAGATAGAACGACTAGAAGAGGAACATTATGATTCTACTATTCTAAGTGCTTTGCAAATGCTTGATCAGATTGGTGTTTCATCTGATTTCCTTCAAAACGAATCTGCTGCAGTAGAGATTTTCAAGGGACTCAGAATAGGTGTGGGTGTTGAAGAAAGAATCCATCTCCTGACCAGACGTCTCGAGGGTCTTGTAGTGGACTCAACAGGAAACAAAGATTTCCTTCTCCAATATGCCCGTCTTGTGCCCAGACTGATTGCACTCTTGTTACTTCTAGCTACCACTACGAAAACTTCTCAAAAGGCTGTGCTAGAGGACATTGATCTCAAGAGAGGTCTAATTCTTCTTTATGATCTGATTAGTGACTAGGAGTTTTATCAGGACCATCAATCAGAATTCGTGCATCTACTACGATGGCACCTTTGCCTTTTTCATACACGAATGTCGGGTTACAGTCAAGTTCTATTATTTCGGGATTTTCCTCAATCATCTTGGACACTGCCAGCATGATTTTGATTAGAGCGTCCACATCACGTGGCCCTTCGCCTCTCACACCCTCAAGTATCTTGTAGGCTTTGAGTTCGCTCAACATCTCTCTGGCATCAGATTCAGAGAATGGAATCAATCTGAAAGACACATCTTTGAGAACCTCGACAAAGATACCTCCTAAGCCTGCCATAAGGGCATGACCAAACTGTGGGTCCTTTGTGACTCCCACAATGATCTCAGTGCCCATGTCTGCAAAATCGGAGATGAATACGCCTCGGCTCAGGTCGACTTCTATCCCTTTCTCTTTCCCATACTTCTTTGCATTCTCCATAATCTCGTCGAAAGCTTTTCGGACAGCAGCCTCGTCTTTGAGGTTGAGCTTTACGCCTCCTGCATCAGATTTATGCATAATATCTTTGGAAAGAATTTTGAGTACAACTGGGAATCCAATGGCTTGAGCCTTCTTAACTGCTTCATCAGGCGTACTTGCAGTTGCATAGGGTGGTATTGGGATACCATACGCCTTCATTATGTCCTTCGCTTCATGCTCAAGGATAAAGGTTCTGCCCTCCTCCAGAGCAGTCTTGAAGATTTTCTTGGCTTCTTTCATCGATGATTCAGACCTCTCTCTTGTTGCTGATTTGTCCATCCTTTTTATTGTTTGTCTGGAACCATTGTTTTGTTGAACTTGGTCCCATACTTGATTTCTCCGTATTGCGCTAACACTTTTGCAGCTAAAGCCGCTTTTTCACCGGTAGCATAGGTTGGTACACCCATCAGCGCCATTATTTCACCTGCCTTTGTGGTGAACCCTCCACCCATAGAAACAACCACAAATGGAAGTCCTGATGATCGCTGATGGTTCGCGATGACATTGGTCACATCCATGTCTAGACTTGGTGTCTGTAATAACATGCCTATCACGAAGATATCATACTCACTACTGGCAATCGCCTCTTCAAACACATCATTGTACCGACTGGAGTTCGCATCTCCAACCACATCAATTGGGTTTCCGACTGCACAGTATGCAGGTAATCTTTCTTTGAGATTCTTCTCAAGTTCAGGCGAGGGACTAGGAATCTTGAGTCCTAAAGCCTCAAGCGCATCCGTCGTCATCACACCGAGACCTCCCCCATTAGTTACCATAAGGACTCTGTCACCCTTGGCAGGCGGTTGCATGGCAAGTGCTTTTGCCATGTCAAACATCTGCTCAAAGTTGTCCGGTCTAATTATTCCTGCTTGCCTATACGCAGCATCAGCGACATTGTCAGAACCTGCTAGGGATCCTGTGTGTGACATAGAAGCTGCCCTAGCTCTCTGCCCCCTTCCAGACTTCACAACTAGAACAGGTTTACGGGGGGTCACAGTTTTAGCAGTGTCAAAGAAAGTGCGGCCTTTGTCTTCATCATAACCTTCTGTATAGTAGCAGATGACCTGTGTTGTAGAATCATCTCCTAGATAACAGAGGAGATCATCATCGTCAACGTCACTTTTATTACCCAGACTGATGAGCTTGCTTATGCCTAAACCTAGTTCTGCGGTCCAGTCAGATATTGCTGCTGCGAATGCCCCTGACTGTGAAACAAGTGAGATATTTGCAACATTGCTTGGCTTTGGGCGACCACATCGATACTCCGGTAAGAAGAACGTGTCAATATGACTGTGAGTATCTACCACGCCCACACAATTGGGTCCAATGA
>CAZPWM010000137.1:0-6874 GCA_964590575.1 uncultured archaeon
GTAATAGAGCAAAGATCACCTTCAAAGCAATCTCATCGAACAGATATGATAGGTAACCACCTGCAAAAGCTGAGAGTGCGACCAAGGCACCGATAGGAATAGCCAATCTCCAGACCACTGCTTTGTTCTTACCAAAGACTATCATTCCTGCAAAAGAAGCGAAGAAGAGGATGAATTGGGCTGTGGTGGAAGCTTCATGTATTGGAATAGCAGCAAAAACTAGTATCACAACATAGAAGTTGCCACCGCCCTTCCCAACCAAGGTCATGGATAGTGCAACTATAAAGACTAGAACAATGACCAGAAGCTCCACGTTTTTTCCATCTCGCTGAATACTATGACAACTGACATTGAAATTGGAGCTTGTACAGTCCATTTAATTGTAATGAGTTAGGATTCAATTTCAACAACTCAAGCAAAACAGAGAGTCTATTTATTCACGAATGACTGATGCAAAAGAGAAAGGGTGCTCAACAAATACAGGTACTGGGAAAGTTCCCCGATTACCTGACCCCGTCATTGGCCTGCGCCACTTCCGCAATCCCGAAGGAATGCAAAACAATCTTTATTCACCATAGGTTTACCCTGAATGATAGAGAATAATGAGATCCGCGAAGGTATTTATAAGCACACAGACATATACATATAGGCATGGGAAGTAAGACAATTTCAGTATCAGATGAAGCATACGCACGACTCAAAGCACGGAAGAAACCTGGCGAGAGCTTTAGTGATACAATAAACCGATTGACCTCGAGGAAACGGCTCAGTGAACTTGCTGGCGTCTTAGATGAAAATGATATCAGAGTAATTGAGAAAGCAGTAACGGCAATTAGGTCTCAAAGTAAGGACCGAATCAGAGAACTGATCGCGGAGATGTCTGAGTGATGCTTCTTGATACATCATTTATCATAGATCTCCTGAGAGGGCAAGAGAAAGCGGTAAATAAGATTAAGGTGCTTGAAGCTGAGTCTATAGCCACAAACATCTCATCTCCTTCAATCTTTGAATTATTCGTTGGAATCAGTCTTACAAAAAAGCCATCCTCAGAAAAGAAGAAGATTATGGATGCACTGGAATCATGGGGTACTCTGGCTCTTGATTCCGAATGTGCAGCACGTGGAGGACTCATTCATGGTCAATTGATAAAAGATGGTCAACCAATTGATCCAGAGAACTCTATGATTGCAGCAATTGCATTGGTGAATAATGAAACATTACTTACAAAGAACACGAAGCACTTTAGTCGCGTACCTGGCCTTAAGATCGAGGAGTATTGAATTTCACTATAAGAGGATGCATGTCAAATGGAGCAAGAGGAGAAATGATAGCTCAACAAAGAACTATGTATGACAGATTATATGGAATTGTTCGTTTGGTCTGCTCGTGATTATTCTTTGGAGTCATCAAGTGGTAGAAATACCTCATCTTCAAGAATCTGTTTCTGACTTCTGATGAACTCAATCTGTTTATACCTGCTAACTAGACAGAGTAGTGTATCACTAAAATCCTCATTTGGTAATCTCGCTTGTTCCAAGAAACGATAGGCTTCTATTGATATCTCGATTTCTTTGACCATTAGTACTCGCCATACAATATTAAGGACTGTTCTATCCGTAAGAATAGTAGAGAATCTAGTTATTTATGATTGACTGTTGCAAAAGAGAAAGGGTGCCCAACAGTGAGCGGCTAGGGAAAGGTCCCATGAGCCAACCCCGTCCGTTAGCCTGCACCTCTCTCTGTCCGAGGGCAGAACAAGCAGTTTCACAATCTGAGATTGTGAACATCCTAGAAGGTAATACATCCACTGCTGTTATGGGAATTACAAAGACCGATTGTTTCGATTACTCAGAATGGGTTTTGGTTTTGTTAAGGAAATATCCCTCTTAGTTCAATTGCTCGCGAAACTCTTCGAACTGCAAGAGCTAGTGCTGCCATTCTTAGGTTCTTAAGATCGAGCTTTTCCGCTGTATTATTAACCTCATGATAAGCCCTGATTAACACTTCCTGAAGTCTCTCATTAACCTGTGTTTCATTCCAAAAGAAATATTGTAGGCCTTGAACCCATTCTAAATAGGAAACAGTCACTCCCCCAGCATTTGCGAGAATATCAGGCACAACAAGGATTTCCTTTTCTTGAAGTACTTCATCAGCTCTTGACGTTGTAGGACCATTTGCACCCTCGACAATGATTTCAGCATTTATAGAATCGGCATTCTCGTGATTTATTACCTCACCAATTGCACAAGGGGCAAGAACATCCACATCTAACTTAAAGAGCTCTTCATTGGTGATACTATCCAGTCCGGGGTAGCCTTCAATAGATCTTCTTGGATGTTGAGATGCATATTCTAATAGCTTCATCGTGTCCAACCCATCGGGATTGTAGACTCCTCCGAATGCATCTGTTATAGCCACAATCTTGGCTCCAGCCTGTTGAGCTGAAAGTGCAAAGTGACTTCCTACATTTCCAAACCCTTGAAGGGCAATAGTAATTTCTTTGCATTCTTTCTTTTGCTGCCGAAGAGTTTCCTGCATAGTGTAGAACACTCCTCTTCCAGTGGCTTCAACTCTGCCCACACTACCTCCAACCTCGACAGGTTTTCCTGTAACGACACCAAGTTCGGTATGTCCTTTTATCATAGAATATGTGTCCATAATCCAAGCCATAATTTCAGGATTAGTGTTAATATCTGGAGCAGGGATATCTGATTCAGGTCCAATCATGTTGATTAGACTATAAGTAAAACGCCTAGTCATTTTCATTAGCTCATTTAGCGACATATTCCAAGGATCACACACAACACCCCCTTTCGCACCGCCATATGGAATATTGACTACTGCTGTTTTCCATGTCATTAAGGCAGCAAGAGCTTTGACCTCATCAAGATTCACATCCGGACTAAATCTGATTCCTCCTTTGCACGGTCCCCGGTGATGTGAATGTTGGACTCTATAGCCTTCAAACACCTTCACCCCTCCATCATCCATCTGTACTGGAAAACTAGTGATGAGTATTTTGTCAGGCTTTTCTAGAATCTTAAGGATGTCATTATCCAATTCAATAACTTCAGCAACTTTTCTTAGCTGGGTTAGAACATTTTCCCATGGGTTTGATTCCTTCTTTTCATGAGTTTCTCGATTCACCAATCTCAGCTCCAAATTTCATCACTCTTATCTTAAACTTGTTTTATATTGATAATCATATATTTATTTAATAATTAAACATATTACTTGGCACCAAGAAACAGGTTTTCCATGTCCTCGATTATCTGATAACTATCATCTAGAAAATCCTGCTTAGAATCATAATTCCATTCACAAAACCACCCTCCAACCTCTTCTCGCCTCCTGTTACTATTTTGCAATCGAAAACCCAAGAAAGCAGGCTTCGGAGAAAGGAACATTTTGAGATTATTCCAGTTCGGTGGATTCATGACAAAATTTCTAGTTTGATTGAATGCCACCTGAAGAGGGATTATGAGGGAGGACTTGATATACCACTCAGGTGAAATGCAATCTTCCAGTGGACCTTCATACCAGTCCAATTGCAATGTACGTGCAATCATGTTCGGCCAGATCAAAAGGACAAAGACAAACTCAGCTTCACGTTCATTGCTGTAATCGCCTCTTACTCTTAGCGCCAAGGCTGCACATGGAACTGATTCTGGAATGAGTGTATCATTCCAAGCCTCTAACATAGACAGAAAGAGTTTTCTGGACTCTTCGTAGCTCGAGTTTGAGCTGTAGGCGTAAAGTGGAAGTTGTACAATTCTGGCTCTTGGTGGAATTCTTCCACAGATTTCTTTCCAAAGATTGGAACTCAAACTGTTGAATCTTCCGGAAAGATCCATTCTACTTCCACCCCTTGGTAATTCAAGAGGAATAGAGTTGTATGAATCAATCGGGAAATGTCCTGGAATGATATCTACGAGTTTGATTTCTTCAGGAATAATAACATTGGGAAAATCGATAAGATTTCTGAGACTTCCCCAAACAAGTGACAAACCATTATTGGGTAGAGATTCCACTTTACTAACCTACCTTCTATACGCTAACCACGTTTCTCCATTGCATCTAGAACTCTCTGTTGAGCTATTTCCTTGGCTACCACTCGTGGGATTAGTCCTCTATCTAGTGCCTGTTCCATTACTAGTTTGGTGTTCCTAGTGATTTTAGACTCAATCATAGAAAACGCTTCAGCCTCATTTCCTCTCTTGTGTTCCACATATGAGCCTATGACACCACCAGCGTTTGCCAGAAAATCAGGAATGATGATTACTCCCTTCTGATACAATAACTCTTCAGCCCGAGAACTTGTTGAGTTGTTTGCTCCTTCAACGATATATCTAGCCTTAATCGAGTCCCAGGTATCCAAATTGATAACATCCCCAATAGCACAAGGCACCAATATATCGCAGTCTATACTCAGGATATCATCCCGTGGTAATTGTTGGCCAAATCTATAATTCCTGACGGAGTTTATTTCTCGTGTGGCATAGGAATGTTTCTCAGCTTTTTCAATATCAATGCCATCTGGATTATATGTTGTTCCCCAGAAGTCGTTTAGTGCGACTATTTTAGCTCCTTTTGCATCAAGATATTTTGCGATTCCCAATCCAACATTACCGAAGCCTTGGATTACAACCCTATTTGCAGACAGGTCTTCACAAAGACCAAGATGGTCACACAAAAGTTCAAGTCCCGTTTCAAGAGCGACACCTACTCCAAATCCTGTCGTGCCAAGCTCATGAGGGATCCCCCCTATCTTTGCAGGCTTACCTGTAGCAGCTTGTAGGTCCCCGACTTCATCAACAAAAGCAGCTATCTCATGTTCTCCGACATTCATGTCGGGGGCAGCAATGTATTGAGATGGCACAAAAGGTGCTATTTTGTTTGCGAATTCCCTGATGAATCTGATCTTGTCGATTTCATATGGATTCGCCCGGATTCCAGATTTTGCGCCTCCAAATGGGATATCTGCAAGTGCACATTTCCAAGTCATGGCTCGTGCTAACCGAAAGACTTCCAATGGTGTTATGGAGGGAGATATCCGAATTCCACCTTTCCCTGGTCCTAGAGCAGTATTGTCAATGACGAGAACCCCCTTCATTTGAGATTCTGGATCATATACTTGAATTACTTCTTCAGGACCCCATGTATCGAGGAAAGCTGAAACGTTAACCTGATTCAAAGCGTCAATAACACTCTCTAAATCGAGAGATTCCATGTCACTTTTTAGAGCCATTTGTATCACTTGAGTACATTGAACCGCTTTGTAATATATAATATATGTAAGATGCATGAGCTATTATGTCACATATATATAAGCAAGTTACAAATAGATACCATTAATGTACAACTAATGTATCAAAATCAATGAATTTAAATGTACAATAGAGGCATTCTAATGTAAATAATATGCCATTATTTCCTTCAACCAACAGGTTTTAACAGTGAGGGTACAAACATGCCAGGTTTACTTGATGACCCATTAAATGTTGAAATACTAAAACTAGTTTGCGCAGGAGAGGGAGTTGAAATTAATGTTAGTGAGCTAGCTGAATCATTTCGAAAACACCGTAATACTGTGTCATCGCGACTTCACAATCTTTTTGAACATGGGATTATTGACAAGCCATTTCATCCGTTACCACTATTATTCAACCAAAATCCGTTTCTAGTCGTAGAAAAATGCGAGTTCACTCGTGATATGAATACAAACAAGTGGATTGAATTGGATCCATTCATATGGGCAGCCTTCTTCTTCCGGGATGAAGAGTATAATACTCTCTTAGTAGAACTTCATGAAGACCTATTTCATTATCAAACATGGAAAGATCGGATTGTTGATGAAGGACATGTTTCTATTAAGCAGGGTCGAGACTATATACACTCGGAAGCGATTTTTATTGATACAAGAGCGATAATCAAATATGATCCTTCATCGGCTTTTCATGTATTTAAGGAGAATCAGCAAGCTGGTTATCATTCCAAGATAAACGAATTAGAGATAGATGACACTGACTTGAATCTACTGGATGCACTTCTACAAGGTAAAGGTGTATGGACTAATGCTAACACTCTTGCCAAGAAATTAGGAATTCATCGTAGAACTGTTCAGCGTCGTCTAAAACTTCTCCTAAAGGAGCGAATAATAACTCCAGCAGTATCAAGATTTCCCCGGGTTTGGGTACCCCCTCAATACTTCATGGTTCTCTCTTTACTTGAAATTAATACTCACAAAGATAGGATTCAAAATGCAGTCGCTGCAGACCCGCATGTTTCTTTCTTGGCGAAGACTACGGTGGGTCGATATAATTATCTCTCGGTGGCGGGATTTTATAGAATGGAAGACCACCTGACATGGGAAGAAGAGTATGGTCAGAGATTCTCAGACTCCATCGGCGCTATGAAGAATGTCTATTTATCACCGGCTATGACTTTCTCGATTCACCAACAGTATGTCGCACTCACATTTTTGGATCAACTTGCAAACCGATTGAGAGGGAAGAAAATCATAGACGCACTTCACAGATAATTACACTTTTGTTTTAGCTATAAAATGAAAAGGGTGCTCAACAGTGTACGGTTCGGGAAAGGTCCCGTTAGCCAACCCCGCCCGTTATACCCGTACTTCCATTGCACTCCCGAAGGATTGCAAAGCAAGCTGCTTCTACCTCTATGAAGTAGAAAACATAGGAGGTGATTGATGGAAGATGAGGAAACCTCATCCTCTTCCATCCGCAGCTTCCGCTACGGATACCTTGTTACGACTTCTCCCTACTTGCGAACCCAAGATTCGTCATCGCCCAGTGGACGACACCTCACCCCAAGTCCGCTCGCATGGAGCGACGGGCGGTGTGTGCAAGAA
>CAZPWM010000138.1:0-6796 GCA_964590575.1 uncultured archaeon
AAGATGGTCGATACTTTGGAGAAGCGGCTTACGTTCCTATGATAGAACCTGCAACAGCCCAAGAAGCACTTGACATGACTAAATGGGCTTTTGAGGTCTCTGAGAAACACAAGACCCTTGTGATCATCAGAACTACAACCCGGGTAAATCACCAAAGAGAAATGGTTGATCTTGGAGACTTAAACAGGACACCATTCAAGAAGAATAAGTGGGCAGACGTTAAGGGCCAATATTTTACGGTTGGATCTGTTGCTCGAGCACTGAAAGCCAAGCTGCTAGATAAGACTGAAGCTGTCAAGAAGGATTTTGAAAAGACTGACTTCAACAAAGTTGTACCAGGGAACGGTAATGTGGGGATACTCACCTCAGGGGTCTGTTACCTACATGTCAAGGAGGCAATGCAGAATCTTAACATTGAACTCCCAGTATTCAAGTTAGGAACACTATTCCCCCTACCAGAGAAGAAGCTCACCGAGTTCATCAAGTCCCTATCAACTCTCATCGTCGTAGAAGAGCTAACACCCTATCTGGAAACACGTATAGCAGCACTCGCACAGACAGTAAGTCCTACTCTAAACATCGTAGGAAAGAGGAGCGGACACTTTTCTGAGATGCTCGAGTACAACGTTCCAATCGTGGAGAAAGTCCTTGCTGAAATAACAGATAAGAAAGTGAGTATGGACTATGATGCTGTGTTGAAGAAAGCTGAGAGGCTCAAAGAAATTCTCCCTGAGAGACCTCCTATCTTCTGTCCTGGTTGCCCACACAGAGGAACGCTTTGGGCGTTCCGACAGGCTTTGCAACAGTTGAAGATTCGTGACAACATCGTGTTCAACAACGACATCGGATGTTACTCGATGGCATTCCTCCCTCCGAATGAGTTCTCTGACTCTATGCTCGCCATGGGTGCGTCTGTCGGAATATCCGCAGGAATGGAGCTGGCGTTAGAAGACAAGGTTATCGCGATGGTGGGTGATAGCACCCTTTACCATGCAGCCCTGCCGGGAATCGTGAATCTAATACACCACAACTCTAACGTCACACTGTTCGTTCTAGATAACTCAGTTACCGCAATGACTGGTCAGCAGTTTAATCCCAACTCACCCTTCGATGCAGGCGGAACACCTGCAAGGAAGATTAACATGGAGAAGATGTTCGAGGCACTTGGTGCCGATAAGATTGTGATAATGGATCCATATGAAACACGTGATTGTATTGGCACCATCAAAGAGGCCATCGAAGCTGATGGTTTCTCAGTCATCATCTCACGTCGTGAGTGTGCACTCTACGGAGACCGTGAGAAGAAGAAGCGCGGTGAGAAGTTAATTCCGAGTGAGAATATCAAAGACACATGCAGGGGGATTTATGCCTGTGTGAAGGAGTTCTACTGTCCAGCAATCACAGTGGATGAATCTGATGCAAAGATGATTATCCAGAGCGACCTATGCGATGGATGTCTTGAGTGTAGACAGGTGTGTCCTGTTGATGCTCCTCGTCACATGGAGGTGAAGGAATGAGCAAGGAAGGCAAGACATTCAATATCATGTTTGCAGGTGTCGGAGGTCAAGGTCTCATGCTTCTATCAGCAATTCTTGGAAAAGCAGCGGTTGATTCAGGTCTGAAGGTGATGACTGGTGAACAACATGGTCTCTCACAGAGGCAAGGTTCAATCTATGTGCACTTCCGGATTGGAGAACCGATCTCACCCCTCATACCCTATGGTAAGGCGGACATGCTGATTGCTATGGAAGCTAGCGAGGCACTGAGGTATGTTGAATACCTCAAAGAAAACGGGGTGGTTATCATGAGTAACCGAATCATGCCATCAGTCACTGAAACCAAGAGTGTAGCCTTAGACAAAGAGAAGCAGACAAGTTACCTGAGTGTGGAAGATATTGTCAAACAACTAGAGCAGGTCACTTCTCGCATTGTGCTCCTAGATTCGCTAGAGTTGGCAATTCAAGCAGGCAACGCACGAACAGAGAATTCAGTACTCATCGGTGCCACAGTAGCTTGTGAAGATTTCCCGATTCCAGCAGAGGAGGCAAGGGGAGCAGTACTAGCACTGGTACCACCAAAAACGCAAAATGCAAACTCCAAGGCATTCGACCTAGGATTCGAAAGCAGTTCTGGGTGTCTAGGAATCTAGTTTATCGTTTCCTGACGACGACGGCAATAATTACTACAACACCCGCACCAGTAATGATACCAATGATGAGGACAATCAGCATCGGATCGCCCCTTGGCGCAAAAACCTGAACGAACACGTCGTCGAAAGCACTGTTTCCTCCGATATCAACAACAGATATGTGGTAGTCGTACTCTCCTATCTCGAGATTATCAAGTATAATCGTAAATTCTTCCGTCGTGGAATTCCAATCCCCTCCCATCACCTCTATACCATTTTTTAAAATCTGATAACTCACAGGATGATCATCTGATGCAACCCACGTTATATTGTAACCAGTATCACCAAATATATACTCAATATCCATCGGTTGGTTGAGAATTGGAGCCGTCCGATCTGTGTATTGCTCTATCCCCAACCGCTCTAACGTGATCTCTCCAGTCTTCACCTTTGTAGTCGTGTTGGTAGCTATAACTGAGTAATGTGATATGAATCCATCAGGCTTGAGGTAGTCCACATGGACATCGAGAGAGTATTTTGAGAATAGAGTCCAACCATCTCCAGATAGGGTCCAGTTATCATCTTCCCAACTGTATCCCCAGAAGTACGGATCATATTCATCGGATGTAAAGTTCTCCAGACCAAGCGTGTAAAAGGCCAAATAACTCAAGTATGTCCAGTTGCCAATAGGGAGTTCAATATTATAAGCAGCAATCAAAAGGAGGACTTCGATTCCCATCTCAGTCCCATTTGCGTAGTAAGCATGCAGAGTGTTAAGAGGAATATCAGTCCAGTTGGTGATGGAATCAGGAACCAGAGTCGTTGCATTAGCTTCTATGTAGATTTCCTCATCAATCATCAATCCGTCTCCGTCAGCATGCAGCATGAAGTGGAATTCATCTCCAGTATCAAAACCCCACTCTAGCCCTTGGTTTGTAGCGGCAATGACGGATGTGGAAAACATAGATGTGCTCAGCAGCAGAACCAGCAAAAAGGAAATCGCATATTTCATTCACTCACCACTCCAGAATATTTCCTTAATTAATTATATGTACACTTGAAGTTAAAAGCAATTCGCCATTATCGCCGATTTATGGTAGCCAAGGTTCAATCTATGTTCATTTCAGAATAAGAGAACCAATTTCTTCATTAATTCCATTTGGCAAAGCAGACATGACGATTGCGATGGAAGCTAGCGCGGCATTGAGGTATGTCTTGTTGTTTTTTCGGGACTTGAATTATGCACATCTACATAGAGTTATTAAGACAGTAAAGAATCTCAAAAGATGAGGCGTCTTTACTATGGTTAAGATTTACGATGCCATTATCATTGGTGGAGGTCCTGCTGGTTGTTCAGCTGCGCTTCATCTAGCATATCATGAACGTAGTGTACTAGTGCTAGACAGAGGCACAAGCCCAATGCATTTTCACACTAATTCTATCCTGAATTTTTCAGGTTCCGTCTATCACGAAGGGAGAAGCCTCTTGAGGAATATTCAGGGTGAAGCTAGAGCGGCTGGTGCTGAATTCGTTGCGGCTGACGTTGTCGAAATCGGTGGAAGATACCCTAAGTTTACCGTTCGAACAGAGCCAAGCTATCGTACAAAAGATGAGAATGAATACCACGCAAAGACGCTCTTATTAGCTACAGGCACTTCGAGGAAGCATCCAAAAGTAGACGGAAAATGGAGAGGGTGGTTACCTGTTGCTAACGTCGGAAACGGAGCCTTCTATTGTCCAGATTGCGAAGCTCCGCTTTGTAAGGACAAAGACGTTCTAATTGTGAATATAGGAACCATTGGTAGTGCACTTCACGTAGCAAACTCATTGACTCGCTTCACAGACAAGATCCAAATTCTCATGACTGAGGATGCGTACATGCCCTTTGAGAAGAACGATCTCTCTAGATTGGATAATTCTCCTTTCAAATGGACCTCGGGAAAAATCAAAGATATAGATTTTCCACGTCCAGGAGTGGTACAATCATTAACGCTTGAGGATGGAAGAAAGCTCAAGGCCAATGTCTTCTTCGTAGCTTTCGTTGATATCCCTCGGGCTGAGCTTGCTCAACAAATCGGTGTTGAGGTCGATAAGAAGAGAAATATCCTAACGGACCATCGAGGAAAGACTAACATTGAAGGTGTCTGGGCGGCAGGTGATGTGAGACCTATAACCCAGCAAGTAGCAATGGCTGTAGGTACTGGGAACTATGCGGCAGTCATGATGAATCAGTTTCTTGGCAACGAGTATGAACAGGACGAAGAATTTGACCACCCAGATCACAGGCGAGCGCTCTATCTGGAATAGATTCGTTATTTTCATATCTAGTAAATATGTTCGAAAGATATCCTTATAAGAAGAAATAAATAACAATTGTTAATATCTAGCAGCCATAAAGGAGATGCGGATGCGTGACTGGAACTGAAGCACAGATAATTGAGATAATGAATGACCAGATCAAAGTTGAACAAGACACTTTGAATCATTTAGTCGAACTTGAGGAAGATTCTAAGGAAACAGTGGTTCGTCTTGCCTTCATGGAACTTCGTTTGGATACATGGAAACATATCAAGTTTTTAGAAGGAATGATTGAACATTTGACGACAACACCTTGTGATGAATGGTCAGCAAAGGTAGGACGTTATTCAGGAAGAGTAAAACTAGAACGAGAAATTGACTCTCTCATGAAATCCGAAAATGAAATGGTCAAACTTTTAGATAAAGCAATTGACAAGATTAATGACCCAATACCTCATTTGTTGATGGAAAATCTTAGAAAGGAAGAGAAGGGCCATCTAGATTATCTTTCAAAATGGGTCAAACTGATACAACGGGCACCTTTGCAAGCTAAGAAAGGTGAGAAAGGAACAGATATTGTCTGTGATACATACTAGAAATCTGATTAGTGAAGGAGATGAAAGTTAATGTCAATGTTGAGTGAAATACGATCTGATGCTCCATCAAGTAATGAAGCTATGGAAATAATTAAACCCGCATATCGTGGGGGATTCATCCGACAACGTGATGAATATAAGCTAAATCAAAAAGCTGTAAGTAAGCTTAAGGAACTAGTTAATGAATACACAATTGTTATTCTTTTTGCAGAGTGGTGTGGTGATTCTCGAAAGGCTCTTCCTGTTCTAGCACTATTGGAAAAAGAACTCGACAAGAAAATTTTAGCTCTAGGTGGAATGACAAAACCACCATATGGATCTGATAAGCACTGGGCTGTGCCACCCTCACCTCCTGAGGTTGATATTTGTGATATCACAAGCAGTCCAACGATTCTCATATTTGGCGAAGATGGAAATGAAATGGGTAGAATAAAAACTCGCCCAAAGATGACTCACACAATCGAAGAGGAGATTGTTAAAATTATCGAGGACTCTCGATCATCATAAATCGACAAACTCGTATACAATCTTAGTTCAATTCAGGCATCACGTGTTCAGCAAAAAGCTGTAGTCCTCTCTTACTAGGTAAATCTTCAAAGCGTAGTGTAAAGTATTTGATTCCTAGGTCTATAAGTGATTCAAACTTCTCGACCATCTCTTCTGGGGTCCCCATAATTATTGTAGTCTGGTATTTATCCTCTGGATACTCAGATAGTCGCTTAATTTCTGAAGCATATCTGTCACGTTCCTTTTCATTTTCATATATCCAGAACCAGCACCCCCAGGAAAACACAATTTCCTTGAAGTTTCGTCCAATTTCAGAACATGTTTCTTCAACGTAGCTAAGTCTTTCCTGAAGAACATCTAAATCCATACCACCGTAGATATCGATATGGTCGGCATATTTAGCAGCAGCACCGAGAGTGCGATTTCCTCGGCCCCCTATAACAATCGGAAACGGTTTTTGAACAGGTTTTGGCTCACAGATGACGTCTTTGATTTGGAAGTACTTTCCATCATAGGTGATTAAATCTTCAGTGAACATCAAGTTCATCATTTCTATTGTTTCTATCATTTGAGCAAGTCTAATCTTGTGGTTAGGAAACGGGAAGCCAAATGCTTCATACTCCTTAGGAGTCCATCCCAAACCTAAACCAAAAGGATACAGACGACCATCGGAAATGTGATCAAGAGTAGCGACTTCTTTGATGAAAAGAGAGGGATTAGGAAGATACCTCATAGTATTAGTAGTCAGAGTGCCAACAGTCACACGATTTGTACAAGCTACGAGAGCTGCAAGCATTGACATACAAGCATATCGGGAAACGTCATCCATTGGGTGATCTGGAACAATGATAGAATCAAATCCAAGACGTTCGCATTCCTGAGCCACATCTCGAATCATAGGCCATTGGATTTTATCGTAGGGAGTGATGTTGATATTTTCGCTGGTCGGTGAAACAGTTGAAATCACCCGACTTAATCTCGCGCCGAACTTGATCTTATGTTTCATAAGAGGGGACTCCTAATTTACCTGAAACAAGGAATGAGCGGTGTCTAATATTTCATTTCGTCAATGCTGACACTAATGGCAATGTTTGAATCCTTTACGTTCTCAGATTGCCATAACATGGCCTCCGTGTTTTTGACCCTGATGTACTCATGATAGCCACTTCCCATATAGTAATATTATAACCGTGTCATGATAGCTCAATGGTGATTTTATGGCGAGTGAAAGGAAAATACTCCTGAAAGAGATTGCGGAGAAGATAGG
>CAZPWM010000139.1:0-6629 GCA_964590575.1 uncultured archaeon
ATGTTCAAGTCCGCTATCACTTGACCGTGTTGAAGATCTAAGAGATGGAAAAGTTGTAGAATGCCCGTTCTGTAAAGTGACCATAGGTCGTTAGTGTATGAATTAGAAGGAAGAATGTTACAGACTATTGACTAATGTAACATGAAAGCAAGTGGTTAGCTGCGAAACGATGTACCGACCGCGGATAAAATCAGCAGACCCGGTATTGATTGGATTTCAGAAATTGTCGATATCATGAAGAAGAAGGAGTGTTCTGAGCCACCCAAGGACACACTACCAACATCTGATGAAGCATGAAAGTAAAAGTTGGTATAATTCTGGACATCTTCAATAACAAATATGAGCCCGTTTCGTTAGCAAGAGATCAGGAGATGATCATATGGTTAGATGCACTAGTTGTGGTGTATGGGCTTGTTATACTGGAGAGATAGACAAACTGCCAACACAGGGACACTGTCCGATGCGCTCCCATGAAGAAGTCCTTTCAGAGGCAAGAGAACGCTATAATGATCCCAAAATCAGGAAAATTTCTCAAGAGTCAGCGAGAGTGGAAGCATTTGGATATTGTAAGTGGACGCGCGTACAGGAAACCATGGAGTTTGCAGATCGAATGGGGTTCCGGAAACTCGGGATAGCTTACTGCATTGGGTTGAAGCATGAAGCCGCTACCCTAGCCAACATCTACCAAAAGAATGGTTTCGAAGTTGCATCTATTTGTTGTAAGAATGGAAGTATCCCAAAAGAGGAGGTTGGTCTTGCAGATGATGAGAAGATTCGTCCGGGAGAATATGAAAGTGTCTGTAATCCCATAGGACAGGCTATGGTGTTGAATGCTGAAGAAACCGAACTCAACGTAATTGTTGGTCTCTGTGTAGGACATGACTCACTTTTTATCAAACACTCGAAAGCCCTTGTGACTTGTTTGGTTGCTAAGGATAGAGTGCTTGCACATAATCCAGTGGGCGTCCTCTATACTTCGAAATCATACTATAGAAAGAAGCTATTCGAGAGGGGCAAGTGAAAGAACGCTGGAAATGACTATATCCTGTCAATCTAACAGAAACTTGAAGAAAGTGGTGGTAGTATAAGAAGACAGGAGGGTGAGAGATTGAAGATTGGTACACAAATAATATTCGAAATCATCGGTTTTTCGCTCATAAATAGATCCTGAAACTGGAATAATGAGGATGTTAGAGAGAGCAAGACTAACTAATACGAGGTTAAGAACAAAAGCTCTTCTCAACATCATGCTCCTCCGTTTCAAATTGTGAACCCTCGTTATTTTCTTTTACGCACCATTTCAATGATTATCAATATCTCAAAGATAATTCCAATTCCCAATGTGAAGGTCAAAGAAGCACCACTAAATGTCGTTATGCCTGCTGTACTAGTAGGTGAAGTCTGTTCTGATAACATGGTAGTTGATGTCGTTGTGCTAGTTGTTGTCGGTGTAGTTGTGGTGGTAGTTTGAGTTGGTTCTGGTTTAGTAAATGTTGGAGGGTCGAATTGGTCAACGTTGCCATCAATTACAAACGCAGTATGTGCCTCTATCATTTCATTTGAGGCAATATCCATGTCCACTCGAAGATAGTCTACAAGCAATCCCAGTTCCGCATGATACCAAAATGATGATGCGTTTTCTCTACCATCTGCCTGAAAAACACGCTCCAATCGGAAACATTCATGCGTCCCTGGTGGACCAAGAAAAATATCCTCCATCATGATAATAGGATAATAAACTCCTGAGATTTCTATAGTGTTGCCTACGCTCCATGTTGAAACATTCATCCACAATGGTGGGTGAGCTGGACCAGGGAGATGTATTTCGTGGAAAGGTGCGACATCTGTGGTACCGTTAATCTCAAACTCCACTATCAAATTCTCCTGGTCTATCCATCGAATGAAGTCATACGTTGACTGATATTCATAATGAGACGGTGGAAAGTCTACTCCGACAACATAGGTAATGTTCAACCCTAACGGGAAGTCATCAGATTGAGCATGTGTCGGGATAACATTGATACTAAGAAAGATGAGCCCAAACATGAAAGCCAAGAGTATGATTTTGTGCTTTCGAAACATCCCTAACCTTCCGCCATTTTTCATATCTCATGAACCATAATATGTTTTTTCTAAGACAATCCATTACGGCATATTATTAGGTCAGAATACAACCTGCGGTGGTCAATGCAACTCATCCTTGAGCCTTATGTTTTAGGCATAATAGCAGCTTTCTTGTCAATGCTCTGCTTCGGAGCAACGAACGTACTGTACAAGAAGATGAGTGGGGATATCAGCGTAATGGATATTATGTTCACTCGAATGTGGGTGAGTCTACCAATTGCTTATCTTTTTGCATTTATAGCATCAGGGTCACTAATATTCACTATACCAGCAGAGTCACTCTTTCCACTTATTCTATCTATGATTATTGGCATCATAATTGGGGATGGCATGTATTTCCTTAGTCAAGAGAGAATTGGTGTTGCAAGATCTTTTCCAATCGCGATGAGCTATCCATTATTGGTCTATTTTCTTGCAGCAATGTTTCTTGGGGAACCGGTAATTCCTCAACGAATTATCGGTGCGGTCATTATTGTGGCAGGTGTGATTATGATTGCTCGAGCTGAGCAAGATGAAGCCAAAAATGATACACGTTGGAGTAAGAAGGATATTAGGATTGGTCTTGCTCTTGCATTTCTTGTCTTCTTTTGTTGGGCAGCAAGTGATGTCATCTTCCAATTTGGACTACAGGATGTTGGAGCTGCCGAAGCAAACTTCTACCGGGTATTTGCCGCTTCTTTGATACTTGTACCAGTCTTCCTCTTAACACTAAGAGGAGAAAGAACTTTTCCAAGTAGACGAACTATAATGCACGCATTATTGACAGGTATAGTGGCACTTGGTTTAAGCCTTATTACATACAGTTTCGCAGTCAAGTTTGTAGGAGTAACTGTGACAGTTCTGATAATCGCATCTGCACCAATGTTCACTGCTCCATTATCAGTAATCTACTTGGAAGAGGATGTGAATCGAAACATAGCGTTAGGAACCATTCTCACTATCATTGGAGTTCTAATGGTTATCATCATTTTGTGATAGATCTAGTTTCTACTCCTCCGTTTTACTAGAAGTCTACCAATGAATACCAATTCTGCTAATATACCAGATATCAGTAATGGCTTGATCCAAAAGGCCTCTAGCATCCCACCTAGAAACTTGTAACTATCGAGGTTGCTCTCTTCAAGAGATACTGTCACATCGGTAGTAGAAAAACCACTGAATTGTATGTTTCCGTAGAATACTAGAAAACCGAAAGTCCGTTCATAGTAGAGGTTCCAGTATTCTCCATCAAATGTGTCTGGACTATCAATTCCAGCGTGGAGATACCAACAATTGTAGCCATTTCTAATTCCTTCTGAAATCTCATAGGACCGACCTTTGAAACTCAACATACCACTAGACCAATCAGAAATATCTGCCCACAAAGGTACACCTGTCATTACTATTACTTCACCATCAGGGAACGGAACAACAAACGCTTCTGAGTCTATTTGAATTTCGACTGTGGTCTGAGCATCATCCGTCCATTGAATGAAATCATAGCTCTTAGTGTAACTATCTGAGTTGAAACCATATCGATTTTCATATTCATAATCCAATTGAAGACTAATCGGAAAACCATTTTCAGCTGTTGCGGTTTGAGGAGTGTATAGTATTAGAACCAATAGGATGACGATAATGCTATAGAATGAATTCCTTGTAGCTCGAATCTTCAGGATTGGTATCCTGCACACCCCCGTGAACACCGGACTTACTTTTAATTAGGGGATGACTTGAAGCAAGATATCTATTCCTGTTCATCGGAGATTTTAAAGCGCTCCCTGCGCAAGTTCACACAGATAGACAACCACTATCGTTGGTGGGAATGGGATAAATGCAATTAATGTTACAGCTCATCGACAGTCTGTTGAACGGAATCCTCATTGTAGTCTTTCTCTTTTTAGCCTGTATCGCAATAGGATTGGGATGCACAGGAGGAGAATCCAGTTCTCAAAAGGAAGAATACATATCATCCAGTGTGAGAAAAGAAATTGGATTGGAATCAACCAAACGACCGTCACCAACCATTAGTTGGCGTGAGATACCAAGGGATCCCATACTAAGACAAACTGTAAGATCAACGAGACCGATTCCAGGAGTTGCTCAGGCTATTAAGCAGGTACATAGACCACCGGGGCTCGCCGAGAAGAAGGTCAAGGCACTGAGAGGCGGTGAGTTTGTAGGAAACAGGATGAGGTTCAAGGTCAAAGTTGTTAATGACACACCATACATGATCACTGATGTCACAGTTTACCTGCTCTCGTTCCCCAAGAATTCATTACGATTAGCTGGCAATAAGGACGATTGTCAATTCTCAAAAATAGAGCCCGGAGGATTTCGAAGTCCAACCTTTGATTTCTTACCAACACAGGATTGTGTACGGGGAGATATTGTTGCTGGTGTTTCCTATGTAGATATGACCGGCAAGGCACACACTCTCAGCACAGAGCCGTTTGTCATTAGGTCTGTCTGTGATCTTCTTATTCCAGATCAGGTTTCTCCTGATGAATTTGCTCAGAAACTACTATCCCATGAACACGGAGAGATTGTCATCAAAGTAGATGAGTGGACCCCCGAGGAGATGTTCGAGAAGGCATTACGAATAACTGATGAGTCCAATTTCTTTGAGGTTAGTAGCAATATAGAAGTCAAAGAAGGAGTAGTGTTCGGAAAAATCTCAGGACTTGCTAAAGGTAAATACACTGGAAAGAGTGTTGGTGTCCAAATCACAGTTACGGGTCCTTCCCATGAACGAGGTGCCTCATGCACAATCAAGGTTTCTGGAGAGGATCAAGCAATGATACTACCAGCTATCGATGACCTTAAGGAAAGGTTGAGTGCGTGGCTCTGTCCGATGTGCGGCAGCCCTCTTACTTTGCAGAATGTTGCGGATTTGAGAGATGGCAAAGTCGTTTGTTGTCCATTCTGTGCTGTTTCAATAGGGCGCTAGTAATCTGGAGGTCTCAAGGTCACGATGCAGTATTCAGATCCCTCGCTTATGATAGACCTAATATTGGGGGCCATATGCGTCTGCTGTTGGGCTTTGATGAAGAGTGGAGAGGATGAGGAAAGTGCAGAAGAACGAAAGTGGCGAGAAACCCAGGCTCGTCGCAGATATAAATCTCCGAGATATACTCCTACACCTCATAGAAGGCCAATTCCGGGAGTTGCATCTGCAATCAGTACTATTCCAAAAGATCTTGAAACAGAGGGAATACGAGCTCTTAGAGGAGGAGAATTCATTGGCAATAGGATGAGGTTTAAGGTCAAGGTTTTGAATGACTCAAAATACATGATAACAGATGTTCGAGTATATCTTATCTCATATCCAAAACAAGCCTTAAAGATCTCAGGTGATGACGATCGTCAGTTCGCAAAGATAGAACCAGGAGGATTCAGAAGCCCCACGTTCGATTTCACACCCACACAAGACTGTGTTCGGGGTGATATCGTAGCAGGTGTGTCGTACGTTGATATGAAGGGGCGAGCTCACACACTCAGCACCAAGCCTTTTGTAATCAGGTCTGTATGCGATTTGCTTCTCCCAGATCAAGTAAGCCCTGAAAATTTTGAATTAAAAATAAAAGAACACCAACATGGAGAGATTGTAGTTAAGGTCAAAGAATGGACTCCTGAAGAAATGTTCGATAAATCTCTGAGGTTAGTTGATGAGTCTAATTTCTTCGAAGTAAGTAGCAATATCGAGGAAACAGATGGAATCGTATACGGGAAAATAAGTGGTCTTGCTAAAGGTAAATACACTGGAAAGAGCGTTGGTGTTCAAATCAGCATCTCGGGACCATCTGGAATTAAAGGCGCTAGTTGTACAGTGAGAGTGTCAGGGGAGGACGAGGCAATGATCCTTCCTGCTATCGATGACCTAAAGGAAAGACTCAATGCTTGGTTATGTCCAATCTGTGGGTCCGCATTGACACTGGAAAATATTGAAGACCTCAAAGAGGGAAAAGTCATTGCGTGTCCGTTCTGCTCTGTTTCAATTGGCAGATGAGAAAGGGATTCTATTTGGAAAAGAAAGACAATATTATCACTCGTCTATTCTAGGAAGTCTCCATAGGAAGTGATGGTAATCTGCGCAATCGTTTAATAAAGTTACAAACTCATGTTAGCTGGGAGGCTTCACCCAGCAGGTGATGCTTCTTTGCAAACAGAAGGGAAAATGGGATTAGAGCAGCAATGATGAAGTTTCCTGAAGAGGTTAGGTTTCGGTCTACATGGCGTCCATATCAAGCTCGTGTGCTCTCAGAGCTAGAGGGTCATCTGGATGATAATAGATTGCATATTGTTGCTGCGCCAGGTTCTGGAAAGACTGTGTTGGGTCTCGAAGTCGTCTACCGCATCAATAAACCGACATTGATTCTGGCCCCAACCCTAGCTATCCGAGATCAATGGATTCAGAGACTAGTCGAGTTATTTTTGCCGAAGAACTCACAAACGCCAGAGTGGGTGTCTAGAGACCTCACTAATCCGGGATTCATTACCGTAGCGACATATCAAGCATTACACAG
>CAZPWM010000140.1:0-6576 GCA_964590575.1 uncultured archaeon
TGATCTACCGGATGCGAGAACCAAAAGTAGTCATTCTATTGTTCGGTTCAGGAAAGCTCGTCATCACTGGAGCCAAGTTTGAGCCACAGATTGATGAGGCAGCTTTGAAAGTAATGGATCGTCTACTTGAACTCGGAGTCATGAGAATCCCAGAGGGCGAAGATTGGGGTCTCGAGGACTATATAGAAGAAGACTGGTAGATAATCTTGTGTTCCCGGTTATATCCGGGAACAAACACTCTTTTTGTAATTACTTTGTTATTTAGTAAACAGCAGGATAGGACGCCTTTCTTGGTAGTACTGTAGTGATCATTGCTAATACTCTGAACATAGCATATTCACTCTAGAAGTAAATGGGTTGGAGTTCCTGAGGATGAAGGGGAGGGATCATCCAGAGCCTCAGGAACCCCGTATGCTCAAAGACAGATAGGACCGAATTGCGGAATGCTTCATTACTGTATTTGTTAAGAGAGCAGATTCCTCCGTGATATCCAGCTTTCCTGTGTTGGTTGCCAGTGATCTACAAGGTCGTTCTTGTTGATTCGGTAGTAGGACGCCGGGGAGCGAACGCATGTAACACAGGGACTTTCCTTCCAGTAGCAGTGTTCACTCAGGTGGCAGGTGCAGTTGTGACACCCTATCGAAATAGGTTTACTGATTTTAGATTTGTTTTGATCTTTAATCGTACGGGAGAACCTGCTTCTTTTTTGCACTTGCATGAACTGTTCCATCATTTCTACAGGAACATTATGAATAACTTCATTCGTCATGCGAATGTATACCACCGTATACATATAGTATACGAATGGTTATATATTTGTCTATCTCTGAAGCGTCTATTATAGTAAGGAAGAATGACATAATGACGGACATAATGGTTCGAGTTCCAAAAGCACTCCAAGAGAGATATGAACGTCTAGAGGTCAGCGATTCGTGGAAGTCATTTCCTGCCTTCGTCAGGGATGCTATTCGACAAGCCCTTGATAAATATGAAAACCAACAGAACCAAAATAGGTGATTGAACTTATTTCAGAAAAGTCCAATCATCTCCCAGAGTGGTGGAATAGCCACAACAAGGATGATCATTGCCAATACGAAAGTGACTATTCTTCCGTTCGAAATCTTGACTGTATCATTTAACGGACCTGGATGATTCCCGCCTGAGGACAAAGCAAATATCAAGATTGCCATCAAGTAAAACCGCGCCAAAACCATAAGCAATAACGCAACCCAGCCAATCGGCTTGTGCCATTTTGGTCCTACAACAGCTCTCAATGCATGACCACCATCAAGCTGAGCAACTGGAAATAAGTTCAACGCTGTAACAAGGCAACCAACCCAAGCTGCGAAAGCAACAGGATGCATGTATAGGGTTCCGCCAGCAGGGATGAAGTCTACGAAAATGTTGCCAATCAAAGTGAAGAGAAAGGGTGTTGCCAGCTCACCGGACATGCCTGGAAATGCTTCGTCAATTGCTATCAACTGTTGCGCTGTGACTGGAATTGAAACCAGATACCCAATAAACAGCACAACCAAAGTAACTGCAAAACCTGCTAGAGGTCCAGCAAGGCCCATGTCAATCAGTTCCTCTCTATTGTTTGGTGGACTCTTCTGAGAAATGAAAGCTCCGAAAGTGCCACCAATCTGAGGAAGACCAGGGATGAAGTATGGAAGAGATGCTTCGATCCCTTTCCGTTTGCACATCAAATAATGGCCCATCTCATGAGTAAATATTATGCCCATGAGAGCTAGCATGAATGTAATCGTCACAAAAGCTATATCTAGAAAAGTCCAACCGCCAGGATAGAAAAGTGCTAGAAACACAGGGCTTGTTGCCTGTAATAGACCACCAATTGCAATTGTAGCCAGTGTAGCCACGAACAATGCATAATTGATCTTCTTATTACTCGGACCGGGCTTTTGGATTGGTACAAATCGGATGAAATATTCACCGGCTGTTTTATTCCTCCACCGAACAAGAGGCCACACCTTGAGTGGTTTTGTTAATTCAGTTAGTTCCTTAAAGATCTCATCTTGTCTTGCATTGGTGCCAACAACACCATCAGGCCAACGAACTATAAAGGTTGGCATTCCGAATTCAAGGGCATTATCCATTATCTCGAAATGGAGTGAAAGGATATTACTTAATTCAGAGAAGGTCGGGTAAGTTATGACACTGGTTGGTTCATCATCGAAAGCCACTATATTCGTTTCTCCAAGTCGTCTAGACTCTAGAGCAATCTCGTTTGTACCAATTTAAGAATATCCGCTAAGGCAGTATTTTGTGCTAGAGTTGTAATAAGTTCGCAAACTTATAGGTGTCATGAATGACTTCGAGCAAGTCCATCGGGCCCTTTACAGAACCTACAACTTCAGTCCTAAGGTTTGTTCGTTCTAGTAGTTTCAAGATGCGGTCTTGGGGTTGGGGTTTCGTAGCTAGAACAACAGTGTGTGCTCTCACCTGCTCATAAACACCATCAGAACTTACTGAGATATACTTGTGGCCTATTTCCGTTACTTCAGCGTTAGTGTGTATGTGAATTCTTTTTTCTTGGAGATCTTTCAGAATAATCCATCGAGTAGTTCTACCGAGATCAATTCCAAGTGCCTCATCAGATTCGAAGATGTGAATGGAATCAGCACGGGGCGCAAGATAAAGAGCAGTGTAGCAACCCAACGCGCCACCACCAATAACAATGACTTTTCCTAGGTTGTCGAGACCGAGTGCAATTGCATCATAAGCAGTGGTAACATGTGACATCTCAACACCGTCGATAGCTGGTGCTCCAGCTACAGTGCCAGTAGCGACCACAACGCAATCGTATCCTTCATCGATGAGTGTATCAATAGATGCAGGCTCGTTTAGATGGATATCGACACAAAGATGTTTGAGTTCACGTTCCATGTAAGATACATATGCTGCAAACTCACCCCTTCCAGGAACTTTAGCAGCAAGATGGAGCAGCCCTCCAAGTCGTTCATTCTTCTCATAGATTGCAACATCGAATCCTCTCATCGTGAGAACTCGTGCTGTTTCCATTCCGGCAGGACCACCACCCACCACAGCGATTCGACCTTCACCAGGTGGACCTAGTTTTCGCTCGGTTTCAAAGCCTACAAGGGGGTTCAGTGCACATGTCACAGGCTCAAGCATGAAAACCTTGTCGAGACATCCTTGATTGCAAGCAATACAAGGACGAGTAAGTTGATAGTGGCCAGTTCGAGCTTTGCTAGGAAGTTCTGGGTCCGCTAGAAAACCCCTTGACATTCCTATCAACTGAACTTTGCCTCGAGACAGAATTCTATTGGCTACGCTTATACTGTTAATTCTATTACACGCAACAACTGGGACATCAACAACACTTGCTATTCCTTCAGCTAAGTATGCATAGCCGCCCCGTGGAACATTCATCGTTATTTGAGGTACTTTGGTTTCATGCCAACCTCCTGTTACGTTCAGACAGTCAACTCCTTTCTCTACAAGTCGGGGAGCAAGAACTTTGTTGTCTTCAAGCGTGAGCCCATCAGGGACGAAATCCTCTCCACTCATTCTATAAAGAATTGGGAAATTAGAACCAATAGTTTTTCGCACACACTCTACAATTTCGAGAGGAAATCTTGATCGTGACTCAAAGTCGCCACCATACCCATCGGTCCTCTTGTTTGTTGCCTCAGCGAGAAACTGGTTAATGAGATATCCTGCTGAACCAATAATCTCAACTGAATCAAATCCAGCCCTCTTTGCTCGATCTGCAGCAATGCCGAAATTATCAATGGTCTGAGTAATCTCATCAAGAGTCAACGCGCGAGGGGTTTCTCGTGTAAGTCGACACTTCAACTCAGATGCAGATACAGCTTGTTGACCAAGAACAATTGAATGCGCGTAGCGTCCAGCATGATATAGTTGTGCTGCAATGGGAACATCGTACGAATGAACCTCATCAGTCAATCTCCTTAAACCCTCGATGTGGTCATCGTTGCTTATACCTATCATTGTAGGTGTGCTCATTCCTAGATGTTCGGTATAACAGCCGCCAACAATAATCAGACCAGGCTTATGTTTAGCACGCTCTTCGTAGAACTCCACAAGTCTGTTTGTGACAACACCATCCTCTTCACAATAATTCATGTGAGTAGCTAACATGACCAGCCGGTTTTTTAGCTCTAAGCTTCCGATTGATACTGATTCCCAAATATCCACGTAACTCCCTCATCCATAGAATTGAAACCAGTGATTCAATGTCCGCTCAGCAAATCTATCAGCCCCTGCGGCAATTTCCTGAGGAATCATACCTTCTTCAATGAACTTGCTTACGGTCATTCCAGAACTAGCGGCATCTTCAACATTCGCTCTCAGGTCAATTAACGCTCCAATGTACTCTTCTAGCTCGTTCATTCCAATAACTGGACCATGCCCGGGGATTATTGTTTCAAGACCTAGTTCTTGGACTTCCTCCAGAGCCATTATCCATCTATCAGGATCACAAGTAGGATCGCCCCCGTATGGAAACTGTCCACTGAAAATTAGGTCTCCAATGAAGATAGCATTATGAGGGTGTGAAATCACAGTTGAAGAGCCTGCAGTATGACCACCCAAAAGCTTGACTGAGATTTCCTCATGATTACCAAGGAGGAGATGAGTTTTGAAAACAATATCTGGCAATCGTATCGAGAGGGTTTGTATTGCGTCCCACAACTCGGGTCGTTCATCTTTCATCGAGAAATAATTCTTCTTCAGGGTCTCTGGTGCCCAATCGTTCTCCAAGTTCTCTTCACAACGTTTCCGCATTGGCATGGATGCGATAAGACTTACAGGTTCAAATGCCTGAGCACCAAACACATGATCGCTATGAGAATGAGTGAATATTAACTTGAGAATTGGTAGACCTATTTCTTTCTCCAAGAACTCCTTCGTTTCACGACTTTTTGTATGAATCATCCCAGCGTCAATCATAACAACCTCGTCTTCAAGAACGATGGCTCCGTAATTACCTCCATTGGTGCCATCTGTATCAATGAAAAGTCCGTCAATGAGTTTCTGGAGAGTCATAATCCTATGGAGCCATACCTTCCAGATATAGTTGTCCACTAGTGGGTTAGGCGCTAAGAGTACGTAAGATGCCCTCAAGTGTACCCTCAGGACCCTTGAACACACGGACACGAAAACCAACGCCTAATCGTTCAGCTAAACCCCTACATGCGTCAATATCGACACCAGGAATATCAACTGCAGATAACTCAACCCTCATCAAAGGTTTACATTCTTCCGTGAATTCAAGTATCGATTCGAAAGCCCCTCGACCAAGCTTGGGTTGGCAAAGTCGAAAATAGGTGTCGGGATCCGGTGCATTGAGTGAGATTTGTATACGGTCAAGCCCAGCTTTTGCAAGTTCCTTTGCAACATCACGAGTTGGGTAGAGAAGATGTGCTTGTCCGTCAGTATTCATCCTTATAGGCACATCAGTCAGCTCTTTCAATCTACAAATCGCCGATAAGACAGCATCAAGATTGAGTAAAGGTTCTCCAAAGCCAACAATCGCCACATCATTATATTTTGAATCCCAAGTGTTATCAATTGCCTCAATGAGTTCTGCATCTGTCGGGTCTTCATCAAGAACTAGATTGAATCCAAACACACCGTCACCAAAGTTTCTAACACAAAACAAACAGTCATTCATGCACTGGGAGGTTGGATTGATGTAGAAGCTACTCCCACGCCAATATGTCAGATTGCCTTTTGACATCAGGACAACACATCTTTCAATGATGCTCAGTTATTTTCTATATTAGCATTCAGACAACACCACATTTAACCGTCTCTAATTTTAATTCAATACATTTATTCACATTAGCTTCGATGATTAATTGACTTAGATATGTCTGCATTGAGAGGCAAATTAAGCAGAAACAAAACAATCGACGTCCTTCTCGTTATTGCAATTATCATATCCGCGTCTATTATCGTCGTACCACACCTATTACCTAAACCTCCTCCTGAAACAACTCTGCACATTCTTACTACTTATGATGTATCAATCTTATCCGAGATAGAGAATTCATTCCTTGCCAGCTCATATGCAGAAGACAATAACATTGTTGATATTGAATGGTTCACGACAGACCAAGGTATGTGGAATGCCCTAGTAGGATCTGGTACAATCGACCTAATTCTTGCTCCATGGGAGATTGTTGACGCATACAGAACAACCGGTCAACTTAGACCAATATCTACAGATGTCATTCATGAAATCAATGAATCAATAGCAGGAGTTTCAATGAAAGGGTATGTTGAACAACAGACTGTGTGGTGTAGCTATGCTATGAGAGTTGCAGTTTTCGAATTACTAGTGAATGAAACTCTACTTCAAGAATATGGACTTGCGATTCCTGAAACAGTAGAAGAAATGCTCTCTCCTCTTTATCACCCTGACGGGTACAATTCATCTCTGATAGGAATGGACTATCCACAATCATTTTCAGTAGGGTATCACTTTCGAAATTTCATCACAATAGCGCTCGGTTGGGAAAATGGGATTCAGAATCTTACAATTCTCTATGCTAATTCAAATCTGTATGA
>CAZPWM010000141.1:0-6428 GCA_964590575.1 uncultured archaeon
AGACCCATAAGCCTTTTGTTAATCATAAAAAGAGAATGGTGCGGAGGGCGAGATTCTGGTATGGAAATAGTAATTAGACAATCACATTGTTTAGAACTTGGGTGGTAAAACTAACCGAAAACACAAATTTCATCCAGAAATTCATAGAACTCTGCAAGATGGACAAATCTGCAGGAACTTTTCTAATTCTTGGTATAATTTTAGCAATTTTGAATTTCGTATTCCAAGAACCATTGCTTGGTGTATATGGATCCATTTTTACCCTTGCGGGAATGCTGATTCTGATTGTGATTAAAATGAAAGGACCGAACATAAGGTTTGGTCCGAATGAGAGAATGAAAGCATATACACTAGTTACGGAATTAATTAGAAAATCTCAATCGTACCTCAAAGTTATCGATCTTCATCCTTCAGAAGACACACTTCACGCTCTCGATTGTGCATCAAGGAATGTATCAGTACAATTTCTTACACTTGTGATAAATATGAGTAGAGAAGAAAGGAACGCATTCAAAGCAAGTGCAAAAAGATTGATGCTAGACAAACCAAATATCGAAATTAGAATTGCGGATAAAAGTGCGTTTCATGATAGATGGTTACTTACAGAACCACATGGATGGCATCTTACTCAATCGATTAAGGACATTGGAAACAAGATTGGACATTTCATTGAGATGAGTGCTGAAGAAACTTCTGAATGTGCGAGTGTATTTGAAGAATATTGGGCCGACGCCCAAAATCTACTTCAGGAATGATATTGTAATTACAGAAGGTCTTGAAGTTTTTCGAGGAAGGATTCAATATTACTAATATTATACTCGGATAAGTCACCGTCTTCAAGACGGTAGTAAAGAACTTCTAGGAATTCTTCATAATCAGATACTCCACTCAATAAGATGGATTCAGTGACGAGTGTAATTGGAGAACCATTTCTTGATAGAACTAAGTCCATAGTAATTGTGTTTTCATCACGTGTGACTTCCAATCTGCATGGAGGTGGATTTTCACCATATCCATAATTTTTCAGTTGTGTGGTTAGGAGATCTATTGAATCACCAAAATTCGTAATCTTCTTGATATCGACATATCGACTGATTGCGAGAGAGAAATCATTAATGGATTCATGAAGATTATGCGTTGGATTTAATGTATAGATGAAGGTACCCTCATTTAGCAGAAATCCAGTTGTATTTGATACAGTTATCCATTCAAGTATGTTTTCATGGAGGGAAAAGTTCAGAGTCCATCTCTGTTCAGGAATTTCAATGAAAGTACCAGGAGTTAGTCTTTTGAGATGAATATCATTCTCCTGCAATAACCTTCGTATCCACTTATCTTCATGATAAGCATAGAACTCGGGATTATCTCGTTCACTACCCAATTTCAAATCGATTGTATAGATGTTATTGTTATCTCGAAGTCTCCCTGTTGTCAGGAGGCCGTAAATCTCTCTTCCTGAAAAGACTGAACTGATTTTTCTGATGAACGGGATATCTTCGTTTCGAGTGAGAATCCGCCAACATTTGTCATGCTGTCTTTCATTACTGGTTATTATTGGACATACCTCTGAATCATGTTTCAAGATTAACTCAAGTTTTGTTTCTACAGGCTCAAGCACGTCTGTCAAAATAGGATTGATGGATTTCCCAACATCCTTAGGCGCAGTTGTTTCAACTAAAGAACGAACGCTATCGAACTTACCATACTCGATATCGTCAAAGGGATTCCAAGTCAGTAGCTGACCATCTGATGTCCTCAGTGATTTCTTTGTGGTTATTGGATATCTGAGTAATCGTATCACATCGCAAGCACCTAACAGATTTACCTGAAGGATAACATCAGCAGTAGAATCTGTAAAGACAATCTCACATTGAATATCATCCTCTGCTAGTTTTACTGAAACACGTTGTGTCTTTTCTAGGATACTTGCTAATCTTTCGAGTAGTAATCTTGCTTTGCAATCAAAATCATCAGGAAATCTATCGGTGAATGGTTCGAATTCAAAGTTATCAGGGGTGACTCTGATCCCATTCAGGAAAGCAAACCTACCTCCAAGTCCGCTAACTAATTCCACATTTCCTACTGAAGACCACTTGGAGTCGAATGAGTCTTTCTCCCAAAGCCACAAACTATCTTCAGTTTCCACAAAAGCATGGTGTCTGATTTGAAGATTCTCTGAATTACTACTAAGAACTTCTCTGAGTCGAAATACATCTATTTTTGCCCATACAAACCCATCATCATTTGGTAATGTGGATTCAGTAAACATGCCAACTAGTAATCTACCACGATTAAACGGATCTTCGCTGACTAACACTTCTGTCTGGAATTCTGGTTGAGATAACGTAATGACTTGTCCAAATGAGGTGCTTCTGCTAGTTGGAGATATCCTTTCTGTCTTAGAGGATGCGAGAAATTTGGTCTTAAGCTCACTTGGCGCTCGATAAGACCTCTGTGAATTTATTCGCCCCGAGGTGACAGTGGAATAGGCTCTTGTGCCTTGAGCGCCTCCTCCGTAAAGTCGAAGTCGCTCAAGAAGTGTTGGTTCGATTTGAGGTTGATCTCCAGGTGACATCGATTTGATTTCTATTGATTTTTTAATCTCGGTCTTCATTATGCTTGATGAGTGCAAGTCAAGAATCCAGGGAATCAAACTCAGGGACAATATCTTCATTCTACTTCGTGATTCTGAATCAGGCACTAGTTCTTCAGGTTCTAGAAACTTGGATTCTATTGCAGAGTACATCGAAATCTCTGCACGGAACCTGTTCGACCATCCTATCAAATTAGGTACTTGTGTCAGCGCTGTTTCGTACCCTTGACTTGTTTGATGTAGTAAGACTCGAATCTCATCATAGCAAGGCGCAATCGGATCAAATGGTAAAATCCAATCTGATGGCCATATTTCACTTCTCGGAGCTGTTGGAAGATTCCAGATAATTTCAGTGACCTCTCCAGACAAGGGTGAGTTTTGATAGAATGGAAGTAGGGTATGAGTTGAGTAGACTGAGGAGCTGTCTTGTCCTGGGACTGGAGAGTCAAACCATATGATGGTCACACTTTCTTCATCAGGTATCTGGTCCAAGATTGTAGCAAGTAATTGATTCAGTTTGTCACGAAAAGGTCCAGGTGTTCCACTTTGAATCCAATCCCAACCACTGACAACAACAAGTTCCTGGCGATTCTTTTGGAAATGAGTTTCTAAGTTTGGTGGATTTCCATTTTTGAATATGTAATCCTGAATCTCTTGATGGAGTCTGTGCACTGTTATCGTTTCAAATAGCTCCCGAACTTCATCTGACTGTACGCGATACTGGTCATCTTCAGAATTGTTTCTTGGTCGTAGGTGAAGTCTTGCTGTTGCTAGTGATGTTGCATTGAACTCGTCTGCAAGGTCGAACCACAAAATGTCAGGACTTTCCATTGCAACTGCAATCTCTCTGACGAGTTGCAATCCATTCCAATACATTGAGATTCGGGCTGCAGATTTGCCACTGGATGTTGGAGATGCTCCCGATACATTGAGGATGAATCTTCTCTTGCTACCATATGCTCCCTCTAGAGGATCATATGGAGGTTTCCAAACTGGTGGTAGAGAAACTCGATTGGATGTGAAGGGAAGTTCTTGTTGATGAATCATAATAGCTGCCCGAGGTGAGTCTTCCTGAGGAACTAATTGGTAGACTGTTCGCAGAAAATCAGGCTCTGCGTCTGGTAGTGATTCATACACTTCTATAACGAAAGTACGAAGGAAAGAACGAAGAACTCGGAGGTCGGTTTCAGCATCAACAATAAGTGTCCCTACTGGAATGGATGGACATGGCTCATCTACTATTTCTTCATAGGACTTGGTTATGGCGTCTGCATACAATCGTACCTGCTCGGACATCGAAGCGCTGGGTATAGCCCCAATGATTGACGCCCATTCTATTTCATCAAGTGACCTTGTCTTTATGTCGAAACCAGCCACCACTCTTGCTGGTAGACCATGTTTCTTCCTTGAGTCAGACTTTCTCTCAGAGGATGACAAGGACCAGTGAAGACCTAATCGAGTCTTCAGATCCAAGAGGAGTACTGGACGCCAGACTGCACGTAGACCATTGGAGGTTGCTTCCCTACGTAGTAGCAAGATGTCAGCTCGTCCAGGTCCTACCTCTGTGTCAACACCAGTTTCAGAACAGAGGATGTAACCATCCTTGCCATCCACCTCTCCATCATTCAAAATAGCCCGACGGATGTCCCAAAAGCTGGGAAACTGACTCAGTAATTGTCGATGCACTTGCGATCCTTTCTTCCGCGCCTTTCGAAGTGCCACGTTCCAGATGTATCGTACGTCTCTCTCTGTGAGGCAGGAAAGTGGCCAACCCTTCTCATCTCTATCAATGGATCCTCCCTTGAGAAGCCGGTCAACCTCTTCAGTCACCATCGAGTCCACACCTCGCCTCTTGGCTTCCTCAATCTGCTTCCAAAAGAAATCAGTACTGAAGGTTGGTTCCTCCACCTTCAGTCTGGAGGTGACGGTTTCTGTTTCTCCACCTCGAACACTGTAAAATTCAGCTATCTCATTCTTGATCTCTCTCAGAACAAGCATGGTTCCCGATCTGAAGTCCTTCAGACCGCATTGTCCCTCGGAATATATACGGTCAAGATAGGGTCGTACTCTGAGGAGGAACAGGTTCGTGTATCTTGCTGCGTCCCTGTTGGGAACATCGAAGATGTAGCACTGTGTGCATAGGACTTGGACATGCTGTCTCACACAGTCGATGAAGTCTAATTCAGGAATTGCATGGGTTGGTACTACCTCGGGTCCGTGAGATGACTGGGGATATCCCATCTTCCCAGACGGTAGCTCCTGAGTGTTAGGGAAGGGGTACATTGTTAATGCAAACTCTCTAAGTGTGGCTCCACCGATATTGAACAGCTGGTTCAGTGGTCCCACTGTGTCATCCGAGCTCTTCACTCGTTGGACCTCGGTGTTGCCATAGGCTGCCGCCTTCTCGAAGAGCATCTGGAGTCCGTTCTTCCGGATGTTGTTCTCAGCATCCAAGATGTGCTGAAAGTCAGAGGATCTTCGATGTCGGTCTGCAGCGTTTCTCCAGATTTTCAGAGAACTCTGATAGAGATGTCTGGTGATCTTGCTCTTGATTCGGCCCTGAATGATTACTGCTGTTGAGAGCCCCTTCTTGATGGCCTGCGACAGGACTCTGTTAGGATGCATTGGGAGCGGCTTTCTGGGCCGCCCTCTTCGCCCAGACATAGAACACAACTCTACGATATTTTTGGCTAATTTTCATATCCATATTAGATAGACATCTAAATAAAATATTCCATTTTCATGGCTTTAGATGATAGAATATCTATATCAAATGATTTGTTAAAATAATTGCTTGATAAATTTATTAGGTTGTAAAGTATACACCGATAGGAGTTCAAAAGCCCCGTTCGCAACAAGAATGGGAGTGAACTCAACTGACCGAAACAGGTCAGAAATTTATTAGGAAGGTGAAAGGCGATGGCTCGGTCTCAAGGTGTGACAATTTCGGTCAAGATTCCCATAAACTGGGATGCAATGACCAAAAGAACCAAACAGCGGCTTAGACAGATTGTCGGACGAGACACTAGAGTCATTCGTGCTTTTCTTGGCGTCATTGAACAACATGAAGACCAGTTATTGATTGGGCGTAATTGTCTGAAAATCAATGATGGTGAAGTTGACAAACTTACGATAACTGCTCTCAAAGTCTACGCAGATACGGATAAGCGAGAAACCGTTCCTCATGATTTCAAGGAGAAATTTCAGAGGATATCTACGAACGAGTTGATTGAGTGTCGGCAGACTGCAGTTGCGCTCTATGAGAGTTATCTCAATCTTAGAAGTATTAAGGGTAGGAAAACATCTAGGCCTACTGTATCCAATGCAACCCGTAGGATTCCAAGATGGGTCTTTAACAGAAGATTCTATCTGATTGGAAAGAAGACTGCAGTTGCTCGTTGGTGGATTGATCTCCGTGATTCTCTTGATACCTCTCAGAATGGAAACCATATCCATGATAGACTCCTAATTCCCCTCAAGACTTCACCATTCCATCTTAATCAACTCGCCCGAGGGGATGTGAAGGCATTGCAGGTGTACACAGACAAATCTGGAAAATGGTGGGTGACGATTGCAGTTCGAGTTGCTACACCAGAACTAGGTGAATCATCTTTACCATATGCTGTTCTTGGAATTGATCTAGGAATTGCAAAAGCAGCTTGCACAACGCTTGTTACTCCAGAAAAAATACGGGAAACACGATATTTCAGACAACCAGAGAAGAACAAATCAATTCGTCGATTAGATAGACAATTTGCAGAACTCAAAAGTGAGTATGCACATCGACAGAATAATGGGCTTGATACCGACAAAGTAATGGTAAAATTACGAAAAC
>CAZPWM010000142.1:0-6275 GCA_964590575.1 uncultured archaeon
ACTTGCGGGAATGTCGAAGTGTAACATCATAAGGGATATTCATACCGTCTAGAAACTTAGAGTGGTGTAGTTTAAAGCAAGAAAATGAGGAGACGTCGCGTAGAGGTAGTCACATAGAAATTATAAGATCCTCTAATACTTCTCTCAGCACTTTATTCTAGATTTTGGCTGACTTTCACTGATTCGCGATGTTATCTTTGAAAGTCGGAATAACTTTTAGGCAGTTTTGTGCAGGTTTTATTTACAAATTCGTAGAAGGTTTTTGCGTGACAGAGGAAACTCGTGTGTATGGATACCGATGGGCTGTGCTTCTTGTCTTTGGCCTCATCTTCATGGTCGGACAAATGATGTGGCTTACCTTTTCGCTAATCCGGAATGAGGTCACACCCGTGTTCGGACTGGCAGCAGGTGACCCAAGCGTCGTGCTCTTGACCGCCTCGCAACCGCTGGCGTTCATCATCCTGTCCATCCCCGTTGGTTGGCTCGCTGACCGGAAGGGCCTCGTCATGGTAGCCGGACTCGGAGCGATCATCCAGGTCCTGTTCGGCACCCTCAGGATATTCCTCATCAACGACTTTGCCCTCGTCTTCGTCTGCCAGTTCGGTCTCTCCATTGGTTCCGTCATGATTCAGAACTGTATTGTGTATCTCAGCGTCAGCTGGTTCCCAAAGGGCGAGCGGGGACTGGCAACGGGCGTCAGCACCCTGTTCATGCTGCTCGGAATGCTCCTCGGAACTGCCCTCAGCATGGTCCTCTGGACTGCGCCACTCTACGGAGACATCGGCTTCACAGTCCCACTGGCACAGGCTAATGTCGAGTTCATCATGTACCTGGACACAATTCTGGCTGTCATCCTGACCGTCGCCTTCTTTGCGGTGGCACGGGACAAACCACCGAAACCCCCGGACATCGATGTACTGGTGGAGGTCACCCCGAGCATCAGAGGCATGCTCAAGGACAGGAATGTCTGGTTCATCTCCATCGGGTTCTTCGCGGGCTTTGGGATATTCATCGGTCTCACGGCCATCATCGAGGAGCTGCTCATAAGTCTGGGAATCCCGGTCACAGCAGGTCTGGGAAGCCCGGCTATCGTCATGGTCCTCCTCCTGGTGTTTGGCATCATCGGAGCCATCGTTGTTCCCGCAATCTCAGACAAGGTGCAGAGGAGAAAGCCATTCCTCATGGTCTCCCTGATAGTGGGAATCATCGCGACGTGGGTATTGGGCACGAGCGCTACTGAAGAGATGGCATATGTGTCAGCGGCGATTCTCGGGTTCTTCCTGATTGCGGTCATGCCAATTGCCCTCTCGATGCTCGAGGAGTTCAAGACAGTGGGTCCGGACCTAGCAGGAGCTAGTACAGGTCTTGCCTTCTGGTTTGGCAACCTTGGTGGGTTCCTGGGCACCATCCTCCTGGAGACCCTGAGAGTGGGACCATCATACTTCTACTCAGTCGTCTACCTGGTGGTGGTGATGGTGATAGCGACCGTACTCATCATGACTATCCCTGAGACCGCAAAGCGAGAGGAGGTCACAACGTAGTAGAGTGTCATTTCAGACTGCGTCTCAGAACCCACTCACACACACCAAGCAGGAGAAACAGAAACAGCACAAGGGCTCCAACATTGAACAGAGGATCTACCAACCCAAGAGCTTGAGAAGTGCTCAGTCTCAAGGCGTTGACTGAGTAAGTGAGGGGCAAGAGGTAGGCAACCATCTGGAGCAGAAGAGGCATGGTTTCAACTGGAATGAAGACCCCACAGAGAAACACCATTGGAAACCGGAAGAAGTTCGAGAGCGTCTGAGCCTCAAAGACCTCTGTCACCGAGACCGCCACCAGCGCGCCTAGTGCAGACAGTGTCAGCAGTGTCAGAACGAGAGACCCGAAGAAGAGTAGTGGGTTGATGACCTCCATCCCGAAGAGGACAACGGAAACAATGACCATGACTCCAGATATCATTCCACCGAAGACCGCACCACCCAAGACCTTTCCGACCAGAAGGGACCGTATCGATATGGGTGCGAGCAGGAGTCGTTCAAGAGAACCCTGGCGCCTTTCGAAAGTGATAACGATTGCCTCCATACTCGTTGTGCCAAAGACAGCAGCCATCGCAATGAGACCGGGGGCAAGTGTGGTGAGTCCAGTCGGGTCTCGGAGGGTGAATGCCAGAGTGAGTACAAGTGGGAAGAGAATGCCCCAGCTTATGTTGGGCGGCTTGAAGTAATATGCGCGCAGGTCTTTCCAGAGAATGAAGTAGATCCCACTGAGCTCGTTCTTCAATGTCATTTTTGAGCACCGCCCTTTTCTGCGTGCAATCTGTCTGTTGACATTCCTGTTAGTTCCACAAAGGCCTCCTCAAGTGTCGGTCGTCCGGTCTCTAAGGCTTCCACAGAAACTCCCTCCTGAGTTGCAAGGTTGAATAGGGCACTAAGGGACTCGCCTGTCTTCTCGACCTGTAGGCGTATGGACCGACCCTCAAACTCCAGCTCACCAAGTTCACGCAACCCCTGAAGCAGTGACCCATCTGGTACTCGAGAGAGCTCTGCCCTAATGATGGACTGCGCTCGAACCCGCTTCTTGATCTCCTCGGGTTTGTCTAGGACCACGATTTTTCCTTGAACGATAATGGCAATACGGTCACAGAGGCGGTCAGCCTCCTCAATGTAATGAGTAGTCAGGAAGACCGTCGTTTCCTGAGTGCCTAGTCGCTCAATATACTCCCTCAGTGAGTGCGCACTCACTACGTCAAGGCCTACAGTAGGCTCATCCAAAAAGAGGACCTCTGGCTCATGGACCAACGATGCAGCTATCACAACACGTCGTTTCAGACCTTTTGAGAGCTTGCCAAACTTGGTCAACTTCCTATCTATCAGGTCAAATGACTGAAGAACCTCATTGACCCGTCCAGGACGCTCATGTCGTGGTACATGGTAGAGTTGAGACATGAAGAGCAGATTGTCCCACACTGAGAGCTCATCGTAGAGGTTTGAAACCTCGGGCACTAAGCCTACACGACGTTTTACCTCCACAATGTTGTCCGTGATGCTATAGCCAGCCACCATTGCTGTGCCATCACTAGGCTTAGAGAGGCCAACAAGCATCCTGATTGTACTCGTTTTTCCAGCCCCATTTGGCCCAAGAAATCCAAAGACCTCCCCTCTGCTCACTTCGAAGGAGATCCCGTCAACCGCAAGAAGACCATCATAATACTTTGAGAGCCTGTTTATTTCAATGGCGGCCATATTCATCTCAAGGCTCTCAGCTGCCTTAAGATGTTTCGCGCTGACCGTTCATTTTTGATTTGTTGGTTGGATGAAGTCTTGCGGCTATCCTTGTCGTGACTGCCAAAACATAAGTGCATCCAACACGTTCTAATTCGCGTGAACGAGATAACAATTCGTGAGGCTAGAAGTGAGGACATACCCTCCATCGCTGATACGTGTCGGGCTTCTACGACTGAGAAGGAGTTGATTGGATTTTCAGCACCCGGGTGGGCAACGTTTCGAGATGTCAATGAGCTGAGAAAGATATGGACAGTGGAAAACAGACTAAAGGATGACTTTGAGGTCATCGTTGCAGAGAATAGAGGTCAGATAGTTGGATTTCTCGTGTTCAAGAGATATCCTGAGTGCATGTATATCGATGACCTGGACATCAGGAGGTCTGAACAGGGAAAGGGCGTAGGAAGGACTCTTGTTGAACACGTCGAGAGTCTGGCAATCAAGGATGGACTGACACGTATAGAAACGGACACAACTGAGAATGCACAAGGGGTGCCGTGGAATTCCTACGACTTCTGGCTAAAGATGGGCTTCCGCGATACAGGTGAACGTTTGAAAACAGAGTGGGACTTTAAGACAATCCCCTTCGTTAAGCGGCTCATTTGAGCAATCGAGGTAAGAGTTTCGGGCTAGTTGTATTAGTTCCATTAGAATCACAGGAGGGTTTTATTGCATTAGCTCAGTTTGCGAACGCATTTAGCAAAGGTCAGTTCTCACTAACAGTACTTCGATTGACCGTTAATCGAGGTAGAGAGGTGTTCGTGATTGGATATTCCTAACGTTTTGAAATACACATTCTTACTCCACTTCATAGTGTGCATGATCTTCGGGTTTCTATTCTTCCTGAGCCCTGAGTTCTACGTTGACGCCACAGGCTGGCCCTTCCTTGACCCGGCAGCAGGGAGAGTGATGGGCTCCGCATTCTTGGGCTTTGGATTTGCTGCACTGTTTGGATACAGAGCAGCCTCATGGGAAGAGGTGAAGATCCTCGTGATTGGTGACATTGCCTTTACCCTGTTTGCTCTCTTGTCCATGGTGTGGATGATGATTGTACACACGACCATTCCTGTGCTTGCAGGATTGTTTAACGTGTTCCTGTTTGGTTTCTTCTTTGTGCTTTTCCTGTACTCTTACTATGTAGCAACACGCTAGAGGTTAAAGAATATATGGCACAGGTGGCATTGTGATTAATGCCAAATTAGGCAAGGTGCTGTTTTAGCTAATTAGTCAAATCCAGTTTGCCCTTCTCAAAGAGTGAAGTTACACAATTTCCTTGGCTGATTTATTTCCATTCCAAACAACTACAGCTACAACTATAATACCAGTACCAAGGATTATTGCACATACTACTTCGATTGGAATTGTTAACCCGTCCGTAGTTGTTGGTGTTGGTGTTGGGGTAACATAGTCATCTGAGAGCCGCCAAAGGAATGTCGTGATAGAATAATCCTGACTGGTCCACCCAGCAACAGCAAATCCACCATCCTCACTCAATACCAACGAGAGAGCTTGATCCTGGTCGGGTCCTGAGCAGATGCTTCGCCAGAGCTCATTACCCTCCTCATCAGTCCTCACAAACAGAGCATCCCAAGTTGAGTACGCCCCGCTTTCAGCAGCAATACCAGCGATTCCGAAACCACCATCGGAACACTCCCCAACAGAGTGAGCATAACCTGTCGAATAGGTTTGGTTCCACAGCATCCTTCCATTCTCATCGGTTCGGATTAACCAAGGAAACCTGGGAAAGTACATCCAGGCACCTGATTCTCCTGCAATCGCAAAGCCACCATCAGTGCACTGGGTCAATGATTTTCCAATATTCAATGGTGCATTCCCATATGTTTGATTCCAGAGCATAGTTCCATTCGAATCAGTCCGTACAAGCCAAGCCTGATAGCCTATCTCACTTGTTGGATCTGTATCAGCTAGACCAGTAAAGGCAAACCCGCCATCATCGCATACCACCACGCTATTAGCATCTGAAATGTCCCAATCCCCATAGGATCTAGACCAAATGAACGAACCATTTGCGTGTATACGAACAAGTTGAGGGTTTGTAGTAGCTATTATGAAACTGCCATCTTGACATTCAGCCAATGAGTTACCCCCCCAATGGATGTCATCATACCATTTATTCCAGAGAACACTCCCGTTATTCGCTAATCGTGAAACCCAGAGTCTGGGCCCACCAGTTTCATTTGCGCCAAAACTCAGAGTGTCTCCAGCAATCACAAAATCCCCATTTTCACACTGTATTGCAGAATATATCTCATCTTCGTCCCCACCACCCAGGGTCTTTTGAAACAGAACAGACCCGTTAGTGGCGATGTGAAAGAGTGTTCCATTACGGAAGTCAGTATTGCTTATGGTTTCGAACGTTCCACTTATGACATACCCGGATTCAGTTCGACTCATATAGATGTGCTCAATATTATTTGTGTAGTTGTAAGTCTTAACCCATAGGTTGTTAGGTCCTTCCAGACTAATGTCTTCGTCAATACAAGGGAGGAATGGTGCAGCGTTCACCTGAAAGATTACAATGCAACTTACGATAAGTAACGCACTCACTTTCAATGGCAAAGCAGATCCTCGATTCGTAACCTTCGTCTCCTTGCGATTATCAGAGGAATATGTATCTCTGAGAATTTAACTAATGTGCCACTTAGAAGAGTGGTAAATCATATGAAGCGGGGTCTTTCTTTTCTATATCATGAAACCTCAAGACCTCAGCGACGGTTTCATAATGCGGAAAATACGCGCAAAAGACACCCCTGCTCTTGCTGGATGGTTAAATGTCATCCTTTCTGAAAGCAAGAAAGAGCCCGTGAAACAACCATATTTTCTGGAACCATCTCATGAGTTGGCAAGTTATAAGAAGAAGTTCCACTCACTCAGGTATCATGAAACCTCAAGACCTTGGTGACGGTCTCACCATGCGTAATGCAACTGCAGAGGACATCCCAGCCCTACTAGAGCACTTCCGTGTTGTCCACG
>CAZPWM010000143.1:0-6203 GCA_964590575.1 uncultured archaeon
CAGGCAGTTTGAGTCTCCGGCAAACTGACGGTGACTAGATTACGTGCAGCATTCAGGTCACGGTCGACCCGAATTCCACATGCTTCACAAATATACTCTCTCTGTGAAAGTGCTAATTCCTTCTTCTTGTTCCCGCAGCTTGAACAGGTCTTTGATGAAGGATAGGTCCTAGGTGCTACGATGAGCTGTGACCCATACCACTGACATTTGTACTCCAATTGTCTTCTGAACTCGTACATCCCCACATCTGCGATGGCTCTAGCCAACCTCCGATTCTTCACCATTCCTGACACATGCAAGTCCTCGATCACTATCGTGCCGTGGCTCTTGGCAAGATAGGTGGTCAACTTGTGAAGGGTGTCCTGTCTGATATTGAAGGTCTTCAGATACATCTTTGCAAGTCTGAGCTTTGCTTTCTCTCGGTTCTTACTCCCTTGTTTCGTTCGGGATAGACTCATTGACAACTGTTTCACTTTCTTAAGTCGTCTTCCTAAGGCTCGGGGATTTGAGAAAGTTATTCCATCAGAGAGTGTTGCCAGGGTCTTTATCCCTAGATCTACTCCCACTTTTAATCCTTGTATTGGAGTGGGTTTTGCCAGTGTTTCCTCTACTGTAACTGACGCAAACCATCGATTCGCTCTTCTCCTCACCGTGACCGATAGTATTCGTCCATTATAGTATCCCTCTCTCTTCTCCTTCAACCGTGCTTTTCCTATCCGGGGGAGTTGCAGCTTTCGCCCTTCGAACCGTATGGTCCCAGTCAGTCTGAAACTATCTCGTACGCCTCTCCTCTTGAACCTAGGAAATCCAATCCTCTTTCCAGTCTTCCTTCCTCGATAGAAATTCCTGAAGGCTTTATCCAGGTCTCTAAGAGCCTCTTGTGGGGCACACTTTGAACATTCGTACATCCATGGAAACTGGGTTTTCTTCATACTGTTCAGTAGTTTGTGTTGTTTCATGGCATCAGTGAACTGTGCTGCACTGATATTGGTCTGGAAGAGTGTGATTCGTTGTTCAAGCCCCCAGTTGAATGCAAAACGAGCGACTCCCGCGTGTTGAAGAAGAGCTGATTTCTGGGAGTTATTCGGGTCGAGTTCATATCTGTAGGCTTTGTGGACAAACATCAGATTCGTCAGGTAGTGATGATGGAGGAATAAAAGCTCATACAAATACATTCTTTGAACAAACAGCCGTTAGAGCGATGTCCAACTTTGTCCAAGTTCTTGGTAACAGCTGCAAACCCTCTCACTCTAAGAACAATGAAACACGACCAGGCAAAGCAAAACGTGCTTTGTTTTGTGCGTCGTAATCAGGTTTCTCTGAACTGTGTATGATTATTTCACTTCCCAATTCTAAATTCATATGACCCGCAGAATCCCTCAGAGCAGCCATCTCCTTCTTCGAACTTGAAGAGTGCTCCCAGAGCCCATTCTCTTTTGCAATGCGGTCCACAATACTCTTGACCTGTTTCCCGTATTCCCTGAATTCTTCCTTGGACATCAAAAATTTCATGATATCGCCTATGATGAGAGGCACGTTATCTTCACGAATGCTATTCATAGCCTTGAACATCCATTCAGGAGCTACATAGATGTGAACTTTCTTTGCCTTCTTCCCTTTCATCAATTTCATGATCTCTCGGATATCACGGATAGTAGACTCAACAACTTGAGTGGCAATCTCCACATCTGGGTCCATCAGTTTCTTGTTAGGCTTTGGCCACTCTGCCACAGAAACATATCCCTCATGACCCATTTTAGACCAGATCTCTTCACATATGTGGGGCATTAGTGGCGAAGCTAATCGGACCCAAATGTCGCATACGTATGCCATAGTGGCATCACGTTCTTCTTTGGGAATGCCCGGACGTTTTAGGTACTGGTTGACTACACGAATCATCTCTGAAGTCGTGATGATCGCATAATCGCGTAGTCTGAAACTGTCAATCAATGCTGTACAAGTGTCCACCGTCGTGTTCACTCGCGACAAAATCCACCTTGTAGCCATGCTTGGATTGTCCTTCTTAGTGAAAATCTTTGGAGTCTTCTTTGCATACTTGAACATTATCTCATTGAACTGTCTTGTACGACCTATCATGGCTGTCACATCACGCTCATGCCACTCCATGAGGGAAGATGGTTCTGCTGCAGCCATTGCATACACCCTGAAGACATCGGCCCCATACTTCTTTGGAATCTCTACTAAGGGGATTACACTTCCCTTGCTTTTGCTCATCTTCCCACCTGCCATGACTAGATACTCACTAATGCTGATACACTTAATCCAGTATTGTTTAGGAAAGATTGCTACATGGTGAAAGAGTGCGAAGCTCAAGTGATTTGGGATATGAGATGGATTAGAATGACGTTGATCGTTGGGATACCAGTAACGGAACTCACTCTGTATAGTCTTCAATAAAGTGGGCTCGATTCCAGTTGCTTTACTGACTTTTGCTGGAGTCCCATTACCTAGAAAGACATAATCAAAGAAATCAGGCGTCAACTGTTCAGGTTTTAATTTGTTATTCCTGATATGATGTGCAATGGTGTAGTAAGCCATGTAGATTGTAGAATCTGATAAAGACTCGATAATCCAATCGGGATCAAAGGGTAGTTTCGTTCCAATTCCACGTCTGCGTGCACAGGGACGCTGGGTCAACCAGTCGAATGTGTTTTCGAAAAGAATTCTGTATATATCAGGAATTATTTTCATTGATGCTAGTGCGGCTCTTGTTTTATCCTTCCATCCCGGACTTGTATAGTCCAAGAACCACTGACCAGCGAAAACGCCAACCTGAATATCGGTTCCGCATTTGCAAATTACAGGTCGCTGATCTGGCTCGTAGAATACATCAACTCTATTTATGGACCTCATCCATGCAACGACGTCTTCCTTTACATCCTTGATCATTCTACCAGAGAATTGCTGGCAGTTGTCCTTCATCAGTCCATCATAGAATTCGGCCTTGTAGATTTCTTGTGTCGCATCTTCTAGTTTCTCACTTTCTTTTTGGGATTTAATCTCACGACTCTCAACAGCATCTTTTGCAGGGAACTCACTGTAACCCTTTATGTCAATCATGCCGATGATTTCGATACCTCGAACATCCTCAGCTGAGATGTGGAATTTTTCCAAGCCGGAAGGATCATCCCATAGGTCTCTCAGTGCAATGTAGTCAAATGGAGCATGACCTGGTACTGAGTACACAACTCCGGTGGCATTGTTCACATCCACAAATTCTGCAGGTAAGATCAGTATCTCATGGTCATCGTGAATTGCTTTGAATTTCTTTCCGATGATCTTTGACCCAGGGAATCTCTCTATGATTTCTACTTCCTTCGCCTGCAACTTCAGCTTCTCTATAGATGCTTCTGAAACAACCCATTTCTCATCATCTATTCTAGCCCAAACATACTTTTCCGTGGGGTGAATCCACATGTTGGTGACACCAAAGATGGTTTCAGGACGTAATGTTGCAGCCACCAAGAATCCATCCTCAAAAGGCCACTTGATTGCTGTAAACTCCTTTATTTTGGCTGTAGCGCCTTCGAGTAAATCGTCCTCACCAACTGGGTTTCCATCGTTTGGACAGTATAGCAGGGGGTAATTTCCCTGTTTGATGTATCCCTTATCCATAAATTTCTGATACTGCCATTCGACAAACTTGTTGTATTCCTTGTCGCCGGTTGTAAAATCCCGTCGCCAATCAATGCTATACCCTAATGCATCGAAATCTTGAGAGAGTGCCTTCGCAAAGAAGGAAGCTGTAGTCCAAGGGTCTGTGAACTTAGCTAGTTGAGCATTTACCTTTTCTTCAGTATCAAAATACAATCGTAGGTCTCGTTTGTACTGCTCAATTGCAATAGGGTCACCAGCCTTTACCCTGTCAACCATTCCCTGAATAGGAGTACCGGTCATGTGAGATGCCATTGGATATAACACGTTGAACCCTTGCATTCGCTTGTATCGGGCAATCACGTCTCCTATAGTGTAGGTTCTGCCATGTCCTATATGTGGAGCACCGTTAACATATGGATAAGGAACCGTCAAGAAGAACTTCTCCCGTTTGGAATCTGGGTCGGCTTCGAAGACCTTGTCTTTTCTCCAACGCCTCTGCCATTTCTTCTCAATCTTTGCAATATCACTCATATCCAGATACCTCATTTGATACTGAAGGGTTAGGAAATTCCAAGATGATGGCCTCTATAAAGGACTCGCAAAAGTAGCGTATGTTAGTTTTCGAGAACGCAATCCATCCTGGCTCACTCTATCCATCTATTCAGTTAGGGCTCCCTTATTAGCCCTATGGTCAACTCCACTTGACCCTAGAAGATGCGAGAATAGATAAGGTTTGGAACTTTAGATTGTGTTGTGGAAGGGATGGATCGATTCCGTAAGATGGCAATTGTGTGTTTCCTCACTTTTGGCTTGTTGTTCACCTGTATCAGACCGATTAGTTTTCAAGGAGAGTCAATATCATATTCATATGGACCTGAATTAGATGAGCCCTTTTCAATATCTTCCGATTCTCCAATTGTCATAACATCAGATGCGGATTTCACTATCCAGGGATGGCAAGGGAATGGTTCCATGTCCTCGCCATTCATAATTGAGAATCAGACAATAAGCAGCAGCCAGACGTGCATTTCAATCAGTGATACTTTGTCATACTTTGTTGTTCGTAATTGCACCCTAACTAGTCTGGCAGTCGATACAAATGTCATCGAATTTACCAATGTACAAAACGGAGCAATCATATCAAACAATATCACATTCAATCTGATTGGCATAGATTTTCTTAGTTGTGGCTCTTCTAAAATTGAGAATAATACCCTACAACGGCCTGATATTTCGTATCAAGATGGAGTTAATGCAATAAGATTGTATGATTCAGACTATGTAGAGATATCGAGTAACTACATCACAAGTAGACCAAATACTGGAGGTAGTAGTGACAATAGAGGAATCATGCTAAATCTATCCATTGAGTGTACTGTTGATGGAAATTACATCAATTCTTTCATGGGAAGAGGAATATATTTTGAATCTTCAAGTTATTGTAATATGACCAATAATTTGATTGATGATTGCATGTCAGGGTATTATCTTAGAGCCTCAAACGACTGTTACGTTGAAAATAACATAGCAACACGCACTAGAATGGGTTTTGGAGTCTGGGTAGGACTGAACCACATTCTAGTAGGAAATCGAGCTGAGAATCTTTTAGGTGAAGGATATGTCATCGCTAACTCGTACGACTGTAAGTTGATTGGCAATACTGCAAGAAACATCCCAGATTATGAAAATGGTATAGAGTTGATCTATGGCGCTGCAGATAACATCCTTTATGGTAATTTCATTTTGTGCGACAATGTGTTTGATAATGGATCAAACAACAATTGGGATAATGGGGTAGATATCGGTAATTACTGGTCGTCATATGATGGAATAGGAACATATCCAATACCTGGTACAGCGGGTAGTGTAGACAGATTCCCCCAGCAGTTCATCGCTCCAGCAATCAATCTAGTGTCAATCTGTGATTTTGAATATGGGTTGGAAAGTCGTGTACTTAATTGGACATATTCAGGTCAAGCTCCAATTAGCTATAAACTTGAGAGACTGAATGAGTTTCAGATGTATCAAATTGAGAGTGAGGGTCTATGGAGTGAGTCTCAAACTATACTTTCACTCTATTTGGAACCCACAGAGGTTGGTGAATACATCTATAGATTCACTGCACTATACGAGAGTGGATTTTCACTAACGGAAGAAACGACAGTATACATAGTTCCAGCTAGTGGCTCTTACATTGGATATGTGACGATTTTAGAATACCCTACTCCCTTCAATGATATTGAGGTTGGTGCTGAGGTGAATGACCTCTCGGAGGTTTCTGAAGTCACGCTCTCATATAGTACCTCTGTCGATGTGCTGTGGCGGAATATCACCATGGGCCAGAACCTGCCAGATTTTTGGAACGCTATGATTCCAGGTCAGCAGAACAATACAATTCTCTACTTGAAGATCTATGCAAATGATACTCTTGGGAATTCAGCCGCTACAGGGGTGATAGAAAGGCTGGTAACCTGGCCACCCGTAACATCAACAGGTTCTCCCAGACCATCTGATGAAGAAAATATATGGCTCACCGCAGTATTGATGGGTGGTATTGTGGTAGAAATCTCGATTATAATTTTCAT
>CAZPWM010000144.1:0-6194 GCA_964590575.1 uncultured archaeon
TGCGGTTCACACAACCCCATGATGTTTCTGACCTGCATGATGAGATGTTGGCTCCACCAATCTTACCAGTTGACATAGAGGTGAACGTTGATGACCTCCTTAGAGAAATCGCGTCCATCGAGCTTGAAGTGACACAAGTGACCTGTGAGGTCAGCATCAATGCGAAGGAGCGAGCCTATGAGGTTGAGTTCAGGGATAGGTCAAACCAGTCTGTCCTAGACACACTACTCTTCAAGGACACGTCGGATGTGGTCAGGATGCTCAGACATCCCATCCGGAGAGGAGCCCCTCTGCGGACGAAGAGAGGGTCACTTATACAGTGGGACCACCGAAAGGACATCCACTACACTGGCTGTCAGATTGAACAGAAGGGCAGGAGAGAGACCTTCTCTGTGAGCTTTCTGCGCCCGTTAGTCTGCAAAAGCAGGTTTCATCCTGATGAGTTCCTAGTTCCTCGGACCTGTGATGATCTTCTCTCCACGACAAGGAGAAAGACAGTCACACTCACTGTTCGTGTTGAAGCCACAGGATTCAGTGTGGACTTGAGCGGGGTCTCTGGAAACTCATCGCTCCAGCTCCTCGCAGGTATGAGGTTGAATTTCTATGATCTTGCACTCCTGGCAGAGTGTGAACAGCTGATAGACATCGCAAGCAACACACGTCACGATGTGGAGATCGATGCTAGTGAACTCCAGGGACTCAAGTTTGCCCGGGTGAGTGACTATCCCCGACTGAGAGAAGCAGTCCTAGCGCTGAATGAGGCTGAGTATGACTGGTCCAAGGGATCATGGTGTATCGAAGTTTCAGAGGCTCGTGATGGTTCAGCCGCACTCCTCTGGAACATCAGATCACCAGAGTCAAGTCAAGTGTGGATGGACCGGACCTTCACCTTTGAGCTGGACTTTACCTGTAACCTCGACCAGCACATCGATGTATTCAGAGATACTGTGAGGGAAATCATTCCCGTTGAGCACATTACTGGATTCCCGAAAACCCTTCAGACACTCAGAGATACATTAATGCTCATGGGACTGGGAATGGGGAAACCTCGATGTAGACTAGACTTGGAAGTCAGAGGGGGAAGACATGTTGCCGTATTGACGAGGGTCGAACCTGATGCAGCGAATCGAGAGATTGACTCCTTTCTAGTGGAGATTAGCAGTCCTGAGGACCTTGAGGAGTTCATGGTCGAGGATGGTGGTCCTCTCTCATACTATGACATTGTGAACCTTGAGGAGTTCTATGAGCTTGTCCGAAGGGCATCATCTGAGAAGAGTAGTGGGAGTCCTGAGGAAGATGAGGTTGAGCTTCTCACAACGATCAAGGAATACAGGATGGCGCAGGATCACAGAGGGCTCGCACATGCACTTGTCATGTTAACACGACTTCGGCTATCTCAGACGAGAAGAGCAGATGCAATGATTGCTGCGGAGGAGGCACTCAGACTACTCAGGGAGTGTGACCAGCAGAATCGACTAGTCAGGTCAGACTTGGCGTATGCCCTTACTGCAAGAGCAGCAATCATCCTGAGGGATGAAGAAAACACCGAGATCGCGAAGAAGCTCCTAAGTGAGGCTAGGGAACTTGTTCGGTCAATATTGGAAACTCTCCGCCCTGGTTGGACTGATGTCATTGTCCAAGAAACAGGCGCATGGATCGACCGATTGTTCAAGCAAATCGATGAGCTGAGCACTATATGACCACTGTGACCGTTTCGTCATCGTACGTGATGAGTTCCTCACTCGTAAGCACATCAAGGAAATGTATGGCTCGCTCCCGAGTGATACCTGCGTCATTGCAATCGGTCAGGACGTGCTCAAGAGGGACTGGCCAACCCCTGTTCATGCTCACAAGATCCTGAACGATCTCTAAGACTCGTCGCCTGAGCCCAACGCCCATGACAACTCTGGGTACTTCAGTTTGAGCCTTTATTGCCAGCATTCCTGCTCTTTTCCGAGCCTCCTCCTCAGTGGGCACATAGGTCATCTCTTCCTCACCGGAAACAATTGTACCACACAGTGAACAGTGTGATTCTGTCTCCCTGTCCGTGACTCGTTCGTAACCAACATTCCCGCAGGCACTGCACCTGTACACCCTGACCTCAGTCACGTGCCTTCGCTTGCCTCCTCCTGCTCTGGTGCATCTACTCTGACTGGTTCGTCAACACGGGTGGAATAACCATGAGCTGCGAGGTAATCCCTTACAGCCTCTTCCTCCCGCTTTAAGGCATAGGCATCATCGTAGAATCCACCCCACCCCAAGCTCATCCTCACTTCGAAGTCAGGTAGCCCGGCATTGTCCTTCAGCACAATCCTTCTACGACCAGCATCAGCCACAGACACCATGAACCTATAGTCAGACCCGTGCCCTAGGATGTGTCCTCCAATGGGGGCATTGGTCTGCTGAAATTGACCCATTCCTGGCTTCGTGATGGCCTGGTTCGTGTACAGAAAGATGGCATCAGTAGCACTGGCCGCCCGACGCATCTGGTTCAGCATGGAGTTGATAGCCTGTTGCCTGGGGGCAAGATTACTTATCCCTGTGTACTCTTGCCGAAAATGTCCAGTCAAGGAATCCACCACGACAAGCTGGACATTCTCTTCAGCACACATCTGTGGAACTCTGTCGAACATGTTCTTCAAATGTGCAGTGTTCACGATCTCAACTGTGCGGGTATTGCCAAGGACGATGTCAGGGTCCAACCCCCACCGAACAGCGTTCGCACGGATGAGCTTTGCCTTGAAGGCTTTCTCTGTGTCGAGCCAGAGCACAGCGCACTCAAGCCCTCCATCTTCCAGAGCAAGCTGTGCCCGTACTGCAAGGTGATAACACCATTGGGTCTTTCCACCGGAGGCCTTGCCATAGAACTCGATAAGGGACCCAATCTCAAGTCCTCCCATTAGTTGCTCATCTAGTTCATGCAACCCTGTCTTGAGCAGAGGGCGTGCCAGAGCCTCTTGTTCCACCTCAAGACCCGACCGGAAGGTGTACTTGGCTACCAGTTGCTGGGCGTTCCTGACTATCTTGGAAACTGTGCCTTCGGATATCCCTGTTTTCGCCTTGAGCTCGAGGACGTGTTGCACTGCAAGGAGCTCGGCTGTGGTGATATGAGCAGCGTGAAGCTTCTTTGCATTTGCTGGTCCCACTCCGGGAACCGCCTCTAGATCTGTCATAGATATTGTATGGTACAGAATATACCTAAAAACTCGGTTCATGATGAATAAGGGCACATAGGCGCTTATATTAAAAATAAAAGATTAAGATAAATTCCGAACGCTTGATAGCTGTTCTTAACTGTTATTTATATTAAAGAAACCCTATTCTTCGACTTTGACAATCGCTAGGGTTCAAAAGTGCAATTTCGTGATGCTTTTCTGACTCAGTCCCGACTTCTCGTAATATCCGGAAAAGGCGAACGGATATATCCTCTCACACATAATCCAATCTGAGAAGGGGAATTGAAGGAAAGTAAAGAATCGATTCCAATCTATATTGCAGTGGATGATGTAAAGATTGCAAGATGTAAGTGGTGTGGGGTCGTGTACTCTGGTTATCCAGTTTCACGTTTTAGATTCCTTTCGAGTATTAAGAAATGCTCCAAGACCCAACAACAAAGCTACAACAGCAATCCCTAATCCTGCTGAGGACACGATGAATCCAACCCCATCTGTCCCTCCTAGAGTCTGTTCAGTCACAGTGACCGTGAACTCTGCTATTGCCACATTACCATGTACATCATAGACACTCAGAGAGATTGGATATACTCCTATAGCCAAGTTCTCGCTCCCGGTTATCGTTGCTACTCCGGTATCCGCGTATGAGAACCCAGTGAGAGTGAAGTTCCCAGAATCACTTAACACCCAACTCTGAATACCTGCGAGATCCCAAGCTGCTATCTGGATTTTTATTTCATCGCCATAGCTGTAGTTCTTGTTCTCTACTTGTGAAATCCAAATGGGGATCGTTGTATCTTCAACAGTAACTGTGAAAGTTCCTTCAATTGACAACCCGTATACAGATGTCGCGGTCACATCCAATGGATAGACTCCTACATCGAGGAGTACCTTGTTGTTGATAACTCCAAAATCATCAATTATGAACTGTGAGGTGTCATTGATGTACCAATCATCTATTGGCGAGAGAGAGTTGACATCAAGGGCATACTGAAAATCAGTGCCGAACTCTAGTATATGATCAATTGGTCCAGCATCCCATACTGGTACTGTTGGTTCGAATACCAATGGATGATAATCCGCATCAGGATTAGTTCCATCGCAGTAATAGGGAACATCCCCGAAACCGTCATTGTCTTGATCGAACCCTGAATAGTCGTCATAATACCCATATTCTATGTTATTGTCAGGTGAAAGACACTCAATATGAACAGGATTATTCTTCAATGTGTTCCACAAATAGTCGTTATAGGGTGATGCTCCAGCAATTTGGATTCCCTGATTTTCACTATCAGTAATGATGTTATTTGTGCAAAGCATACCACCTGCATTTGTGACAAGTAGACCCACTGCGTTTCCTGTCAGTGTACATTCGGAGATTACACCGTCTGTCAAGCTGACAACATAGATTCCAGATAGACTACCATTGCAAAAGTTACGGGTCATCACATTATTATCAGAACTGCCTACATAGATTCCTCCGACATTATTATTGATGCACTCGTTATCTATGATGGAAACATTCAGACACTGTTCAACATACACTCCCCTGTTGTCGATATCTCTAATTGTATTGTCCTCTATCGAAGAAAACTTGCACGAATTAAGCCTTACACCGTAATCTGTTACATTCATTGTGTTTCCGACAATAGATGTAAAATTGGAATCTTGGAGCCAGATAGCCCAATCAACTGGAGCTCCATTTGCAATGCCTATTATTGTGTTGTCAACTATTGTACAGCTCTCTGTGTTACCAGAAATTCCTAAACGATTTTCAAAGAACACATTATTCTCAATAAGGCAGTTCGATACATTAGTCAACCAAATTCCTGCTCTGTTGCTCTGATTTGCCCTTGCGAGAAAACAGTCCCTGATTACGAAATGGACAGTAGTGTTCGCTATCAGAATACAATCTCCATCCTCTCCATTTCTGTCGATGTCATAACCTTCAATGATGTATGGATCACCGACAATACCCTCTCCTCCCCATGTTTCAAGGATAGCAGTGTCTTGGAACTCTTGATCCCCAGTGATCTTTATGGGGTCGTGGTCAATACCTGCAGTAACTGCATTATTGTTCTGATTTCGCAGAGTCCCGTCGGTGCCTTCTTGTCCTGCCCCGTCAGTCATTGCCAATTGGTGGTCGACATTCAGGGGAGTATATGTCAGTAAAACAGAAACAAGAAGAACAGTAACAAAAAGAAACATGACCTTTCCATTGCTTTTCATATACAATCTTCCTCTCGTACTTGCCACTCACGCTTTATTCCATAACCTATTCGAATTGTAATAAGTCATTCTGATTGCGGCTAACCACCAGCTACGGGATGTGCTTCTAGAGAGTGGATACTTCGTACACTATCATGAGTTCAGTGGGGGGGGCATGACTACATTTCATGGCGAGGGAGTTTTGCTGATGGATTACTCATACTGACCGGGAAACAAGGACATCTCGGATTGATATCATCGTCATAATAACAAAGATATGCTTCCAAAAGTATGGCGCTGCTACATGCGTGTCCTGTAGGAGGAATGAATATGGGACGTGAAGACTACTTCATCGACGAAGATGGCTATTATCGATTCCCAGATTCTGGAATGCTTGTGCATAGGTGGGTCGCTGAGAGGCATGTGATTGGACGTAACCTACAACCCGGGGAGGTAGTTCATCATAAGAATGGAAACAAACTCGATAACCGCGCCTCGAACCTCGAGGTCATGTCTTGGGAGCAGCATGAAACTCATCACAAGCGATATAGCACGGTCAAGAACGTCAAGACCGTTGCGAAGATTGCTGTAGCCCCCATCAAGATAATGGGAAGTCTTCTTGGCGTAAAGTCGAAGAAGCAGCGAAGGAAAAAAAGGTGGTTCTAGTTTATCCCCTCTTGAATCACAAATCACGATTCTCTATCCGGATTAGATAGATATGCACTACAGACAAGATATCCAATTGGGTTGTCATGGATTCACAAGCTGATTTAGTCTCAATAGTCCTTCAATATATCCTGACGAAAAGATATG
>CAZPWM010000145.1:0-6165 GCA_964590575.1 uncultured archaeon
CACAGAATCACCAGAGCTTCGAGATTTAGAGTTGGTATAAATGGTCTTCGATTTATGAGTTGATTAAGTATCTCACTAATCAGGCGAGGACGAGCCTTCATTCCAAAGACCATATCGTTTACCGATTATTCGTGGAGTAAGTATGAAAGCTACAATTGCGGGGATTGGTAGGGGAATAATTGTTGTCGGAGGTCCATTTACAAGATTCATCAATATATACGAGTATGTGAGAATCTGCAAAAGAACGACAAAACCAACTCGAAACACATAACCCCGAATAGTAAGCTCATCGTTACTTCTCAGAGAAATTAAAACGACGAAGAGATACAGAAAATTCCAACCCCAAAAGAGCACGTAATCCAAGGTAAGAGATAGAGGGAGTTCTATTTGTAGAATGCCTCCAGAAACAAGTAGACCCCAAAGGGGTGCTAGAATACGCAATCCTGAACCACCAAGCAGTGTTTCAATTGTTACGAAGTATGGTACGAATAGGATTAGTAGTATGAATGAAGCAACATAAAACTCGAGTTGTTTTAGGCTCAATGAAAAACACCTCTACATGGATTGATCCTATTTCATAAGAGGTCTTTTATTTGAGTATAAGTTAGTAAACAGAAGTTGCTATATGGTAATCGTATGAGTATAATTCCATGCCGGACTATGTAGTAGCGCTCACGACTTGTCCAACAAAGATTAGCGAAGAGTTAGGCCAAACTTTGGTTGAGAAACGAGCGTGCGCATGTGTTAATATCATCCCAAAGGTGACAAGTATATACCATTGGAAAGATGAGATAGTTAATGATAATGAAGCCTTACTAATTATGAAGACAGACACCAAACATATTGAGGTTCTGTGGGACCTCTTGAAACAAAACCATCCCTATGAGGTCCCTGAGTATGTTGTTCTTCCTATTGAGTGGGGGAATATGGATTATCTTACGTGGATTTCGCAGAATGTCAGGAGTCAGTGAGTCTAGTCTTATGCAATATCAGCTCTGCGTGCTGCATAACCTAAGGACTCATTGAAGTATTTACCAACAATTGCGCATAATGCAGGGCCAATTATATAGTTAATCTCCCCAGGCATAAGTTCCTTCAGATTTGTTTTAGAAGTCAACTTGCCCTTTCTTTTGAGTATTCCAATCTCGCGTTCCACTGTGGATTTAGCCTTGTCCCAAGACATAGGTTCAGCACCCCGTCCTTCACCTATTAGACCCTCTTTGATTTCGAAGAGGCTTCGCATTATGAATACTGACAGATTGTCCATGTCTGAGGTGTCTTTCAAGTAGTTTGTACCGTGTTGTGAGCACTTGTTATCCTTTGGAACTGTTCCACAAGCAGTGCATATTTTCCGTCCTCGGTTTGTCTTGATATAGTATGCGAGTAGGTTGGCACATTTGGTTGTATCATTTGGAGTCCATTCTAGTCCTTTTGTTCCTACGCGACTTATTGCACGAAAAACAGTGCGTCCTTTGTTGTGGAGGTACATCAGGACGTCTATACCTTCTTTCCTATCCTCTATTCTGCGTTTCTCTTTCTCTTTGGCTTCAAAAGCAAATTCCTCTTTAGCTAGTTTCCCTAAGCGTTCCTGTTTCAGGAACCTATGCATGATGTCATATGCAATTGCATAGTTGTCGAATTCCAAGTTAGACATATCTAATGACTTATTGACGATTCCATCGAAGACTGGACTCGTTGAGTTCTCAAGATCTTTCTCTGCGGCCATCATGTCTTTATTGGAGAAACGGGCATGCATCCAAGTGCAGATTGTCTTAGCATCCAGCTCCGGATATAGAATCTTCATCTCGTAGATACGCATGGAAGCAAGATCAATCAAAATCTCTTCTCTGAGAAATTGCAGGGTGATATCTGTGTCTTCGTAAATGCTTTTCAACAGTGCCTTTATTCGAAGAAGATCCTGCTTAGATCGGATATAGGATTCGACTACACGTGTTAAATTAGTCAGAATTCCAATCGTAAAATGCCAAATGAAATCAAGCCTCAGACTTAGAATGGTTTCTTCTTCTGTTCTTTGTTGGCTGAAATCACGGGCAGACGAAATACCAAGAGAACTCAGTGCACCACTTTGAACCTGTTCCCGTGTCTTCAAAAGCCGTATGACTTCATCCGGAGGGGGAACCCGCATCTGCTTGTTTAAAGCTTCAAGCACCTCTATTTCTATACCAACTAATTTTGCACGATTCTTAGTGAAAACATCAATATTGATTTTGTCAAGTTCTGTTGCCCTCATTCCTTTGGAACGAAGCATTCCTTTAACAGGGCCTTCAAGAGTTCGTTCAAACTTCTCAAGAGTTTTTAGCGAACGCTCTAACAGCTCCATCTCTTCTTTGCTGACTTCTTGCTCTGATGAATCCGAAATGGTTTCATTGGTGAGCGACTTCAGACCTGGGCCAATGACTGATGGATCGCTTATGCCCTTTCTGCGAAGTTGCGCTTTAATGTCATCAACACTCACTTGGAGGAAACTCGAAATTGTTTCGAGTACATAATCAGGATCTTTGGTGAGAATATCAGCTGCCTTATGGGTCACAACTTGACCCATTCTAGATTCATAGTCATCCAATGTTGTTGGAATATCAAATTCATCTTCCAATGCCTCTAGCAATCCTAAGCGTATCTCGTGAGCATATCTTAGACCTTTGAGAGCATCAAGAGGTTTGCAGAATCTCTCTGAGATGGCGGAAGCAATTGCATTCCAGCTTTGTATTGGAATAATCACATCATGAAGACGACCCTTTGTATATTCTACATGTCCGAGTATTTTCTCAAGCCCCATTCGAAGCACTGTTATTTCAGGTACTTCTGAGGGATGTTCTCTTTGTAGTTCGTCTCTAAGAGAGAGCGAGCTTTCTTTCAATCCAGACGCTTTGACGTACAATTCTTGACGCCACTGCTGGCCCCATCCAGTGACTTCCAGAATTATATCAATATCGTGATTGCCGTTGTATTCAGCAGGAATTTGATTCAAGAATTTCTTAATTATAGAGGTGATTCTGTTATTGTTATCAGGAGATGAAGTAGACCCACCCAAGTTGTCAATAAGATGTATCGTCAACTCACTGGCAATTTTAGCAGCATTAATTTCTTGACGTTGTTTATCTGAGAATAGTTGTCGAACTTCAAGCTCGAGCTGACGACGCTCTTCGTCTCCCAGTTCATCCTTCATTTCACTACCAGCACCTGGTTCCTCGGAGGGACTAAGAAGACGAATACCCTGATAGCTATGGAGATAGAATGCAGCAAAGAATGAAAAAACATCCTCTAGTGGTTGGGTTTCTTTGAGGAGCTCGTGAAACATCTGACGATCCCTCGTACTTCGCATATGGGATGCTAGTGCCTCCCTAAGTAGGATTTCCTTACCAGCTTCACTCATTTGACGTGTCTTTAATACCCAAGAGCTTGCCATCTACAATCACCTCAGAAATGTGCTCCCCACTGAAACAGTCAACTCGCCTGCACGATGTTCATAAGTCACAAGATACAACAATCCTTCCTCTTTTGGATCCCGCAGATACATGCGAGCAACTCTTGGGAGTAATTTCCCTAGACCACGCACCTTCGAATCCATAAGATACTCAACGAATTCATCACCTATATCGACTAGTATCATTGAGGCGGCGCCGATTCCTTCTGCTTGAAGTCGAAGAACCTTTTTTGCAAAAGTAGCCTCCATATCTTTTTCACGTTCTCGTAAATGGTCGAGCTTGCTCTGAAGCAAATCTCGCAGTTCTAGGTAGTACTTGAGTGATGGATCCGGAGCGGGTTTTGGAGGATGCGGTTTTTCTTCCTTGACCGGATATTGTGTTTTAATTTCGTTTAGCTCTGCATCAATGGTTTGAGGTTTCACCGGCTCAAGAGGTGGTGGTGTCTGGGTAATAGTCGGAGCAATAGCTCCAGGAATTTCTGCAGCTGCCTTGGCTTCTGCGATTTTTGTAGCTTCATCAGCTCGATGACGTTCTAGTTTTTCCATGTAGTCATTCAAGGCGATTTCATATTCTCTCACTCGCGCCTCATATTGCTGAGTCTTATGAGTGAGTAGTTCCTCTCGTTTTGCATTATGAGCACGGATAGTATCATTCTCCAACTCGATAACTTGACACTCGTTTTCCCAGACTTGAACACGTGCTAGGTATTCCTGTTCTCGTAGGTCAGCTTCATACTTCGCACGGTCGACCATAGCACTTGGAGTAACGGTCTCTCCAAAAATCTCGTGAATAGAATTCAACACTGTGAGAAGGGCTTGTGGGTCAGTCATTGAATCATCTAAAGCCATCTTGAAGCTTTCAACCCATTCCGATGCTTCCTTCCTCCATTCATCGGGACGCTCACCAGCACCCGCGACTGCAGATTCTAATTCAGTAATCAGATTAGTTTCTTCGGAAAGCATCTTGTCAATGATGCGGCGAATTAATGGTTTTGAAAGGAGTGTGTCAGCTACGTCAGGAATGATGTCAGATACAAGATTTTGAAACTCATCAAGGAGGGCAATCAGAGCGGTTCCATGTTCTGTCAGTTCTTCAGAATCAGCAATGGAGTATTTGAGAGTGATCTCTTTTCTCGCAATATCAGCTACATTCTCAAACCCAATCAAATTCCATACGTCAATAGTCTTGAAGGACTCTATCAATTTCCGAGTGACTCCATCCATGAGTTGTTTGAAGTCACTATAGTCAGACCCCTGAAATGCTTCCTTTGAGAAAGCAGCATTAAGCTGTGCTTGAATCTCAGCATAAAACAGATTAAACAGTGTGAGATCGGTAGATCCAATTTCATCCTGAAGGGTTTCTTTCTGGAAGTCACGAAGTGCTGTAGAGAATGCTTTTTTCGCAGCATTGGTCACCAGATAGCGATTCAGCTCCTTCGAGAAATATTGTGATACTTTTGTAGCGTAGGCAATAGCATATCTAATGGTACTCTTGAGTTCCCATGCTCGAATTTCGCCTGAACCATAAAACTCTCGACTGACTGAATTCATGATTCGCTCAACGAGATCCATAGCAAGGATGTTCTTTATCCCTGATGAAATATCACTATGTTCAGACACTGCAGAAGATAACGCACGCTTATGGTCCTCAACCGTGAGCGATTGTCCTGAACTAAGATGTACTTCTATAATATGCTCCAATGCATTGACTGATTCCTCAAGATTCTTCACAAACTCATCAATACGAGGTCTAAGGGCATCAATATCTGCTAGAGCAACCTCACTCTGATTAAGAAAACCTTTCAAGGCGTTAACAACACCTTCCACTATCTCTGACTCCTCAATAGCGTACGCATAGTAGTTCAGTTCATTCAATAATGCCTGTCCCACTTCGGGGACAACTTTGGTCAAAATATCAATGGCACTTGGGGTCAAGACGCGTCGCTTGAAATGAGCGACAAGCTTTTCATCCGATACACTTGGCAATTTGAATTCCAGGCTTTTACGACCTATAATCTTCAGCCCAGGCGGTTGCTGTGTAAAATCATCAGTGATGGCTATCTTGGCTATTAAGTCAACATCCACATGATCGGGTTTCACTTGCAATGAGTCCCATGAGCCTTGAAATCGACGGTCGAGCATATCCACGAACAATACACTGTTCAGGCGGTCTGCAAATTGTGTCATAACCTCGAGCCCTTCTAGTTCATAATTCAAGTCATTATTAATCACTGCACTTTCAATATCTGCAATCTTTTTGGATAGGACTTTCATATAATCATCAATTTTGAATGGGTCAACAACTCCCCTTTCCCAACTTAGGACACAGACATGAGAACCAACTCCTCCTTCTCTACCGCCAGCGACAACAAGCTGCTCAGGTAGTACATCAGGCCCTGGAGTTCTGTCGAGATTCCATTCAATTGAGAGAAGCTCCAGACCTTCAGAAGACATCAAGGTATCGCGAATAGTGAAAATCAATGGCACTATGTTCATAGAAACAGATGCAGAATGCTGCCCCAACATACTACCCGCACCAATCGCACTTCCAATTGGATAACCAAGCCCAGTTGATGTTCCTAATACAGAAGCGGATGCCATTCGGATGGCTTCAACAGTACTTGATGTTTGAACATCTTTTCGATCAGACATAGCGAAACTCTCCATCTTGAAAGAGAAAGTCAGAAGACGTATGATAACAATAACACCATCTTTTGAAT
>CAZPWM010000146.1:0-5963 GCA_964590575.1 uncultured archaeon
TATTGAACGACAACTCGAAACTGCAATCAATAGAGTCAGAAATCCAAACTCCGTATTGTAGCAGTGTGGAAAATAGACAATCAGAAATGTAGTATTCAGTGCCCATATTCCAGAAGGATGCAACGCCACGCACACTGTATATGAAATTACAAGATTCAACAGACACCCGTGCATTCTTCTGTAATGTGTGCTGATAGGCATTGACACCTAGACCTATGAAATCACATTCTCTAACAACGTGAATACCACCATTGCTTTCCTCTGGGAGGAGAGTCGCATCAATGATTACTCCGTGACATGGTGGACCCCAGAAATTGGATCCATCATTAGCACCCACAATCTTTACGTTCTCCAAAGTTGAATCACATTCTGGTGTTGTCAGAAGATAGATGACATAGCCAAGATTACTTCCGATACCAGTATAATCGTCTGTCTGACCCGTGATTGAATAATAAGCATAAGATGTTTCAGCAATACCAACACTATTCACCAACAACGTCAAGTCCGAAATGATAACACTCTGTTGACAGAGTGGTAGATACAACAGGAATGTTGTATAGAGTTTAGACCCTCTGTGTGTTCCATTATCAAGGAAACCATCCATTTCTGGTGCGTATATTCTCTCGAATAAATCACCATTCGATGCTGTGGTAGCTATAATCTTAGTAATGTCCTTCCCAGCACCTCTAATTGTACCAGAGAAACTGTCCTTGACCAGAGGTCTATGGACATAGTAATCACCAGCAGCAAGCTGGATGGTTTCTCCTGGCATCGTGATATCCAACGCATTTTGGATGAGGTCATAATCGGTTTCAGGAATTTCTGTTGGACTCGGTACTAAATACACCGATTCCAAAGGGGTGTATTCACAGAAGGAGTTACCCCGGTTTTCTATTCCTGATTCGAGATGCAAAGACTCGAAACGGAAGAAAACGGAGTCCCCTCCATTGAGTATTCCTGGATTTAGTGCATATGTCGTGGCTTTAAAGATGCTGGACCAAATAATGTGATTCCCGTTAGAATCTAGTATACGTAAACGGCAACTCGCTTGTTGTGGTACTCCCTGCACATCAAAATATAATGGGTCCCATGTGATTGTTGGATTTGTACTATAACCACAGAATTGAATATTCTGCACTGTTGGCATTAGAATAGGTTTGTCAAGGTCGTTTGTAGTCATCGATGCAGAATCACCATCAGAGTCTGTTGCTGTGACTACCCAAACGCCCTCACCTTCAACCTCCACGAGGTTCTGATAATACCCCTCCCAAGGCACAGGATCGTTCAAAAAATAGCCACTACCCCTATGTACTAATTCTACGACAACATCCGGTCTTCCAAGAGGAGATGCCACAACATCGATATTCTCGAAAGGTTTGCCATCTGCGGTCTCAAGAACACAACCAACACTCAACATCCACTCATCCGAGGGCATATCAGGAACATTGTTGATGTCAAAATACTCTGTAAACACAGAAGCACTAACCATTACGGGTGCTACTCCTGGTTCGATTAAATTGAATGAGTTACCACGGTTTTCAATTCCCAACTCGTAATGCACGGTTTCAACTCGCACATAGAATGGCTCTGTAATGTCAAACGCACCTGAGGGAATTTCATACGAAGAATCTGAGAGATAGCTAGACCAAAAGAGGAAATTACCGACTAAGTCATAGAAACGTACACGGTATAATGCGTCAACAGTTTGTCCATCGACAAGAAAGGTTACAGGATCCCAGGAAACAGTTGGTGTTGTCGTATAGCTATACCGAATGTTCTCAACAGTTGGTGCCAAAGCAGGTTTGTCAAGATCATTTGTCAGAGCGAATGCTCTATCACCGTCTGTATCTTTAGCTGTCACCATCCATACTCCAAAGCCTTCAATTTCCACCAGTTGTTGGTAATGTCCCTCCCAAGGCAGAGGATCATTCAGGAAGTATCCACCGCCCACATGATTGAGTAGAATGGCTTCTTCAGGTCTTCCTGCAGGTTCTGCTGCGACGATAAGATTCTCAAATAGATCTCCATCGGGGGTTTCGATTAAGCAGCCAATTCGAAACAGCCATTCATCGGATGGCATTCCCGGTGCATCATTCGGTACGAAGTACTCTGTGAAGGCTGATGCTCCAAGAATTTCAGGTGCGACACCTATTTGACCAGCTTCAACTGGCATAGGATTAGCGATAATGATACACATAGTAGCCACTAGAACAAGCAGACCAAGCTCTCTCTTACTCAACCTCTCTCCTCCTGCAGCCCCACGCCAAAAACGGAGGGCATACTACACAGATGCCAGAATGTAGACAAGGTCAATCATGACTCGACCACGTAACGAGTCGTAACCTCAAAGGTACATTGTTTATTATCGAAACTAGTTTGTGCAATTGAAATACGAGCAATAGCTGAGATATAAGTGCATCCGATATTCGAAAAATAGTTGAACAAAAAGGAATTTTCGAAGCAATGGTGTTGGGCATATTTAGCGTAGGTGGCAATGTTAAAGAGTGTCTAAAACGAATATTCGTTAAGGTTGACAGGTTATGACTCAGAGCGCTGCACTTTCAATTGATGTCAGAACACCACTAGGCATAGCAATCATGGTCCAGGTTCTGTCTGCAATACTGATAATCGGAGGGACACTATATTTTGGCCCACCGGGCGCTGATATTCTCTGGTTGACTATAGTAGGGATCATGTATGCGATCGGATTCGTACAGATGCTGCTTACAAGATATCTCTTGCAGAGGGAGAAGAATGGAATCGTGGTCGCGATTATTGTTGCATTCTTAGCAATGATTTTCACGTTTTCAATAGCGCTCATTTGGGGCGTACTAATTGGCCAGTGGATTGCTGCATTCTTCTATTGCCTTGTTTTCGGAATCAATCTCCCAAATGCTGCTGTGCTCAACAAACAGCGAAGTTTGATGTCATCCTAGGTTTGTAGCCATCCTCCGGAAGAGCATTGACGCGACGAGTAAATCAATCATGAAGCTGAGATTTCTGAACACTAGGAACGAAGGTTCGATGATTGCAACCACTCCCAGACCCACATAGAGTCCAAGTAGAATCACAAAGACAATCTTTGCAGTCCTGGCTTCAACAGGGTTGCTCAGGGAGAGCAGGAGCAGCACGATGAATGTAAAGCCAGCCATGTAACTCGAAATGTCCTTCACATACATGACCACCCACAGCGATGAGAACACATTGTCTGCTGGAACCCAACCGTTCGGGACTCCCGTTAATAGTGCTACCTGAAATGCGTTCTCGACTAGGTCAGAGATGAACGTCAGACTCCCAAGTGCAAAGGCCACCTTCGCGATGAGTTCCTCATTCTCTCTTGTCAATAGAAAGAGCCCGTAGAATATTGCTAGATACCCTATCATGAAGAAGTTGTCAAACACCAGACTCGCAAGTTTGATGTTGATGTCATGTGCAGAGGCACCAACAAGATCAGCAATCATACTGGCAATCGGTCGTATTTCGTAGAGGTTTCCCCCACCGGGATTGAGAAGTGTCGTGGCAGTCATTCCCAGTGTCATAAGGAATCCCAGGAAGATGAACACAGAAACGACCTTTAGTCTCGGTCCGATATTATTTGTCATTCCATTCACCTGCAAAGAACCATAATGTCTACTAAATCAAACTCCACCTTAAAATTGCTGATATTCACCAAACGGTGACTTCATTAGCTTCAACTGAGAAGGCTTTCTAGCTTTCAGGAGAGCGCGATGAAAAACGATTGGCTGTCTGCACTAAAATCCGTTCCAATGGATTGGCTCTTAGAAAAGGATAATCCGCCTGTCAGATTCTTCACAATGAGAGACCTCCTTGATTACAAGAGCAGCGATTCTGAGTTGATTGAGGCAAGAAACAGTCTTGGAAACTACAGAGTGACCCAGACCATATTGGGCAAACAAAACCTCGAAGGTTTTTGGGAATCTAAAGTTGAGCCCTATCTTCCGAAGTACAAGTCATCATACTGGCAAGTCATGCTATTAGGTATGTTTGGAATGAGCCGTAGTAATCCACAAATCGAATGTGCAGTCAGCCACTTGCTTGAATTCCAACATGATGATGGGGGGTTTGTGGAGTTTATGGAGAGAGGGGCAAGGAAAGAGTACGAATTTGTTCGCAAGAGAAACTTCGCAAAGATGAAAGTTATGCCTAGCTTCGAAGAATGGGCACCTGCAAAGATTCGAGAAACGGAACTATCTTGTTTGACAGGAAATATTACGCTCGCACTCATTCGTTTGGGATTCTCCAAGAATCAAGCAATAAGTGATGCATTGGAGTGGCTAGTTGAGATCCAGAATGTTGATGGTGGTTGGTTATGTCCCTACTGGGGTGCTCATAAGAAAGACACACATGGGTGTTTTATGGGCACTATTACGCCCCTTGATGCATTCTCAGAAACACCAGAGAGGTGTCTCAACAGTAGAATGAAGAAGGCAATCGAACGCGGTGTCGAATTCCTTCTGATGCATAGGCTCTATAGATCTGACCACCACGAATTCAGAGTCATACAGAAGCAGTGGTTGATGCTCACATTCCCTCAGTTTTTCTATGATATTGTACGGGGATTGGCAGTTGTGACAAAGCTTGGTTACGCAAGAGATACGCGAATAGATGATGCACTTGATGTTATCATGAAGAAGAGGCTCGCTTCAGGACAGTGGCCTCTCGATCGGACATTCTCAGGAAGATTATATGGAAGTATAGAACCTAAGGGCAAACCAAGTAAATGGGTCACTCTTGAGATTCTGCGAGTCATCAAACGAGTTGTCCAGGCACGGGGACATCTTGAATTAAATATACTCGGCTAATATAAAAAATAATTACTATTAATTGGAACACGTGTTCCAACAATATTAGATGCACACCGAATCCAAGAAGAATTTTCTCAAAAAACTACTTCATCTTCTTGAGACGAGACCGAATCACCCTATCAGAACGAGTTCGATGCTTTCGCAGGAGTGTCTTCGACCCCTTCGAACGCGCCAGTTTTGTCTTGTTTGCAACAGTCATCTTGATCAACTCAGGAAGATGGTGTGGGGGACAGACCTAGGGGAGTCCGCCCCCACTGTGTCTCTGATGCCGGGAGGTGCACGGAGACAGCGAATTAACCTCATTGGAAAATGAGGATCGTAATAATGTCAGGAACTCGCGTAGAGGTAACGCAAACTCTGTGCGTCTTGGTCGGTAGGTTCACGGTCGCTGTCCAGAAGGCCGTACAGGGTATGGAGGACTTCTGCATTCTTTTGGAGGGTTGATGTTCGTCGTGTTTCCGAGGCCATCGCTTACGTCTCCGTGTTTAGTTACTGTGGTACAACACACCTCTACTTCCACTAAGTTTACTAATAACACTTGGCGTTATGTGGAGGTGTACCGGGGTGTTACTGAGGTATTACATAGAGCTCGCGTGGATAATATACTCACAGAGGGCACTTAGACAACGGGAACTCACACTGTACAGCACCATACAATTCAGGTTCCAAGAGAAGGAAGGGGGAGAGGGGGGTAAGAAAAAGAAGAAGAATCCCGGCAAAAGCTAGATTTCGCCGAGTTGTGTTCCAAGGGAGAATCTAAGTCAATTTGAATTTTCTCTTTCCTCTGAACTTCTGAAATACTCCTTGAAATCGGTCTCAGTTGTATCCAACTCGTGCTCTTCACACGCCCGGATGAGATCCTTCTCGATGGCTTCAAGAACCAAAGTACACCCGCGGGCCTGGGTCACTCCATATGTGGCCACACCCTGAGCTAGGTACACAGGTTTCGAGCAATGTTTCATTTCAATGTCTGTCAGTAGTTGTTGTAATAGTTTGTATCGTTTTGGAAATGCTTCAGAAGTTGACATCTTGTAGAATTTGAGTAGATGGCCATCCATTGTTGTATCAAATATATAGTCTAGCATTTCAGTGACCCTATCATCAACCGCTGAGCTTGGTCCGTCAACAAAAATGTCA
>CAZPWM010000147.1:0-5957 GCA_964590575.1 uncultured archaeon
TCATGCCTCCTATTGGAGAACAGCTGTCTGAGCGACAATCGCTCGAACGACTGTAGGTTCCAGGCTGTCGCCGTGAACCGGGCTTGGCTACCTCGGCTTGAAGTATAGAGAATCGTGCGTTCCTTTTCATCTTTTCCCTTTGATTCCCTCTCACGCCTCCTCCAAGTTACTCTAGATTCTCGAGTTCACTTAGATTGACATTGACTGAAGCGGGAAACGCGAGTGACAGACGATTAAAAAGAGTCCAGACTAGTTCCCCAAATAGACCAAGAGATATAGACGCTTTAATATCCCTCAGGGTGGGTCCAAAGCGCAACTTCTATTCTTGCTTTGAACTATATGTCTTTTATTCAATAAAGCAGGGTATATTTGGTGAACAAAATTGGTTCTTCATAAAGACCATTTACTAATCCCTGCTGGTGGAATCTGTCTTGCAGTTGCTCTTGTGATAGATCGTTTCATAGGACCGGGATTTTTGGTTGACTTCTTCGTTGGTCTTCTTACTGGAATGTCAATTTTCCTGAACCTTTTCGGTCTTTACAGACAACGGAAATTTAGTTAAAATTAACTGCACATTCAAGAGGCCTTCTATAATCACTCGCAATGGTTATCAATTCTAGTTTCTAGTGTGATCGATGTTATGGATAGTTTCACTAAAATTAATACAATCTGTATGACAACATACTAAGAACTATAATCGTATAAATATTCCATCTAGAGGAGGTCCTGTCTGATGATTTATAGCACAATCTTGCTGAACACTAAAAACCAGCGCAAGATTGCATCCTCCGATTATTGGACCAAACCAATTCCTAGAAAAACCATCAATCAATACCTTACTCAGCTTGAGGCTCTTATCCAGAAATCTGAGCGTCTGAAGTACAAACCGGTCACCATTGATGAGTACAAGTTCATCAGTCGAGAATGTGGTGAGGGAATTATCATATTCGTCACGGATCTTGGTGAGGCTGATGAAGATGTTGTAAACAAGATCAACAGAGCTGCAAAATCACTTCGATGGCTACTGAGCACTCACTCAACTAATTATGTTAAAGAGAATTATGAGAAGATCGTGTCTCGTTTCATACAATCACGATTCGTCATTGCTCTCGTAGGTCTAAGTGGTGTTGGGAAGACGTCGTTGCTACATCTGCTTATGGGTAAATCAGCGCCAGAAGAATATGTCCCAACAATCGCGTTGAATACCGAGGTTATACAGGACATCAAGTTTGCAAATTATGAACTAGTGATTTTTGACTTTGCAGGGCAAGAATCCGCTCGAAGACTTTGGGACTTCACAGCAACAGACATGATTTTCCTACTCACTGATTCCACTCTAAAGAATATCATTGCCTCTAAGTCTATTCTATCCAATATATCAAAAGACTATCCAGAAATACCAATCATAGTGTTTGCAAACAAACAAGACACTCCCAATTCTTTAGATCCCTCGGCAATCACGAAGGTCATGGGTTCTACAGCTCATGCAATGGTTGCGATTGATATTGCATACAGAGATGATCTTCTAGAGGTTCTTGTTCAAGTTCTATCAGACCATTTTGCATTAGGCGTTCCCGACATACCAGTTGAACAGCTGTTATTTGTTGAAGACCAATAATGGGCTCTTAGGTTTCATCAGGAACATAGTTCCGATCCAAGTATCCCGACGGTGGGATAAAACCAAGGATTAAATTCCCACGAACTTCATCAAACTGAAAAACACCAAATGAGTTCTCGCCGGTTTGATCCTTCCAGATTATTTTACCACGTGTCAGATAGTTCCTGAATAGGGCACGGCACTGCTTTCGTATAGTTCCGAACAGGTTTTTGAATCGTCGTCGCTGTGATGATCGGATTCCCCATCGTTCCAGTATGAACCTATTTGCTAGATTGTTGCTGGATATCAGAATCGATGTTCTTCTTTCAGTTGTTCTTTGTACATTTTCCTGAAGCATTCTATGCATGCAATCCGGAATACTTGCAAGAATTGATGTTGTAACCTTGGGTTCTCGAAATGTCGAGTCTTCACTATACAATAGAATTCTCTCTCACCTCTATTGACTCCCCTTCTCATTTGAACTCCCCCCCAGCTCAAGAATGAGCAACGAAACTGCGGCTTGATGGTAACTGTTATAAGGCATCTCCAAGACGCGAACACGCCTCAGACCAGTCAGATGAGGTTTTACACCATGTCCGAAGATTATAAGCACATTGTCCGTCTTTCAGGAAGCGACATTGATGGGCAAGAGAACATACTACAAGGGCTTACTCGTGTTAGAGGAGTGGGCCTTAGATTATCCCGAGCAATAATTACGAAGCTCGGTATGGATCCATCCCACCGACTTGGCTACCTCACTGACGCCGAGATCAAAAAGATTGAGAAAATAATCAAGGACCCGTTAGCTTCTGATTTTCCTGACTGGTATGTTAATCGTCCACGAGATAGAATGAGCGGAAGAATGTTGCACCTGATCGGGTCAGATCTTGACTTCGCTCATAGAAATGATATTGATAGACTGCGCAGAATCAAATCTTGGCGTGGTGTCCGACACTCACTTGGTCTAAGAGTCCGAGGTCAGCACACTAGGACAACTGGGCGCGGTGGAATGGCTGTAGGTGTTTCGAGGAAGAAGTTATAATCGAGGGTATGAGTGATGGGTGATCCACGCAAACAGAAAAAGAAGTACGTCGCTCCTAAGAAGCCATTCGATAGCGACCGATTCGAACAAGAACTACAGATGGTTGGTGTCTACGGACTAAGGAACAAGAAAGAGCTCTGGAAGCATAAAACAGAGCTTTCAAACTATCGCAGACAAGCCAGGAATTTACTTGCACTCCCAGTTTCTGAGAGAGCGCTTCATGAACGTGAGTTAGTAACCAAACTTGCTCGTCTTGGGATTCTAACAACCGAACCAACTCTTGATCATGTACTTGACCTTACTATGGAGGATCTTCTTGAAAGGCGATTACAAACTGTAGTCTTCAGAAAGGGACTAGCTAGCTCAATGCATCATGCTCGCCAGATTGTGACCCACGGTCACATTGCTCTTGATGCAGCCAGAGTCGATACCCCTCAGCGACTAATCACTGTGGCAGAAGGAGACCGTCTTCAATATACAACTAAGTCAGCTCTCAACGATGCATCACATCCTGCACGGATTGCTGCCTCAGATGCTGCAAAACGAGTTTCTGCTGCAAGCATTGAAGATACTGACGATTTCAGGCGGCCCAGACGTTCTGATGAAACTGAGCCCGTCACAAACGAAGACCTTGATGGAGGAGAGGATGATGAGTAAGGAAGAACGTGATAAGTGGGGCGTTGCTCATATTTTTGCTTCATACAATGACACAATAATCATGATTACCGACATTACTGGCGCAGAAACACTTGCCAGATATTCTGGTGGAATGATGGTAAAAGCTGATAGGAACGAGTCTTCTCCGCATGCTGCGATGCAAGCTGCTTTTCAAGCTGCACGCGAAGCAAAAGACAAGGGCATTTATGGTATCCACATCAGAGTACGCGCTCCCGGTGGTCATGGTCCAAAAACACCCGGTCCTGGAGCACAGGCTGCTATTCGTGCACTTAGTAGAGCTGGGCTAAGGATTGGCATTATCGACGAGGTAACACCAATGCCACATGATGGCACAAGAAAGCCTGGTGGTCGTCGAGGCCGAAGAGTCTAATTAACTCGAAATCATACATCCAATTTCTTGTCAGTGGCTATGCCATTTGGTTACAAGCTTTCTAGGCGTACCTTTATTCACTCTCTCAATTCGTGCTAGAGGTCTAGTTAGGTGTCTCTGAGCTCGTTCAGGTGGTAAGTATAACCCCGTGTGGAGGTCTCGTGCACTTGAGATTTCGATTTTGCTGATTTCTTTGTCCTTGTGGCCACATTTTGTGCACTTGTAACCTTGTCCGCTTCCTGCACTCTTCATTCTCTTTCCACATTGTGGACAGATAGGGTTAGAAACCTTCGACATTGTCACTAGCTCGATTATCTCTAGACCTTCTAGGTTCAAAGTGAGGCCATGCGTTCGAGCAGCTGGGCGCACACCAGCATGAACATTAACAACATCCCCGACTTCTAATTTCATCACAACATCTCGAAATTCACCTGAGGGTTCGTAAGCTGCACAATCAATTTTGTAGTTATTATCTTCAATTCTGAAAATCGAATGACCCCCTTCGATCATTCGTGGCTTACTCTCTACTCTACCTGCTACTACTGCTGTCATGTACGGTCTGAGATTATTAATCTCTACGCGGTGATTAAGATGTTCTCCTGTTCCCTGGTTCGACCTGAATAACAACCATCGGTCTATATCCTGTTCACTCTTGACAAGCTTAGCTGCTTCGATGACATGTTCTGCTGTTTCTCCGCGGACGCCAAAGAGCACTGGATCTGGTCCGTGAGGTTCAATCAGTATCCTATTGGTTGATGTGTCGATATTGGAGAAGACATAACCACCCATTGTCTTGTCCATAGATACTACTGATTCAGTATCAACTCCCCGCTTCTTTTTACAAGATTCCAATGTTCGATATGCTATGTACTCATAGGTGTAATCTTCATTGAGAGTATTACCAACTGCCGAGAGAGCTCCTATGAGCCCTCTTCCATTTCCACTAGCATAATGAGAGATATCACAAGCTCCGATAATTCTCCTAGCCAACTCGATAGGGACTATTCTCCATAATGCAAGTCTTGAGAGAGTCAATACCTGTTTTGGTACTTCGCCATTAAGAAAAACCACACCTGGGTTTGTGTTCGGGTAGTCTTTCTCAACATAGTCATGAATGAGCCCTTTAGTCATCGGAATGATTGAATCCAGGGCATCGTTTTCAACCAAGAATCGAAGGGCTACAGCGCCATTTCCTCTAGTTCTGTACGGGATGCTTGGATTCAATCGGATAAGGTTTGGATAGTCGACCCACTCTACATTCCATTCTTTGAGCCTCTCAACGATGATGCTTGCAAAGTGAGTTGTACATCTCCCGTCAGGATTATCGATGTCATCCATCCCAATCTGAACTAGTTTCTTACTCATTGGTCACTCTTCCGACAGTTGTCACATAACGTGGACTCGTTGACCTTGATTCCATGGTCTTCGCATACCAATTTTCCGCAGGTGTTACACGCACGAGCAGCCAAGAACTCACCGCAGATCTGGCATCTTGCCTCTTGGCAATTGATACATATGCCATCTTCTACAGCTCGACAGGAAGCACATACTCTTGCATTGCACATTCTGCATGATGTGAATGTTCCTTTTTCTTGCCCACATATCTCGCAGGCGTTTCTTGGTACATAGAGCATGATGAAGTTCCCCAGTTAGATGGCGTATGGTAACATAGAAATCCTTTGCTCTTCGACAGATGATTGTTGGTGAAATTATTCTTGGCTCAGGTTTATGAAATTATTATCTACCATGCAGGCCAGTGCGCCCCGAAGAAATGCACTGGGATACGACTTGGTAGAATGAAAAAAGCCAAGATCGTTCGAAACATGCGACATATACCAGGAGGCTCAGTGGTTCTCAATCCAGTTTCCGAGGTTGCCTTTTCCTCAGCTGACCGAGATAGTGTCTTGAGAGCAGGTCTTGTTGCACTTGATTGCTCTTGGAAGCAAGCCGAGTCGATATTCGCTGCCTCGAGAGCTGGAGCACAGAGGTCTTTACCCTATCTTTTGGCTGCGAACCCAATCAATACATACAAACCAGTGAAACTGTCAACTGCTGAAGCTTTGGCAGCAGCATTGTACATTCTTGGTATGATCGACGAAGCAGAGGATATAATGTCTGTATTCAAATGGGGGCATTCGTTCATTACCCTAAATCGCGAATGGCTTGATGCATATGCAGAATGCAGTACAAGTGGTGAGGTCGTTCAAGTCCAACAGGAAATCATGAGCGAACACACCCGAGAATAATGAAAGGGGGGGGGCTCTGGTCCA
>CAZPWM010000148.1:0-2561 GCA_964590575.1 uncultured archaeon
AAGATTTCTTTGAAGCTCTTCAAGTGTATAGCATGACTTTTCATGATGAATTTGATAGTAAACGACTCCTTGCAGTCGCTATGCAAGATATTTCATGGGTTCGCTTCTCTCTCAATCCAGCATTGAGAAATATTGCTACCGGGCTTGCTTCCTTTTTTGTGACAGGTGTTTTCTTAGTACAGATGGATTTCTTACCCGGTCTAAGTGCTATGTTTACAATTTCACTTGGAGGCTATGTAATTCCTGTTTATGGATTTACATTGATCATGTTAATTGGTGCTCCAATCTACCTAGCTTTCTCGTACCGTTATGCTAATGCAATTGAGCCTGTGAGACGGAAACGTTCAGAAAGTATGGAGGCATTAACCTCAGTAACGCAAGGCGTATTTCAGGGTATAGAGGTTGTTCGAGCATTTGATGCAGAGGACCTTGAAGTTCGGAAATTCCATGATGTTAGCAAGACTCAGGAAACTCTCACTGCAAAAGAGGGAAAGCTCTCAGCGTTCTATTTACCTGCATTGGTCCTTGCAGGGATGACAACCATAGCTTTTGCATATGCTGGATATGCAGTCATTAATCTTATCTTGAACGTTGGTCAGCTGATAACTATTCTAGGACTACTCACATCACTACAGATGCTCAATTTTCAATTTCCAGCAATGCTTCTCATGTTGAGAGGAGGCTACATCAATGCCCAGCGTATTGTAGACTTTCTGAACTGGCAAGATCCAATGTCAGAACCTGAGGAAGAAATCTTGGATGTCAATTGGACTGGTGACATTGTTTTTGATAATGTCAGTTTCAGATATGGCCATGAAGACAATGGAAATCCACATTACGCGCTAAATGAACTCTCTATTACTATCCCCGGAGGCTCTCGGGTTGCACTCATTGGCGGTCCAGGAGCTGGGAAAAGTACTGTCCTGAAGCTATTGCTTCGACTTTACGATCCAACTGAAGGAAAGATTACAGTTGGAGGCGTAAACCTACAAAATGTATCAACAAGATCTGTGAGAGATGTTGTGGGACTTGTAGAGCAGGACATCTTTCTGTTCAGGATGACCGTTCGCGAGAATATTGCCTTTGGTCGCTCAACTGCCTCTGATGAGGAGATTGTTGAGGCGGCAAAACGTGCCCAAGCAGATGAGTTCATTGTGGAGCTTCCAGAGAGTTATAATTCAATGATTGGAGAACGTGGTATGACACTGAGCGGAGGTCAACGCCAAAGACTTGCAATAGCTCGCGCAATAGTCCAAGATCCCAAAATTCTTCTTCTTGACGATTCTGTAAGCGCTGTTGATGCTCAAACTGAGTTCCTTATGAGAAAGGCTCTTGATGAAGTAATGCGTGGACGAACAAGCATCACGGTCACCCAAAGATTACGGACTCTTATGGAATCTGACATGGTCATTATCTTAGACAAAGGTCATCTTATAGCAGCTGGAACACATGAAGAATTACTAAGGGATTCGGAACATTATCGCCGTGTCTTTGAAAGACTCCCCGGAGCTCAGGAGCTACTTGCTAGTGTTTCCAAACGTGGAGGTGCTGCATAATGGGAATGCACGGACCTGGAGGCCCGAGGGGTCCCCGAGCAATGATGGGCAAGAAAGAGAAGAGAAGTCGCCCCATCCGTGTCCTACTTGGTAATATGGTGCACTATCTTGGTAACTTCAAACGTATCGTCATTATCGGAGCGATTCTCTCTCTTGTAGCAACCATCGTTGGAGTCATCAATCCTCTTGTTCTGAGGGAAGGAATCAACTCAGTCTATTTAGTAGGATCCTTAGATATCTTGTATACACTGACCATTATTTTCTTGGTTCTATCTATCACATCGTGGGTAATGAACGGTGTAAACACATGGATTATGTCAATAGCGCAAGCAGGACTAGTCCAGAGTGTTCAAGAAGATGTCTATCGGCATTTAGTAAGCGCTGATTTATCCTATCATAAGGCTGAACAGGCTGGAAATGTTACTTCAAGAGTCACAAGTGATGCAACGAGTCTAAGCACAGGAATACAAGTGCTGATTAATTTTGCCAGCCAATTTTTAACACTTGGAGCATCATTTATTCTACTCTGGTTAATGTCACCTTTTCTTGCATTGACATCCCTTGTGGTAGTGCCAGGTATTTTGTTCATCGCTGGGCTTTTTGGTACAGTGGGACAAAGAATCATGCTTGCTTCACAAAGAGCTTCTGGAGAGGTTTCTGGTCAAATTGCCGAAAATCTGAGCGGAATTCATGTTGCCAAGGCTTTCAATCGTGAAACAGAGCTTGCTGAGCAACTAATGGAATTGAATCAGAAATCATACCGATATGGGTTCAGATTCATGGTTTTGATGACATCAATGCAACCTTTGATGATGGCGATAGGTCAATTTGCTATTGCTGCGATGCTTTTTGTTGCAGGATCGTTTGCAGTTGGCACTCTTCCTCTTCTTAATCTCGGAGACATTTTCCTTGGCATCTCCCTTGTTCGAGGTATTATGTTCCCACTACTGGGACTAAGCATGATGGCCACACAGGTCCAATCCTCACTTGCAGCAATGGATCGAG
>CAZPWM010000148.1:2661-5878 GCA_964590575.1 uncultured archaeon
GGACTAAGCATGATGGCCACACAGGTCCAATCCTCACTTGCAGCAATGGATCGAGTGACTGATGTCCTAGAATCAAAGCCCGCAATTACTGATGCTCCTGATGCAGTCATTCTCAGTCCCGAGAGCGATGGAATCTACTTCAAAGATCTCTCCTTCGAATATGTGAAGGAGACTCCTGTCCTCAAGCACGTTACTTTCTCAATCAATCCTGGGGAAACTGTAGCTATTGTTGGACATACCGGAGCTGGAAAAACTACTATTGCTGCACTCGTGAACAGATTCTATGATCCTACGGAAGGAGCCATTTACATTGGGAACCAAAATATCAGGGAAGTTCAGCTACACTCCCTCCATGGTGCAATGTCACTCATCCCACAAGAACCTTATTTGTTCGATGATACAATCATTGAGAACATTAGATATGGCAATCTTGATGCTACTGATAATCAGATAGTGGAATTGTGTCAGATTCTCGGTGCCAACGAGTTTATTGAGGTCCTCGCAGACGGCTATCAAACGCAGATCATTCAAAATGGCAAGAATCTAAGTGCTGGGCAGCGGCAAATGGTGACTATTGCTCGTACAATGCTAGCCAATCCCAAGATTCTGATTCTTGATGAAGCGACAAGTCGTCTTGATGCATATAGTGAGTCTTTGGTGCAGGATGCCCAGGAATTACTATTCAATGATCGTACCACTATCGTCATCGCACATCGTTTGACAACAATTGCAAATGCTTCTCGAGTCTTTGTCTTTGATCACGGAAACCTAGTCGAGCAGGGAACCCATGAGGAACTACTTGCTCTCAATGGTGTATTCAAGTCGCTATACGACACATATTATGCACATCAAGGACTCGAAGAAATTACAGAAGAGGTTGCAGAGGTTGCCAAATCAGAAGTTGAAAAGTATGGTGTTGCGGAACCTGTTCCAGCTGGTGGAGGTATGATGATGGACATGATGGGAATGGGTGGGGGCAGTATGGGTGGTATGAACCCTTCACCTGAGATGATTAAAAAGATAAAAGAACGGTATAATTCTGATCCAGATTCTATACCATCCCCCATGCGTGAAATGTTAGAGAAAATGTTTGAGGCTGAAGAAATGACTGATGATAAGAAGAAGGAATTAGCAAAGCGAGAAACGAGTGGACATGGTGGGCCAATTGGATCAGGAAGACCTACTCCAGAGATGATTGAAAAGTTGAAGGAGCAGTACAAGACTGATCCAGATTCATTACCACCGAATGTCCGTGAAATGATTGCTAGAAGAATTACAGAAGATAAAGAGTGATTACTAATCGACCTCTTTCTCTTCGCGAATCGTATACATGTCTTCTAGGCTACTTGCTGCAGCGAGGGCTGCACCTACAAGTATGTACCCCTCAATTGCAGTGACGTAGTCGAATGGAGAGCCTGGACAATAGTTGAGAAAGCCCCAAAACAAGCTTCTGATTAGAAGTAATAGAACACCAAGAGCCATCAGAACTAAAGGTCTAGCTATTACTCCTTTTCTCATTATCCATGATATACCAACAAGGATACAGAACGTGACCCCAAGTCCAATAATCGTTGGCACCGATACAAATGTAATGAGAAGACTCTGAACCGGGTTAATCAGAGTCATTATAACTACCAGCGCTAGACCACATAATGCAGAAACAAGAACAATTCTGGATCCCATACTATGTCCATTAAAGAGTCCAAGTGCAGAGTTTGATGATCTAAGATATCCGACGACACCCAAACCCCACAGCAATAATGCTGGCATCTGAACCAGACCTACAGTGAAACAGATTTCTACCGAACTTTCAGTTATTCGGATAAGGATTCCAGTTGTTTCTGAAATACTAAAAACAATGAGACCAAAAGCCATCCAGACATTCATTGCATGAAAACGATCTTCTTTCACAGGGGATTCTCTACCAAAGACGTTCAATCCAATAATACCAAGAAATAGAGCAATGACTGGACTAAGAACAGTAGTCAGCATACTGAGAATTGAATTCAATCCTGCAAAGTAGAGAACTTCAACAATCATCAGAATTACAAATCCTGTGAAAATAATAATTGCTGCATACTTCCATCCAGACTGTGACACTGTTATCCCGGTTCCTAACGCTTCGCTGCTATTGGGTTTTGAAATTCAGATTTGTATCTTGCGCTGATGTGATTGAGCATATCACACAGCCAGTGTTTCCCACTCAATCTCAAATGCTGTACTTGGAAACTGCTGCTGAATTTCTTCCCGTGTAGTAGCAATAATCCTATTCATCGGTTTTGCACCTGTTAGGTCTTTTACTCTTCTGGTGATGAACTGCATTAGAACTCTGAATCCATCGTTCAGAACATCGGGGCTGATTGTTCCCCTGATGGTGGCAGCAGTAAGTGAGCTCCGCATCTCGATGTCTATGCCTTCCTCCAATGTGACATATGCCATCCATGGATACGTGTCAACCAGCTCCTCCCTAGAAACAAAGAAGACCTTCCTCATTGTATTGATCCCGACTATTTTGGAGCATCCTTTGAGTAAGGATTGCAATGCAGATGTATACCGAACTGCGACTGCATGCGCTGGAGTGACGAGTTCTATCATTTTCCTCTTCTCTAGAATCGCCACATCATTGAGGAACCTCTTCATGTCTGAGGTTCGCACCCTTTCAGCTGCAATTGAAACCGGAGTTTCGCCATCAAGTTCAGTCAATGTTCTCGCAGTTTCTGGAGATAATTCTTCATCCCCAATATTTCGTCCTGTAAGGGATGTAGCTTGATATATATCATCGGGCTTCACTGGATTATACACTGTGATTGCGTTCTCCCAAAGTGCTTCTGCGGCAAGGTTCAATGCAACTTCTACAGGGACTTCAAGGAATTCAGCGGCATCCTTAACTGAACAAATCGATGGTATTATCCGCAAGAACGACGTGACATCCGCTCTTTTCGTATAGTGTTGCCACTCCGCTCGTACTGTTATGACTGTGTCAGGAACTATTAGGTATCTGACAAACTCATCAATGACGTTTGGTTCGAAACGTGTATGGACTGCTAAGTCGATGTCAACCCATCTCAACACACTGAACTGTTCCTCAAACCGTTCAATCATTCTCTTGAGTTTAGTTCTGATGCCTGCAGTATCCTCCTTAGTGGAAATGGCACCTAGAGTCCAATCACCGAACTCTACTACAATCTTGTAATTTGAACCTTCAAATGCTCGTGCT
>CAZPWM010000149.1:0-5871 GCA_964590575.1 uncultured archaeon
GACTACATGCAAACCCACAATAACTCAATCCTTATATTCTCCATATAGTGCGAGCGAATCAATGAACGTCGAGGTCTGCGTATGACTGATAGCATCTCTCGGGAAACCATTGATAATGAAGACATCGACCCAGAATTCGTCGATACAATCGTGAAAGCTGGTGCTGATAGAATCCGGACTTGCATACAATGCGGAACCTGTTCGAGTGTTTGTCCAAGTGGAAGGCGGACAGCCTTCAGAACTCGTGAACTCATACGAAAAGCTCTGCTTGGACTCAAGGATGAGGTACTATCAAGCTCAGATCTATGGCTTTGTGCTACTTGTTATACTTGTTTGGAAAGATGCCCAAGACAAATCAAGGTCACTGATGCGATTATCATCATGAGAAACATTGCTGTAGACCAGGGATTCATGCTTCCTGAGCACAAGAAAGCTTCTAAGAAACTACTCTCGACCGGTCATGCAGTGCCGATAGATGATGCAAATAGAGAGATGCGAAAGGACCTAGGCCTTGAAGAGTTCCCTCCCACAACCCACTCGAATAAAAAAGCTCTCGAACAAGTCCAAGAGATAATGAAGAGGACTGGATTCAAAGACCTCATAGAGGGTCAACAAAAGGAGGGTGATTGATTTGACGGAAGCACAGACGTACTCGTTCTTCTTGGGATGTGTAATGCCAAATCGGTTCCCAAATTTGGAAGCGAGTATTCGGGCGGTTCTCCCCAAACTAGGAATTCAACTTGAAGATATTGATGGAGCAAGCTGTTGTCCTGCGCCAGGGGTCATCCGTTCATTCGATGAACCAACATGGCTAGCTCTTGCATCAAGAAATTTAGCACTTGCAGAAATGAGCGGTCACGATCTCATCACCGGTTGCAATGGATGTTATGGAACATTCAAAGAGGCTCTTGCTGAGATTCATGAACACCCAGACAGGTTAAAAGAAGTTCAGAAGGTCTTCAAGGGGATGGGTCTCAAGTATGATGGCAAAGTTGAAGCAAAGCATATCATTGAAGTCATTGCTGAGTTGGGACCAGATTTTATCCGAAAGAAAGTCACTCGACCAATTAGAGGGGTCAAAGTAGGAGTCCACTATGGTTGCCATCTTTTGAAGCCAAGCAAGAATCGACCCTGGAAACAAACGCAGAGACATACATTTCTAGATGAACTTGTAGAGGCAACCGGAGCTGAGAGTACAAAGTATAAAGACAGCACCATGTGCTGCGGGGCCGGAGGTGGTGTCCGAGGGTCTCAGATTGTAGTGAGCGTTGATATCGCAAAGGAGAAACTTGACAACCTGATTGAAGCAGGAGTCGATTGTATTGTCAATGTTTGTTCATTCTGTCACCTGCAGTATGAAACTTCCCAAGCGCAGTTGAATAAGGAGCTTGGAGAGAAGAAGTATCAGATTCCAGTTATCTATTACACTCAGTTACTTGGTTTGGCAATGGGACTAAATCCAACTGAACTGGGCCTCGACAGACATGTTGTCAATACGCAACCACTGCTTGATAAAATCCTAGGTTAGAACCATTTCCTAGCAGCAAAGTAAACAACTAGAGCCATTACTCCGCTTGAGAATAGAAGAACTACTACGAATGCAATAATCCGGGGCTCTAATCCTGGTGTTGTGTTAGTGGTTGTTGATGTGGTTGTTGTGGTTGTAGTGGTAGTAACACCTGTTCCTGCAGTGAATGTATTATCAGATACATCTGTAGAGTAGTAAATCCCGTCGGTCACTCGAACACGCACGAGGTATGTGTCCATTCTGTCTAAACTGCTGCAGTCCCATTCAACCCATGTCAGATTGGTTGCAGATACAAGAGTTTCAAAAGATGAACCAGAATCTGAAGAGTACAATACGTCGTATAGAAATTCATCATCGATATTCCTATCTACTACAGACCAAGTGATGTTGTGAACAGAGGTCCAATCTTCGCTTCCATTCGGTGACAGTATTGTCACTTTTGGTACAAAATAATTGCCTATGTAAACATCGGTGAACTCGAAAGATAGTTGCGAACCGTTGGCAAGCCAAGTTGTCGCAGTTATGATGCAGGTGGCATTGTTACCAAGCTCGCGTGTATCAATCTCAAGCGTCGATTGATTTTCTTCAACCGATAAAACTGCTGGAATTGCTGGAGCGTAAACCTCGAGCTTTGATCTGTTGGTAATTATCGGAGTCCATTCAGCTTTCAGGATTACGTGATCGCCAGCAAGAACATCACCAGACTTTACAGGAATGCCAATTAGCTGTGTACGAGATGTGTAACTAAGATTGAGTGTGGGAGTTTCAGCGGAAGTAACGTACTGATAAGATATCGAATCGATTTCTAGTGTATTGCTAGAGGAAGAATTAAGCAGCGGCAGGACTAGTGACAACAACAATAAGAGAATCATCATAGAACCTTTTCTAGCAATTCTCAAATTCGTAATTCTATTTTTCAAGCTCATTTTGGGTTTCAATCTCTTTCACCCTCCGGAAACGGTTGTTCTCTCCATACTTTCAATGCTTCATACCATAGGACAATACAAACAGTCACAAGCAGCAGTAGAAGAACCACTGAATACCAGTCTGTTGACAACCAAAACAGCAGAGAACCAAGGGCTGCGGTGAGAGATGTGTAGAATGTAGCAAAGAATAGGAAACGGGGAACCATTATACGACCCCTTCCCATGAATTGGTTGAGTATGCCTATCCTCACATCACGTTTAATCGTGTATTGACCATGGACATCTTTGTCAACAAGCCCGTATTGTTTCAGACGTTCCAGATGATGCATTGACAAGGAAGGACTTGATAGCTCTGCTCCTCGTTGTATTTCTCTAGCAGTGAGAGGTTGTGAATGGCGTAGCATGTACCAGTAGACACTTAGAGTCTTGCCTTTAATGAGCTCAGCCAACTCGTCATCAGTTGGTTCCTCCTTCATCAAGACATACGACTCCAGTATTCTGAGGCCAGTTTAATGTTGATACACTCTTAAACTATGTTGATTATGCCCCAAAAACATAAGTCCCCCAAGGTAAGGCTAAAATAGCTTGTGCGTGCGCCAAAGGTCACGCTTGAACAGGATTCTGTCAAGGTAAATACACAGTGGACTCTTGCAAAAGGGTTCAAGGAGAAAATATCAATGTCAGTGGTTCGGAAACCAATAACACCGAAACCTCCGAGGACACGAGATAAGGTACTCGTTATCCTCCAAGAACAATGTAAGCAGTGTATGCTGTGTATTGAATTCTGTCCTAAGAATGTGCTATGCCTCACTGACATATACAATAGAAAAGGATACCATCCGGTGACTGCTTGTGACATTGATGCATGTGTCAACTGTGAGTTCTGTGAAAGAATCTGTCCGGACATGGCAATCTTCTTGGCGGATCGTGATGAGGCTGAAAAAGCCTACAAAGCTGGAGCCCTTCAAGAAGGGACAAATATTCCTGAATTTGATGGAGATTCTCCGAAAAAGGGGGGTAGCTAGATGCCTGAGCGTGTAATGTTCACGATGGGCGATATTGCCTGTGCTGAAGGCGCTCTGAGTGCAGGTTGTAGGTACTTCTAAAGGTTACTTAATTAGATGGTCATAGAAACTCTGTAACCTAGTTCGGTCATAATCTTTGGGAACCGCAACAGTATTCCATCTTTCTTGAGATTTTCCTAAGTAGGTGTCCTTCACAAAGTCCAGAATAGGTATCTTCTTGTCCAATTCCTCAAGTGTGATTAGGACCCTTACAGTTCCTGACTTTGCTTTCACTGATATAGGAAGGTCGAACTTGAAGAAATAAGGACCATAGAACGTCCTATCTTTTTCGATAAGATATTCGGTGTCATACTTCATCTTGATTTCTTTATTCTTCAGTTCGATTTCTCTCGTATGTTCTAGATGGATAAAATCGATTGCCGATAGAAATGGCTCTCTTAGATTGCCGTAAAAGAGCTTGTGACGTTTATCAGAAAAACTGGAGAACCCTCCGACAGCGATGATCCTTTTATCAGTCAGGATGATGAGACCAGACCTACCTGTGTCCTTCTTCTCTATTCCAAGCGTTCCTCTATCATAGCACCTTATCACTTCATCAACATCAAAGACGCCTGCGATTCCTAGCAATTCGATTGCAACGTTAAAGGGAGTTGGACAGTCCTCCCTATAGTCAGGATGAAGTGTGAGAGAGGTGTCAACCTTCTCTATCACGGGTCTATATCCAGAATATGAGAGGATTGTGCAGAGGTCGAGAAATACGTTCTTCTCACCCATCTTGAGATGCTCGAGAGCTGTTTCCTTAACAAATGATATCTGTTCTTGACTAAGAGAGATGTCGGTGAGAAGGGCTTCGTGTTTGAGGAGAAGAACTGCTCCAGAATATTCCCAGTACTTCTCATCCTCCTGAAGACATCTTTCAAGTCCTTCCAATGCGTTTCTAAGTCTGTCGAAGTATGATTCTTCCATCAACCTTACAGAGCTCCATATGCACGAGCAATGACAGTTGCTACCTGTAGACTAATTGAAGCAAAGTTTAGAGCGATAAGCATTCTGGTCGACTGCTGAAGATCTGGATTGCCGAACTGGCGAATGATAGACCAAGATTCCCTCAGTTGCGTGATTCGTTTTCCAATGAAACCTTGTGACTTCCCAACTTCATTTTCTACGAAGTCCATTGCGGCCTCATACAATTGAGCACTGGCCCAGTTCTTCTGTATAGCCCTTTGTTGCCCTATAGAAATGAGAACCGATGCCGCGATTAGGCACGGTCTCAACTAAGTTCCGGTGGTGCGGGGGTTGCTCTTTTTGTACTTTCCTCCCTCAACATCCTTCAACCCCCCACCCTATCATTCTAACTAAAAGGACTTGAGCCCAATTGTTGTGGTCGATGAGATATGAATTTAGTCGAGAACGTGATATTGCGTGTTAGTATAGGATGTCCATAATGGATAGTTTTATTTCTCGTTCTAGATTCCAGCTGTTGAGAAGAAATGCCCGAACGCGTGATGTTTACTATGGGGGATATTGCCTGCGCAGAAGGTGCTCTGAGTGCAGGTTGCCGATACTTTGGAGGATATCCCATCACGCCAGCAACAGAGATTGCTGAATGGATGTCACAGAGAATGCCCGAACTCGGGGGAGCATACGTTCAATACGAGGATGAGATAGCATCTATCACTAGTGTGATTGGAGCTTCTTGGACTGGAGTAAAAGCGATGACTGCTACATCTGGACCAGGGGTTAGTCTAATGCTCGAAGCGGTTGGTCTAGCGGTCATGACCGAAACGCCTCTGGTTCTTGTCAATATCATGCGAGGCGGACCAAGCACGGGTCAGCCAACAAGAGGGCAACAGGGCGATGTGATGCAGGCAAAATGGGGGAGTCATGGAGACTATCAAATCATTGCATTGACGCCCGCCTCAGTACAGGAGATGTTTGATCAGACGGTCCAAGCATTTAACCTGTCTGAGAAATTCAGAACTCCGGTTTTCGTCTTGGCTGACGAAACTGTTGGCCACATGAGAGAACGCCTCATAATTCCAGATGAAAGTGACCTGAAACTTGAGTATCGTAAAATGCCAACGGTTGATCCCTCTGAGTATCTTCCTTTCAAACCTGACGATGATCTTGTACCACCAATGGCACTCTTCGGTTCTAAATATCAATTCTATGCTACTGGCCTAACCCATGATGAACGCGGATATCCTAGCGATAAGGAAAAAGTCCAGATTGAGCTTATCACACGACTGAATCACAAGATTGTGAAGAATGCAGACAAAATCATCGACCTAGAGAGATTCATGCTTGATGATGCAAAGATTGCGGTGATAGCTTATGGCACGCCTTCAAGAAGTGCAAAGAGAGCGATCAGGGATGCTCGCGAAGAAGGCAT
>CAZPWM010000150.1:0-5737 GCA_964590575.1 uncultured archaeon
ATCACTTTGTCTAGAACTCGAATGGTGTAGTTATGAATTCCCACAGGGAGGTCACCAACATAAAATGTGACTGTTGTAGGTTCATTTGGAAGCCAATAATGAGTTAGAATCAATTCATCATCCTTAAAGAGATCGTAATAGAACAAACTTTGATCAGAGGGGGTCCATATGATTTCACTTCCGTTATCTCCGACATAGTAGCTAATATCTTCAGGATGATTAATCGTTGGTGCAAGCTGTTCTAGAACGTTGACAAACACGGTATCCGATAGAGTATCGTTGTCTTCATTGGTCACCTCTAGAGTATAGTTATAGGAACCAACACTCAGCCCGTCAACTACGACACTTATGATTTCGTTTGAAGAATTCCACAAACCTTCTCTATGAAGAAGCCCGTCTAAAGAGATATTGTACGACTTTGGTTTCATATCAAATGCTCGCCATCCGATGACATTCCCTGAAACTCCTTCCTCGTAAGTAATATCTACTGGACTAATTATCTTGGAATGGCCAAGTAAGAGTATTCCATAATCTATTGCCTGTTTGATGAAAATATCTCCTTCCAGACTCCTGTTATAATAATCTGAAGTAAACATTGGTTGATACATACCATATGGAGATGCTCCTGACACGATTGCAATACTAGTATTTGCAGCTCCGAGGTTGGTTTCCATAGTAACACAGGCAAATGATCCGATATCTCCATCATCATGCGCGTAGGGAGGTGTCAAGTCGCTATCAATGATTGTTGCGAAATTACTGTAATATAGTAAGGGATACACATTCGTGATACTATCTGACTCTAGCGCTATAGGCTCTCTACCGACACCCGGATTTGTCGTAGAATTACTCCCGTAGAGCAGTGTAGGACTATGCATTAGAACATGAGAAACACCGTCAACTATCGGGAAAACCAATGGGTCATTACTGGTTCTGTTCGCTGCAACCCTATAAGATGCACTACAAAATGAAACAGGGTCTTGCACAGAGGTTGGTTCAGGATAGACATGAGAACCAACACTCTCCAGAATTGCGGACATATTGTCATTGATGAACTGACCTGCATGAGGGAGAGAATAGTAATCTGAGTCGCAACCAATCCATAAGAACTTGCTACCTTCATCGAACCAATTTTGAATTGCTTGAATCTCGGATGAAAGAAATATGTTAGCTATTTCATATATAGAACCAATCACAAGACCGATTGCACCACTTAGAATTGTAGTATTGATACCACCTCGTGCCCAAACTACTGTATATCCCAACCCCTCAAGCGAAGCTCTAAGTAAGAGATCCACAGATTCCACTTCTGACCTATACTGACCATGAGAATAATCAAAGACTATTGTGAGTGGCTCTTCGGACAACACCATTGTGTTGGATGAAGCATTATGTAACATTGGGTCAATAGCCAAGGGCAATGTCACGCTCCCGGTCAGTAACATCACTAACATTATGGAAATGAAAAATTCCCGCCTACCCTTCATCACTATCCCGAGTGACGTGCCTACTCAAGGTTATATATTCTATTATTATCATTCATCGAAAAGTTAATAACTATAATTAACCATAGTGAACTCGAATTAATATGAATAAACAATTAGACAAATTCGAGTGCAAGGTTTGTGGAAAAAGTTTCGGGTCTAGGAAAGAGATGAAGAAACACGCTATGGAAACTCATCAGAAACACAAGTAATATTCCTATACCAGAGTCCTCGACCATTAGGTCGGGGATTTCCTTCTTTCTTTCCAAATAGCAAGCTGAGCATATGCAATCACCTTTTAACCTAGAGAAGCCCTGCGCAAATTCATCACTTGCTTCATTTCAGATTTGGTGAGGTGACTTGATGAAACTGAGAACTGATTCAAGAAGTATTGCGATACTTGCAATCTTTGCTGCGATGGTTCTTGCTCTTGAGATAATACCAATTCCCTTTCTAACAGATATACCCCTCTTTGGAGGGTTCACTCTCGATCCAACAGGGGTCCCAATTACTATAGTATTTCTTGCTTTAGGGACTATCTTTTCGCTCATCCTTATCCCAATCATGTGGGTGGCAATTGCATATCGCAATCCAATTGGAGCAGCCTTCAAAGGATTTGCTGAAACCTATACTCTACTTGGATTAATCGTTGCGAAAATATTTCTCCGGAAACGATCATACGATTGGAAGGTGGCATTGCCAACCTATTTAGTTTTTGGAGTTGCCTTCAGGGCGATTGGAATGTATATCACGAATATCTTCTTGATTCAATGGCTCTATGGCTCTCCTCTTGAAGGAGCGATTATACTCTCTGGTGCGTTCGTGATCCCAAATATCATTCAAGCTTTGATTAACATCATCATCGGAGTCATCGTCTTCATCATTATTCCCGAGAATCTAGCAATTCAAGCGCGCTTTGGAAAGTATGGAGCTGATGAGTATGGCAAGTACGAAGAAATATCAACAGAAGAGCTAGAAGCAACTGATGATGATACGCAAACAGATTGACGTGATACCACTTGACATACCAAGTCTAATTCTTTCCGTTTGCTCCAAGAATCACATTGAGTTTATGCATGGTGATATCATTGTCGTCACTCATTCAATTGTATCAATTTCGGAGGGGAAGTTGTACAATTTGGAGGATGTGGAGGTCTCTGAGAAAGCTTATGAGATTGCAGAAAGGATTGATCATTCACCAGAAAGAGTTGAAGTGGCGCTTCGAGAGGCAATTGAAGTTCTGAGAGAAGAGCCAATTTTAATCACTAAAACAAAACAAGGGATCATTACTGATTTTTCAGGTGTTGATGAGAGTAATGCGCCTCTAGACACGTTTATCGCACTTCCTGATAACCCAGATAATTCAGCTACGCAGATTAGCAATTCATTATCAAAGTCAATCGGGTTCAATATACCTGTCATTATAACTGACACGCAAGGTAGACCATGGAGAAAAGGCGCTGTCAATCTTGCGATTGGAGTAGCAGGGATGTCACCATTCAGTTATAATCTCGGAAAGGAAGACATCTATCAGAGAGTATTAAGAAGCTCAGTTGTGTGTCTAGCAGATCAGATAGCTAGTTCAGCTGAACTGGTAATGGGTCAGGCAGATGAAAGTGTCCCTGTCGTAATCGTTAGAGGTGTCGAATTCCAAGAGGATGATGGTGCTGCATCTCAAATCATGCGTCCTGATAACGAGAACCTGTTCCGTTAGTCGATTATTCTCACACGGCGTCTATCTCTGAGTTCTTTACTCACTCAGAGTGAGGCATCGAAAAACTCTGCGAGACGGGTTAGTAGAGTCTTTACGTTCTTTTCACGCACAATACCATGCCCCTCATCATCGAAAACGAGCTTCTCGTATTGTATTCTATTTGACTCCAATCGTTTTTCCACCTCAGCCACGTTGGCCTTTGTAACATTGGGGTCTCTGAGACCTTGAACTATCAAGAGCTTGCCTCGGACGTTCTGAACGTAGTTGATAGGAGACCTCTCCCGATATTTCTCTGGCACCTCCTTTGGAGACCCTCCTAGCATCTCTTCAGAATACGGTCTCAAATCAGGTCGAGTGGTTTCATAGTCCACAACTAAATCTGTCATTCCACAGATAGGGGCAGCAGCTGCTACAATATCTGGCGGGAATTGAGTGATTGATATCCAACTCATGTATCCTCCATAACTGGTTCCGTAAATTCCAATTTTATTGGGAAACGCAATTCCATTCTCAATCATATGTTCAATTCCTGTTCGGATATCATCCTTATCGAGACCACCCCATCCATCCTTCTTGATAAGCTCTCTGAAGTTCACACCATATCCCGTAGATCCACGATAATTAGGGTCGAGGACATTATATCCAAGTGAGCAGAAATATTGAATCTCAGGATCAAGAGCGTCTTCAGAATGATGTGTTGGTCCGCCATGTACTGTTACAATTGTCTTTCCATTTGGATCTCGAGCTCGATAGAACCACCCATGAATTGGTGTACCATCCTCGGAACCCCATCTTAAATCCTCAGCAGGAGTCAGTTCCTCTCGTTTAATTGAAGTGTGACTGAGCATGTTTGTTATGAGTGTAAATTTTGAGGGATCCAATTCCTTTGCTTTGAATCGTATAATATCGTTTGGATGGGTAGAACTATAGAAAAGACCTAGCCATTCTCCATTTCCCATGTCTGTGATAGGCCAAAGATTTCCTCGGGAAGGAGTCACGTTTTGAAGTGAATCCAATTCAAGATCAAGAAGGAACGGTTTTGTCCGAGCGTCGTTTTCTTCAGCCATGATAACATGTTTAGAATACTTTGGTACTCTAGCCAAGCTATAGGTACCACCTTCTGTGGGTTTTGATAACCACCGGATTTCTCCAGATGTGATTTCATAGAGACCTATCCCGACAAAATTATGACGGACACCATCAAGCGTGTCCGTATCGAAAAGAACCCTCCCATCAAAAGTCCAAGATGCAGTCACCTTTGCCTTAGGACCAAAATTGAGTATCTCCCTGTCCTCGTTTCCATCTATGGACGCTATCCACCATTGGTTGCCAGAAGGATCTTCATCAGACCTGTTATAGAGAATGTATCTACCATTAGGGTCTACTGAGAGTGTTACATAAGCAGGTTTGTCTGGGCGAGCGATGACAGTTTTGGAACCTGATTCCAAGTCTTGAACGACAATTCTGAAAGTTTCTGTTTCCTTTTTTATATCGTAATCATAGTTTACCGAATAAGCTATGAAGTTGCCTCTAGGCCCGAAATATCCACCCCGCATGAAAAAATTGGGCTTTATTTCTGTCACCGGGTTCATTTTACCTGGGCTGTCTAGAAATACCTGATAAAGTGTGACTCTCTCATTTCTCGCTTTGTCTTCAGCAACCAGAATGGATTTCGAGTCAGGTGCCCAATCTTGGACGATTGTAACCTCAGGAGTCTTTGTAAGTGGAGCCAGAGTTCCTGAACCATCTGTAGACTTCAAAAAGGCATCATAATTTTCTTGGATCCTGCTGATTGACATTGCTAAATACTTCTTGTCCGGAGAGACCTTAACGGAAGCAATCCTTGGAAGACTCATCAATGAGTCCAAGTCCAGAACTCTAGAGGGAGGCATATTGAAACGATAGAATACTAGGTTTTACATCTTTTTACTCAATACTAGATATAGAATCGGAATCCAAACAGCTGAATGAAGAGGAGGAAGCCGATAAACACCAAGATTGTTGCAGCGATGAACTCAATATTGCAGATTAGAATTCTATGCTTCTTGAGAATCTCCCTTCTGAAGATCTGCAATCTTCTCTTCAACATGCTTGATGTGATCCTCAAGTCTTGAATTAAAATCAAGAGTAAATGCAATTGCGTCACCGATATCCTTAGAAGATTGAAATAGTGAGTGTGTAAAGGTAATAGAGATGGCGGATGATTACAAGCGATTCATTGTGCCACTTGTATTCGCAACAATAGGAATGCTTGTTACATTCTGGATTACTCAGTACCTTTCCTCTAGGATATTAGTCTTACAACCAGGATATGATCTAGTATCAGTAATAGATGGTTCGCTAACTCTGGATATCAGATTCATTCTGATTATTCTTATACCGATTTTCGTCCTGGAGTTTCTATTACTGACATTACCCTTTGCATTCTTCATGCTGCTGATAGCCAAAATCTTTCGTGTCGCTACTTACAACATAGATGTGATGGGAATTGGACGTGACTTTGATTGGCTTCGAATAATGAAGAGGACTGCTTTTACAG
>CAZPWM010000151.1:0-5529 GCA_964590575.1 uncultured archaeon
TTTTCCACCAGTAAAGGTTTCCTTCATTTTTTGATCAACAGATTTGATCTTTATCGTATTGTCTGAGAGATTGACATACAATATCTGATTCGCATAACCCTTCTCTATCTTTGGAATAGTGTAGTTGAATTCCTTTAGCACCAAGAGTAATCACCACTCATTTAGCATTGACTCATCCGAGCAGCAGATGCATCCTAACGTGTCCCACATTTGAGTCTTACCATAGTTGATATGCTCGGTCATGCATTTTGGTTGGCACAATTGAAACTCAAATCAGTTAGCAGAATCTAATAAGTAGTGATTTTGGGATCGTGATTTGTAGGTTTAATCCAAGGATCTTGATAGCACATTATTGTTCAAAATTACTTGTAATGATATATAAAACTCTACCAGATTTATGCGAAACTATGAGACTTGTGGGTATATTCAGAAACTATATGGTTCAATGGAATACTAAAACACAAGAGTGTTATAGATGAAATGCATCAAGATTCATTAATGGGTTTGGTGGACAGTGATTTGTCATGAATGAACATCTCAATGAAATCTATCAAAAATACGAGGAGAAGACGGTTCGCTCAAAGAAATGCTTCGAAGAGGCCTTGGAGCATCTATCTGCAGGTATTGGCGGCTCTGCACCAACTTACGAGCCATATCCTATCTTTGTGAAGAGCGCAGATGGTTCACGAGTGGTTGATGTAGACGGGGCTTCTTACCTTGATTTCAACCTCTGCTGGGGCGTGCTATTTGTTGGACACAGACACCCCAAGTTGATAGCAGGTCTACATGAGCAGCTCGAGCATGGGACTATGTTTGGTTTACCTCATGAGGAAACTACAGAAGCGGCAAACGCTCTTGTCAAGAGATTTCCGATTGAGCAGCTTCGATTTGTGAATTCAGGGACCGAAGCAACGTGGTATGCAATTCGATTGGCAAGAGCATACACGCAAAAAGAGAAGATTATCAAAATTGAGGGTGCTTATCACGGCTTAGCTGATTGCCTTCATATCAGCAAGAGACCCTCCGCAGGCGAGGCTGGTCCTCCGAAGCAACCAAGCCCAATCCCATACGGTCAAGGCATAACAAAGGGTGTTGTGAAGGACACACTTGTGGCACCATTCAACGATTTGGATGCTATGGAGCAGCTCATGAGGAATCATACAGGTGAGATAGCTGCAGTCATCGTGGAGCCAGTTATGATGAATGCTGGCGTGATTCCTCCTGAGAAGGGATACCTCCAGGGGCTTAGAGCCCTCACCGAGGAGTATAATGTCGTATTGATCTTTGATGAAGTTAAGACTGGCGTCAAACTTGCACTTGGTGGTGCATCAGAGTATTACCATGTGACCCCGGACCTTGTGTGTCTTGCAAAGGCAATCGGTGGCGGACTACCTATTGGTGCGTGCGGCGGAAAGGAAGAGATAATGGCTAATATCGGTCACGAAGGTCTCTTTGGTACCTTCTCTGCAAATCCCTTGTCAATCCGAGCCTGTAATATCACACTGACTGAGATACTCACAGAGAGTACACACAAAAAGGCAGAAACCCTCGGCAACTCGCTCATGAAGGGTTATCAGGATATAATTGAAGACAACAAGATTGCAGCTGTAGTTCAAGGAATCGGCGCAGTTGGCGGGATACTCTTCAGTAAGAGGTCTGTGCGGAACTATAGAGACTGGTTGAAAACTGACAAAGAAAAGTGGCACGAGTACTGGATGGCAATGTTCAATGAAGGTATTCTTGCAATGGCATATGGACCTGAAGAAGAGTGGCTCGTTTCAGTTCAGCACTCCAAGGAAGACATCCAGACACACCTAGAAGCATTCAAAAACGTCGCGCCAGATTTCGCCTGATAGCTAGAGCGTACCATGCACCTCATGGTGAAACGTGACGCAGATCGCATATTGTTTCCTAACAAGACCAGTGAGAAGGGAGTTCAAGTAGCTGTTGAAGAATCTGCTACCACTGGAGCTCCCACACTATTATTTTCATACAAACATTTTATTAAAAAATGTTTAAATGTTTTAGAGTGTAATAGTATCAAGTCATTAAGGAGTCTTGGTTGTGGATGTCCCAAAACAGCAGTTTAACTGAAGTTCTAGGAGTCTGGCTTATCTTTGCTTCAGTACTCCCCTTGTTGTTTACTATTCCCATACTGTCTGCTTTAATATTCGGTTTTCCTTTAGATATGACTTATTTTAGTTATGGGAATATTTTCCTTCTTTGTTCCCCTCCTATTATGATCATTTTGGGTTATGGTCTAATTAAGAAATACTCTTGGGCTCGGAATGGATTGATAATCTATCTGTTACTTAGTATAATCTTTGTTGCCTTTCAATATCCGTTATTTGGAATTAATCCTGCTGGAGTGAGTGTTATTATCATTATAATCGGTATTCTGCTCTTCAGCACTAATCGTATTTCATCAAAAGAAGAATCTGATAAATCAACGATTCAGCCTTCCACAATGGGACCCATTTAATCTGTAACGTATTTCACTCAGAGAAATGAGCATCGAAATCTTGTGCTTAATACTCCATTCATAAAGAACTAATAGTCGCACCACAATAATTGCATTCGATATCATAACCAATTTCCAATTGCTGTACATTCTGCTTGGATAACTTAGAACCGCATATGGGACATAACCAGGATTCTAGTTGTTTCTCACTCACATATTTTGGCATAATTGTGCTTCGAGTTTGAGCATTTGGATCCTTCCTATTTACCCACTTCCACCAATTTGCTAAGAAACCATTCTCTCCTTGCACAAAACGCTCAAATTTTTGTGGGCTATGTATAGCAATAGTCACTAAGATTGAACCTGCTACTAATATGAAAATGAATAGGAGATAATACATGAGGAAGAATGGTGGAAGTTGTAATAGCATCATTATATCTATATCTTGAATAGAGATAAAATCTTCGAGGAAACTGGAGTCGATGTTCAATTCAAGGTTTGAGTATTGGACATACATTAGCACTATCATGTACAACCAGTACGCGAGACCCTGTTCCTTTTCTCTTGATAGCTTCATCTATTGCTGATTGGAGATTATCAAATCCACGAATGAACATGCGTTTGAGATTCTCCTGTGGTAGTTTTGTGACCATCCATAGTTCCTTGTCTTTCAGGAACGTGGGAATAGAACCTACCTTGTGCCACCCGAGCTGATAGTTTTTCTTAATTTCCTCAAACTTCTTTGCGAGATCTTCTGGAGAGTCTGATGATTGCAACATCTGCGAATAATCTGCTGGTCCGATTCCGTCATAACATGAAGCAACAAGAATCATGATTCCTCCAGGTTTCAATGCAAACAAGCAGTTCTCGAAACCTTTCTGTGCTTGGTAAAGATTCTGGTCAAGTGGTGAATGTACAACTGCTATCAACACATCTGGTGTTTCAGTGATGGTAGGAGCATAGATTGTCTTAGCAAGTTCAGCTCCCTCATAGAGTTGTTCGAACAAGTTCCCTGAGAAGGATCCAACTATCTTACGTGAACCGTCTAGAACAACATTGATACCAAAGACCGGGTGGGTTTGAGTCACAAAGTGGGCGGCTTCTTCAAAATCCTCGTGTAAGGGGTTTCCTTTCAACAATAACATTCGAGATTCATCAAGTAGTGCCATCGAGTGATTTGCTTCGATGCTCTCATAGGCTGAGATTCCCGGTAGAAAGCTCTTGCGTCCTCCAGTGAATCCAGCGAAGTAATGTGGCTCGATGGAATTGATTGCTATAATTGCCTCGTATCTGTCAATAATCTTGTTGATTCGGAGTTCGGTCCCTCTACTTGTTGTACCTAGTGTGATGAACTGGTCTTTTGCCTTTGAATCATGAAAAACCAGTAAATCACGTAGTTGTGAATAGAATTCTCCTAAGATTTTCTCCTCTAGGTCTTTCTCTGAGGGTATGGAATGTGTTCCACTAGCAACAATGATTCCAAAATCCTTTCCATCAAGAATCGGTAGAATTTGATTCAACACTATGGGCGTAGGTGTTGCTCGTGCATGGTCATTCAGTATAAGCAGAAATGAACTGGAGTCTTGAACGAACTGCTCAAAACTTACTGAATTTATTGGATGTTTCAGCGACTCTGCTACAATCTCATCTTCTGTCTTACTCGAATGCACGATTTGCGGTTGGATGATTTCCATCTTCCAACTCTTAGGAACTTTTACCTCTCTTTCAGTTTCATCATAATAGACTCGAAGATTCATTGTAGGTCATTTAGTCCAAGTTCTATGATTCATATAAACAGAGTCCTTCCTTAGTGTTCAAACACCACCAACAACAAACCAGATTCCCAGAATTGTAGCAATCGTTCCAAGAACAGCCCACCAAGTAATCCTCTCTTTGAGGTAAAGGATTGAGATTGGAAGTGCAAATAATGGTGAAGTAGACCCAATCACTGCTCCTATAGTTGCTCCCACTAGTTTGATAGAGGTCACATACAGCAATGACGCAAATCCCATCCCAAAGAAACCAGCGATTGCTACGACTTGGACTGCTTTCTTTGACAGGGGCTTAGTACGAGTCCTGTAAGAGATTGAGAAGATTGGCACCATTGCCATAGAACCAATCATCATCCGAAAGAGATTGGCATCAATTGGATCAATGCTTGTTACTCCTATCTCCATGAAAATCGTAGCAAATGCAAACATTAAGGATGACATCAAAGCTAGGGCTAACCCTTTCCATCCATAGGATTTTGGTTGTTCCACTAAATCCTCAGTCACTATCTCTCTTGAGATGAGTATAATCCCTCCAATAGTAAGAATGATTCCTGAAATGGTACTTATTCTTAACACCTCATCAAGAAACAGTAGAGCGAAGAGGTAGGTGATAATTGGAAACGTATTTGCGATGGGAAAGGCACGAGAAACCCCTATTCTTTCTTGGCTTATCAGATATGCAGCATCTCCAAAAGCTCCACCCAATAGTACAGAAATGGCAAGTGGAAATAGAGCTGATAGTGGAAGTAGGAATTCGTGCGACCGCCATGGAATTATTACTAATGCTACCATGAGAAGTAATGAGACCCACATTTTAACGGAGTTAGAAATGAGCGCACCAACACCCTCTGTCTGTCCTTTTATGAGCACATTCTGAATCGCAAAGAAAGCTGAGCTCAAAAGACCAACGAGTACTCCAAGAACTAGTTCTGACATGTGTGCCTGAACTCCGATGAGCAGCACCTGCAATCATCAATAAGAATATGCTCGTATGAATAAAGATTGGCAATTATGTTAATTTTTGTAACCAATAATGAAGTAATTTGAGATTTACGAACCAATAAATAGTGGTTTAGTAATATAATTGACTTACTTAGGTAGTTTACTACTAAGGAGGAAATTAAATTGTCTGAAGAACGCGTGAGAGAAAGAGCCCCCATGGGTTATGGTGGGGCAAGTATCGCATTCATAGCTGTCTATGGTGCGATCAACGGAGCATTGTCTCTTGTACCCATCTTTCCATACTTTGGAGGTGGAGGCTTTATTCCACTGTCACTGATTTTCACCGCAATTGGT
>CAZPWM010000152.1:0-5415 GCA_964590575.1 uncultured archaeon
AGGGAGCAGAACTGTCTCACTATAATCTGACTTCAAACGTGCTTCAGATTACAGAGTGGGTCTACATGAGAGAAGAAGATGTAGGAAGGTCAGGGAGGGTCAGGTATGGTGAAGAGGTATATGTTGGGGCTATACCATGGTATCACAGTTATGGACTGACACTCAGCATGCTGACAGCGACTTGGTTTGCGGGTCAGCTTGTCGCGATTCCAGACCCGCGAGCCGGGAACCCACCACTCACAGACCTGTTAAAAGAACTGGAGAGCACCAAGTGCACTGTGTTTAATTGTGTGCCTGCACTCTACGCTGGAATCGCAAATCATCCGGATGTTGGTAAATATGATTTGTCTGAGATCAGTATTTGTGGCTCAGGAGCAGCTCCATTGCCTCCCGAGGTCGCAAAAGCATTTGAGGCTGTTACTGGCGCAATACTGTTCGAGGGTTATGGGCTTACCGAAACCTCACCAGTGACTCATATCAACCCAACCAACAAGCAGTATCGAAAATTTGGTTCAATTGGGATTCCATTATCTGATACAATCTGCAAAATTGTTGATATCGATACTGGGACGAATGAGATGCCTATTGGTGAGATTGGTGAGATTGCCATCCATGGACCTCAGGTATTCTCAGGTTATTGGAGGAAACCTGAAGAAACCGAGAACGTGATGCGTGAGTTTGGTGGAAAGCAGTTCTTCCTCACTGGAGATGTGGGTCACATGGATGAGATGGGCTACACCTTCATCAGTGACAGAAAGAAGCAGATGATCAATGTCGGCGGTATGAAGGCGTACCCAAGAGAGATTGAGGACATCTTGTTCACTCATCCGAAGGTGGAGATGGCTGCTGCTGTCGGGATTCCGAGAGATGACGACCCCAGTAATGAGTTCGTTAAGGCATACATCCAATTGAAGGATGGAGAAACTGCTACACCTGAAGAGTTCATCGAGTGGGCAAGAAACAAAATGGCAGGATACAAGAGACCGAGAGAGGTCAAAATCGTGGAAGCATTGCCTCTGAGCAATGTAGGTAAAGTACTGAGACGAGTACTTCTAGAGGAGGAACTCAAAGAGAGAGGAAAATAATCCTTCGCTATGCTTTATTAGGAAGTTCAGGCAGAGGTAATGGTTCCTACTCTCAGTAATCTAGAGGTGGTTAAATTGTCGCCTTCATGGAAAAGAATCGGAGCATATTTGGGAATACTTGGTGGAATTATCTTCATAGTCGTTACATTCATTGCAATGTTGACTTATCCTGGAGGATACTCCTTCTTGGAGTATTCATTCAGCTCGCTTGGACTCACAGTTATCAATAGCGTGCCTTCAATGCTGAACTACTTTCTGTTTGTGACTGCATGCACGGGTGCGGCTGTCTGTCTAATACCATTCCTGTTCGCAATTCGTACAGTGTTCACGGAAACGTCAGGTCTCAAAGCACTGAGCTTGTTGGGCACAATATTTGGGCTTGCCGCAGCTCCTAATCTATCAGCACTATCGATCTTTGCGGGGAATGTCTTTCCGGAAGTTCATGGAAACACTACAAGGCTCTTCTTCATACTTATAATGCTTGGAATCCTGTGCTACTCCATTGCTATTATAATGAAAAAGGATTATGAGAACATCTATGCTGTGATTGGACTTATCGTTGTCGTAATATGTGTTCTACACATTGTTGCGATGTTCGGAGTTGCATCTGAATTGTTTGGAACTGCGCTTTGGCAGAAAGTCGCTGTCTATGCCCTAGTGCTATGGTCAGCGTTTCAGGGCTACAAACTCTTGAAAGTCTTTGAACAGTGAGAACACATAACTGGGGAGGTCGCGCTCCCCAGATATTTCCTAAATATTCTCGAATGTTGCCCGTATGGTTGCCCCACAATAACCGCATTGAGCCTCCAGTGGCCCAGTCCAGTCAACGCTCTCATGAGAAACTTGTGCGCCGCACGAAGGACAGGTCATAGGCAGACGAACAGTGGTAGTCCTACTGCCATGTGTTTGAACGCTTCCCTGATAATCATCTGGGAGTGCATGCATTGGTGCCTCGACAAGAATACTCTCGGTTCCCCTTTGAGGAAAACTTGTGCGACGTGATCGTCGAATTCCAATAACACAAAGGATTACGGGAATCAGAGATGCTAGGGCTGCAACTAGTATAATTAACTCAAAGTATGACAATGATTGGAAGAAACCGGGTATGTGAGCATCGTCATATACACCAATGCGGTAGAACCCACTCTTATCAGAGTACACCGAGTTCTCAGACACACGAATATACACCGTACTATTTGAGGCTAGATTGAAGTCAATACGAGGGAAATTTCCATAGTCTGTTCCACTCTCGACAATCACATTGGTATATGCACTATCTGTTGCCACAGTTATCTTTACTTCCAAGTTCCAGAAAGAGTCTGAATTGATAACTACAGTCCAGTGACCAGCCTCCAAGTCTGCTACATAGTCATTATCGCTAAAACTGGAAACATATTCATTTTCCCTGGTGATGTTGGCGACTAGACTAGCTTGAGCAGAAACAGTACCTACTAGGATGAAAAGGGATACTATGAAAGAGGCCATCAAGATTGTATATCTTCGACGCATAAGCTGTTTTCCTCAACCTAGTCTATACTTGGCACGATATTAGGATTGCCAGCTCATGTTCAGAGAATCATTCTGATTTTCCTGAACCAGATTTCTTGTGCTGTTTACCGAGTTCCACATACAAATCAGCGCCAGCCTTGAATCCTTCTTTCATCATGTCTGAAACTTCCTTGATCACCTTACCAGGAATACCGAGGACCAGACTTCCATCAGGAATGACCTTTCCTTCGGTCACAACAGATCCTGCTCCAATGACACAGTCCTTGCCGACCTTTGCGCCGTCTAGTACTATTGCGCCCATTCCTACTACTGTCCGATCTCCAATCTCGCAGGCATGAATGACGCAGTTATGTCCACATGTGACATAGTCCCCAATAATGGTTGGGTTCATGAAGGTAGTGTGCACTGTGCAATTATCTTGAATTGATGTTCCTTTCCCAACACGAATGAAGTTCATGTCAGCTCTCATGACTGCGAACTCCCACACAGTAGAATCAGCTCCAATCTCGATATTTCCAATCAGAGAAGCACGGGGTGATATGTATGCATCTGGATCGACTTTTGGTGTTTTGCCACCGAACTCGTATAGTCCCATTCTTTGCACCTTAGCAGATGAGTACAAGTTTTCTTCTTTAAGAGTATTGAAATATGACAAGACGTACTCAATCAAGAGATAGGTCGTAATGCCAGTAACACCACTCCATTATCCCTTTGCATTTGCTTTATCTAAAACTAACAAGAGGCTTTTGTTACCAGGAGTGGTTGTTGGATCTGTGATTCCAGACATTGAAGTTCCAATCATGTGGATATTCTTCAGTGACTTACCAGACCATCTTTTCCTCCATAGTCTAGTAGGAGCTGTTTCGGTAGGCACACTTCTTGCGGCTGTTGTTACTTGGTTGCTGTACCCTCCAATTATCTCCACCGTATTTCGGGTGGATAAAGACGATTTGAAAGAAGCCTGCAGTCTTTCAGGTATGTTAGTTGTCTCCTGTCTTATCGGTGTTCTCTCGCATCTCCTACTAGACTATCCTATGCACTGGTTCAATCCAATCCTATGGCCATGGGTGAGCCCCTATGATATTGTAGGACCACTTGTGCTCTTCTTTACACCCTTCGGACCCATCAATGGAACGGCTTTCTGGATGGCTAATAGCTTGACCAGTGCAATCATGATAGTTGCGTGGCTTCTAATATTGCTATACTATCGAAACAAAGACCTCTGGAGCAACCTTTGGCTTGGAAAACCGCGTTCGAAACAATCTCAATGAACCGGAACAAACCATTCCTCAAGCGAGATGTAGGATTGCGTATCAAGAACTTGCTCATTTTCGTAGAGTTTCCTAAGGAATCTGTTGAATGACTCAATACTTTCTGTTCGAACAGTAGCAAACAGTGTGTAGTCCTCACTTGTACGGTAGAGGTCCCAAACTTCATCCATATCTGCCAGCCTTTGCGCGGTTTCACTTGCAGTACCTGGTGAGACCTTCATTCTAACGAAGAATTTCACGGGTAGACCAATGTAACTAAAATCGATATCAATCGAATATCCAACTATCGCCTTTTTGATTAGAAGCTTATCAATTGCCTTTGAAACAGCAGGTTGCCGCATTGGAGGGTTTATCAATTGCCCTATAGCTTCCTGTGAGAGCGGAAATGGCTTTTCAGGTGTTGGTTTTTGGCGGCGAATAATTCTAAGTATCTCTAGTTCCTTTGATGATAGATATGATTCAGTTGATTCACTAGGCTTAATTTTGAATCGGTTCTTTTTGTATGTAGTAAGAACCTGAACTAGATTATATGTCCCGGTTCCCGAGGTTGCTACAACACTATCCACTCTATCAAGTAGGTCTTCAAATGCACCTTGGCTATCGAATCTGAAAAACCCAATTAGTGAGAACTCACCTGCAATACCATCCAATGATTCAAGTTCTTCCATTTGCAGGACTTTCTTACTCACATCTTGCTCTCGCGGATTACTCTTCATGAAGAGGATTGTGTCTCTTGCAGCCTTGACTTGAACGGGATCTACAATTGTTGTGTAGCTCCGAATCACTCCTTTCTTCACAAGACTTTTGATTGTACGTGAAACCCAGTTTCGACTTTTTCCTAGCGGTAACCCAAGTGTTGCTGGAGTGTTGCGCGAATTTTGTATCATTATTTCTAAGAGCAGCGTTTCAGCATCGGATAATATATATTGCATATAATTCTCTCATAGAAAGTGCATTTCATTCCAAATTACTATGTAGGATTCATATACTTTATGGTTTTAGCTAGGCATGTGATTCAAATGACTGACTATAAGGTCAAAGATATTGGTCTTGCTGAAGAAGGCAGGATGTTAATCGATTATGCTGAGAAACATATGCCGGTTTTGATGCATCTGAGAGAGAAATACGCGAAGACGCAACCCCTCAAGGGAATGAAGATTGCAGGTTGTCTTCACGTTACAAAGGAAACTGCCGTTCTTATTGAGAGCTTGCGAGCAATTGGTGCAGAGGTATCATGGTCTGGCTGTAACCCGCTCTCAACTAACGATAAGGTGGCGGCAGGATTAGCTGCGAATGATGTCTCCATATTTGCATGGCATGGACTCAATACAGAGGAGTACTATTGGTGTATTGAGCAGACATTGAAGAGTAAACCAACACTCACACTTGATGATGGTGCTGATCTCATCTTCACACTACACAACAAGCATGAGGAATTGATTCCAAATCTGCTCGGTGGTTCTGAGGAAACCACAACCGGGGTCATCCGTGTGAGGGCTATGGCAGATGATGGTAAGCTCAAATACCCAATCATGGCAGTCAACGATGCT
>CAZPWM010000153.1:0-837 GCA_964590575.1 uncultured archaeon
AGAGTGAGTAATAATTATCTCTTCCCTGATATTCGAGATTCTGGAAACCCTTGAAGTGGTGAATTGATGATGCAACTATTCGAGACTTTCATTGGAATGACTTGGTACGAACAAGCAATGATCCTCATAGTCATTCTTGCAGCTATTACGAGTCTCGTGTATGCTTGGTGGCTCAGGAAAGGTGTCCTTTCACAGGACAAGGGAACTGAGCAGATGCAGAATGTATGGAATGGTATTAGAGAAGGCGCATTGTCTTATCTGCGCAGACAGTTGAGAACAATCATCCCCATTCTTGGCGTTCTTGCTTTTCTGTTGTTTTTCACCGTTTACATTACAGTCCCAGAGAGAGGCACTTTAGAGTTGTTTGGGATAGATCCTATTAATCCCGAATCAACTCCCGAGGCTCTCGCAGCAGCAAGATGGATTGTTGGGATTGGTCGCTCCCTCGCATTCATACTTGGTGCGAGCTTCTCACTCATTGTGGGGCAGTTAGGGATGCGAATTGCGGTTGAATCAAACATTCGCGTTGCACAAGCTACACGAGAAGGTGATAACAGATACAATCGTGCTCTGACAATATCCTACCGCGGAGGAACATTCACGGGAATGTTAACTGACGGTCTTGGTCTCATGGGCGGTACTGTCATATTTATTCTATATGGCATTGCGGCTCCTGACGCACTTCTAGGATTCGGTCTTGGTGGTACACTTCTTGCCCTCTTCATGAGGGTGGGCGGAGGAATATACACTAAAGCCGCTGATGTTGGCGCAGACCTTGTAGGCAAGATTGAGCAGGGATTACCCGAAGATGATCCAAGAAATGCTGCGGTTATTGCG
>CAZPWM010000153.1:847-5362 GCA_964590575.1 uncultured archaeon
TCGGTGACAATGTCGGAGATTGTGCCGGAATGGCCGCTGACATCTTCGAATCTTACGAGGTTACAATTGTATCTGCATTGATTCTAGCTATTGTTCTTTTCCTTGATAACCCAATCAATTTACTACCTGGTGGACTCCTAGCAGTTGTTGTATTTCCACTATTCATCAGAGCTGTTGGTGTAATTTCATCAATGATTGGAACTGTGATGGTCCCAGTCTGGCCAAAGATTCTGAAGAAAAGCGCAGTATATGCTGAGAAAGCAATGTTCCTCTCATATGAGGCATCGAGCGCATTCACTATCACTCTATCAATGTTACTCTCTTGGTTCTATGTTGGAGACCTCCGGTTTGGTATTCTAATAGCTACAGGAGTTCTTTTAGCTGTATCATTCAATCCAATCACAAGCTACTTCACTTCTCTCAAAAAGCCACCAGTTCAGGAGATTGTCAAATCTGCGGATACCGGCTATGCTACATTCATCCTTTCAGGGCTAGTAGCAGGATACGAATCCACTGTGGCTGCCTTGGTTGTCATTGTCTCAACCTTTGGTATCGCATGGGTGCTATTCCTAGCCCCGGTTGCAGCAGCCGTACCTTGGTTCGTAACAGGTGTTTATGGACATCTATGGACCCTCTACGGTATTGCATTGATTGGTATTGGTATGCTTTCACACACCGGTAACAATGTAGCTATGGACTCTTATGGTCCTATCAGCGATAATGCTGCAGGCATTGGTGAGCTATCCCCAGGTGACTTCGATAAGACTGCCATGAAAACCATGGCTGAACTTGATGCAGTAGGCAATACAACCAAGGCTATCACCAAGGGGGTTGCAATTGCATCTGCAGTCATAGCAGCTGTCAGTCTGTTTGACGCCTATGTTGTAGTGGCTGGTTTAGACCACCTCCTCATGGATGATCCTATTGTATTCTCTGGTCTATTACTGGGTGCCGCTATGCCTTGGTTATTCTCTGCATTGAACATCAAGGCTGTGACACGTGCAGCTGGTGAGATGGTCATGGAAGTTCGAAGGCAATTCAGAATTCCAGGTATTCTTGAAGGTACAAAGAAACCGGATTATGATAGGGCTGTTGGTATCTCAACAACTGCCGCACAGAAAGAATTGATTTCTCTCGCGGCGCTTACGGTATCCATTCCTCTCATCGTCGGTATTCTCTTTGGTGTGTCTGCTCTCGGTGGATTCCTCGGAGGAATAATCGTATCTGGTCAGCTATTGGCTGTGTTCATGTCAAACGCTGGTGGCGCATGGGATAATGCTAAGAAAGCCATTGAGGCTGAACCAAGCGATCCTGCAAACAACACTGGTAAAGGTTCAGAACGTCACAAGTGCGGAGTCGTCGGTGACACAATTGGTGATCCCCTCAAGGATACTGCAGGTCCTGCCCTCAACCCAATGATCAAGGTAGTCAACCTTCTCGCGTTGATCCTAGCACCACTTCTGGTGCAGTTTCAGTTTGGAGCAGACATGACAACGAACTTGATTCTAATCGCAGTGCTCATTGTGCTGTTCATGATGACTATCTGGTCTATCCGGAAGAGCAACAAGCCTGCTGATTTCGGTACCGGCAGTGCTGTCGAAGTGACAATATCCCAGTAAGGAACAACATCCTAGCGGTGGCACAAAGTGCCACCCCCCTACTCTTTTTTCTCAATCCTATCGGTTTTTGTCTAAAAAACGACAACCTTTTGTTCGATGGATTGCTATGCTACTAGCTGCTAAGAATGGGCGAGAGGAGCTGAATAATTTGGACGGGGAACTAACCATAAATCTACAACTCGAAGGACATGAGTTCACAGTATGGTCTTTAGCAATAACGCATGATGGACAGACCGTAGTTTCAGGCGGTCAGGATGCAACAATCCGTTTCTGGGATCTGGCGTCTGGAAGGGAGATGCACAAATTTGTCGGTCACGATGGCCCTGTATATGGGCTGGTCATAATGTCTGATGGCAAGAGACTGGTTTCTATTGCTGACAAGGATCTTGCAGTGAAGATTTGGAATCTTGAAACAAAATCTCTCAGTACATCGCTCGCTCCAAATTCAGCACACATCAATACAGTTGCCGTAAGTCCAGATCAGAGATTCATTGTGACTGGTGGCGATGACGGGGTTGCGAGATTCTGGGATATTGATCGAGGGATCATGCTTCGCTATATCGAACATTCACAGGGAATCTACTCAATAAAAATAAGTCCTGATGGACGTCACATGATATGTGGTAGCAAGAAAGCTCCAGCAACTGATACGCCCGGTGTGATCTGGGTGCGGGATTTTGAGTTAGGTATTGAGCTAAAGGTTCTTGAAGGGCATACAGGACATGTTACAGCCCTTGCTATGACTGCTGACTCTCGATACATCCTTTCAGGAGGGCAGGATGGTGTAGTTCACCTCTGGGACCTTGAAACTGGAACATTGCTGAAAACAATGACTGGACATAAGACTTCAGTCATCATGATTCACATCACCAGTGATGGACAACATGTCATCACAGGCTCAACGGATGGTACCGTACGGGCATGGTTACTCCGAGGCGGTGTTCTCCTCCAGAATTTGTCCTCCACAGAAAATGTTCATTCAATGGTAGTGACTCCTGATGGTCGACAGGTCATCACGGGATCAATGGACGGCAATGTTGAGATCTGGGACTTCGAAAAGGACAGTCCTTGGATTGACACATCTAAGGAGCGCGCTGAAGAACAGGCGACTGAACTAGAGGCTTTCAGGATGTTTCAGCTGAAGAAGGTAATCACCCGCTATGATACTCTTCCTCTTGAGCGTCTAGTAATCTTGTTGCGATTCCAGAATATGGCGGAGCTTGAGGACTGGCTTTTAGATCTACCACCTGAAACACCTGTCAAGATTGATGGTCCATTGTTGGTAATCAAAAAGTAACCTATCTTCAATCCCTTAGACACTAGCTCCACATTTCTCACAAGTCGTGATACCCTGTTCATTCTTATGTCCACAATATGGACAAACTACAAGAACAAGTTGTTTCTCATCATCAGTTAGCGAGATTGACCGTATACCTAATCGCTCCATTGCCTCCACGAGTTCTTCTTCGTCCATTTCATCCACTGGCTTGTTAGTGTCACTTTCCAGTCTGTGTACATCCTCACGTTCCAGCTTAACAGCTCTGTTAGTGCCTGCAATTAGATACAACATCGCGGTACCAGCACTGATTCGAAATAATCTTCTAACAATTCGGGCTTGTCTTCTTCTCCGGAACGGTCGAAAGGGTCGGAATATTCTTCGTGGACCTCTGCCTGGTTCTCTTCCTCTACCTCTCATTGCTAATCTGTTTTGACCCTGAACCTAGAACCGCTTCAATGTTTCTACTGCACCAAAACTTCACTTGAAACCTCGTCAATGACTACATCTTAGTCACTTTCTTTTTTGGGGACTAGGTCAATAACAACCTGAGTAACCTGAAACTCTCATAGAATAAGATAAGGCCAAGCCCAGAGGTAACAAGAGAAAGTAGTATAGTTTAGAATTGAAGATATGTTCTGAGTACGCTTTCATGTGATGATGAGTGGTAACAGTCTTATCCATCCGCTCTTTATACCTTCGTGAGAGAAATGGACATCAAGACAGCTGCACTCCTTATCTACAAGGCAATTTTCGCAGACAGTGATTCAGTGGAAATAGATTACAACACCTATCCTATAGAAAAGACCTCGAGAATGAAAGTCCGATTTGTGAAGCTCGGTGGGTATACCTTCATGGAACAGAATCCGTTCAAGATATCTCCATGGGGGAAGGAAGCACAGGAGGGCCATCAAATCATGTGGGTGATGAAAGATAGGAAGTATGTGGCTAGAGTGCGAGATGGAAGATTCCAAGACTTGGTGAGGAAATCAAAAAACACTTAGATTATTGTGTGAACTTGCTTAGAATAAGATAGGATCGGGCCCAGAGGTAAAAAGGGAAAGTAGGTATCCTACTTTGTAGGTATTCGCGTGGTTAGGAGGGGAGTTTGAAGCCCTCTGTGCCTGACCCTACTATAATCTCATTCCATAGTATATTAAGGATTACTTTAGAGGAAATTGTAAAAATTAATTGTGTCACAGCTCACTTTCCTTCTAAAAACACATGTGACTTAGGACGGGTCTACCAAAATCGCGAAGATTCACAAAATCCGATGTACCTATCCTTGAAGATGAACAGTAAGAAGAAGTTAGGATTCGATTCAGTGTGTAACCGTGCTGGCGTTTTGTTCCAGCACGATAATCGCGTGGTAGGAAATCTACGAATCGAATCCTGAGCCAAACGAAATTTAATTGTTTATTAACTATTTCCTAGGGATATTAAAAAAATTAAATTTAGGATTTCTTTCATATGACCATAGTCTTGGAAAAATAGTGTCCACTAATGAGAGGGGTCTGCCCCTTCGGAGGCTAGTATCCCCACTCCTGCCCAAGCCGCTGACGATACCATCTCTGCCCTTTCTTGGTGAGTGAGTATTGTCCTTGGATCTCTGATAGAAGT
>CAZPWM010000154.1:0-5267 GCA_964590575.1 uncultured archaeon
TTCCAAGATCAATCTTCTCTACTAAGGGCTCATCTCTCGTGGGCTCGACTTGTGGATCGAGCGGTTCATTGACCATTGAGCCATTCCACGATCTGAATGTCATATTACCTTCTGGCATTCTACCGAAGGCTTCCATGAACTGCTCCATCATCTTACGGAACACTGACTCAAAGTCATCATCTATCATATGGAAAATTCCTCCATTACGAAGCCCCGGGCGGCTGTGGCCGCCCTCCGAGTCACCGTTGGGGCTCCCTTTCTGTACGGCTGTCAGCCAGTACCTAAGATACCATTTGGTATATTAGTATTTAAGGCTTTGGAAGTGGTCAGAAGCGTACACATAGAATTAGAGAACAACGCCTTCCTTTCTAAGGATATCACGAGCTACAAGTACACCGGATACAGATGCCTGCATAAGACCTCTAGTAATTCCAGCTCCATCACCAGCGGCATATAGATTCTCCACCTGTGTTTCCAGCTGCTCGTTGAGCTTCAGACGTGATGAATAGAACTTCACTTCAACCCCATAGAGAAGAGTTCCAGCACTGGCAACACCCGGACAGAGTTCGTCCAAAGCATTAAGCATCTCTAGAATTGAACTAAGATGCCTATAGGGTAGGGCAAAGCTTAGGTCTCCAGGGGATGCGCTTGGAAGTGTTGGCTTTACTGGACTTCGGGCTATTCGATCTTTTGTGCTCCTCTTTCCTCGCTGTAAGTCTGCCAACCTCTGGACAATGACACCATCGCCTAACATGTTAGCCAACCGAGCGATATGCTGACCATATGCTATTGGTTCCTTGAAGGGTGCAGTAAACTTGGTAGACACAAGAAGTGCAAAGTTTGTATTAGCTGTCTTCTTGTTGGCGAATGATTGGCCATTAACAGTGAGAATCTCATCATAATACTCACTAGTGACAAATCCTCCAGGATTGAAACAAAATAAACGGACTTTGTCATCGAAACGCCTAGAGTAATAGATCAGTTTTGGCTCATAGAGTGATTCTGCAATATCTTGCATTACTGGCGCAGGTATCTCGACACGAACACCAATGTCAACATAGTTGTTCTCAGTGTGTAGTGATAGACGTTCAGCCTGAACGGAAAGCCACTCATTACCTACACGACCGGGGGCAGCAACCACATATCTAGCATTGATCTCGTCGCCCCCATTTGTTTCAAGCCCTTTAACAGAACCTCCGTTTATTTGGATGTCTTTTGCTTCTGTCTTGAACTTGACATCAGAATTCTTGATGATTTCGTCATACATCCGACCCATTACAGCAATGCAGCCCTCACGACCCATATGACGGACTCGGTTGGGAATCAGTCGCATTCCAATCAGAGCAGCCTTCTTTCGGTAGGTCTCAATATCCTCTTCATTACTACCGTAGATTTTTGCTGGAGCTCCATATGCGATGTACCTAGAGTCCACGTATTCTATCAGTTCCATCAGACGTTCTGCCCCGATGAGGTCATCCAACCACCCACCTACTTGGGTCGAGTGTGTCAGTTTTCCATCTGAGAAGGCACCGCCTCCACCCCATCCAGCAAGAATATCGCACGGATTGCACTTCTTACAACCTGCAGCAACGATCGAGTTTGGACATGTACGTTTCCCGATGCTCTTCCCTCGCTCGATTATGACTATTTTCAAATCTGGCTTATGTTCGATTAATTCGAGGGCACAGAATATTCCAGCGGGGCCGCTACCAACTATAGCCACGTCATAATCCAAATAGTACCGCTCCTTGTGTCACCCGACTCGTGGCGGGCTCTTTCCTTCCTTCACTTAAGCCTTGTGTCTTGGAGTATGAGGGAATCCTTCATTGAGGCCACTAGGAATACGGATATATTGATTGTATTCTGATTTCACAAAGACCAGAGTGTGTAACAATGACAACATGTTCTCTATGTGGTGTTGATGACTTGGGCTTTACATGCCCCTACTGTAACATGGTATACTGCTCAGACCATAGACTACCGGAAAGTCATGGATGTCCAGCAATGCATAGAGTTAGAGAAGAAGCACGTAGAAAGGTTTCAGATTCTTTGGGAAGCCAGGAGCAGGATGAGAACTTCATTCAACCTTCTCAAAAGCCTCAGAAACAAAGAAGAAGGAAATCTAGACGAAGGCGTTTCTCATCCACTGAGATTCGTGATCTTATCATTGCATCAATACTTGTCATTCTGGTTGGCATTTCCATCTTTGGAAATTCTTTTGGCATTCTCAATGCTATCAATGTTGTCGGAGATCTTCTTAGTAGCGGTTTTTGGTGGATAGTTGTTGGTACCATCGGGATATTTCTTGGATCCTTCATGGCACACGAATTGGCACACAAATTTGTTGCGCAGAATTATGGTATGTGGTCAGAGTTTAGAATGACCTCAATGGGTTATTACCTTTCAGCCATGGCAATTCTGTTCTCACTACCCATTTTTGGTACTGGAGTAGTATATACCAGTGGGACAACAAACACTGAACATAATGGGAAATCAAACTTAGCAGGACCACTAACAAATTTCGTGATTGCGTCGGCTCTGGCAATAATATCTATTATTCTAGCTCTTCTAAAGGTTCCAATCATTATAATTGGCCTTCTTCTTCGGTATGGTATTCAACTGAATGCATTCCTAGGCTTGTTCAATATGATACCAATTCAACCATTTGATGGAGCTACGGTTAAGTTCTGGAGTAATAAGGTGTGGATAGCTCAAACTTTAGGGCTGCTCTTTCTCCTTATATTCGGATATGTCTTGTTTCCAATACTTGTCGCGTATAGTGTTGCGTGAATAATACCACGCTTCATAGCAGGATAATACAGATGCCTCTTGACATTGTCCGGGGGCTCCTTGATTGCTCACTACAAATAGATTCAGTCCAGACATAACAGAACTTTCAGTGTCTGCTTGGTTTTATCGAAATCGCACTATAGCAGGGTTTGATAATCCGGCTCGGTCGCTCTATGTTTCAATTCGCGAACTAGTAGAGAACAGTCTAGATGCATGTGAAGATGAGCGTGTGTTACCAGATGTGAGCGTACTTCTAAAACGGGAGGATGAAACGAATCAAGGACAGGATATGTTAAGCTCAGGTCCTGAAATCTTCGAATTAGTTGTAAAGGACAATGGAAAGGGAATTCGAAAGGATGACATCCCAGTTCTAATTGGTAAGATGCTTACCGGAACAAAATTCATTCTAAAACAAAATAGAGGCACATTTGGTCTAGGAGGTAGTCTAGCCCTTCTATATGGACAGATCACAACACAAGAACCAATCGAGGTTGTCACTGGTAGACAGGACGAAGAACATGGATACAGAATTGTAATGCGACTTGATATCGAAACAAACCAACCAGTCATTCTCAAGGAGGAGATAATTGAGAAGGCGCCTCACGAAAAGGGAACTATGGTCTCGTACAAACTCCAGGGTGATTGGATTAGGAGTAAGAAAAGAATCATAGACTACTTTGCTAACACTGCAATAATTGTCCCATACGCATCACTCTTGTTTGAAACTCCAGATGGAGAAGTTCTGCACTATGACGGTGTGATTGACAGGCTACCAGTTTCTCCAAGAGAAATGAAACCCCATCCACGAGGGATTGATGTAGAGCTACTCAAGAAGATGATTGGGGCAACTCGGTCTAGGACCATGAAGGCTTTCATGAAGAACTCCTTCCAGCGTGTTGGAATATCCATTGCAGAGGATTTCCTAACGTATTCTGGATTGGATGCTGAAAGAGATCCATCAACATTGGACCAGAAAGAGCTAGTGACTCTGATGAATGCGCTAGCAGGTTTTGACAAGTTCCTTCCACCCTCACCAAAGTCATTATCACCTGCGACCACCGAAGTGTTGGCAGCGGGAGTTCAACGTCTGTCACCGGATTTTGTTGTTTTCAAGCAAAGAGCGCCCAACGTACACGAGGGGCATCCGTTTGTAATTGAAACTGGAGTTGCATATGGAGGTGGACTTGATTCAGGCATTAGTGTTTACCGATTTGCAAACCGGATTCCTCTGCTCTATGACGAACGTTCAGATGTTACCTTCAGAGTTGTACGAAACCTGAATCTAAGGAACTATGGGCTTCGAAAGGAAGACCCGATAGCATTTGTTATGCACATTTGTTCTACGAAGATTCCTTACAAGACAGTTGGCAAAGAATACATTGGCGATGTGGACATTGTTAGAAAAGAGATAGAGCTTGGTTTCAAGGACTGTCTGAGAGAGATTAGCGAGAAGGTCAGAAGACGCGATAGGGTACACAAACAGCGAAAGAGAGAGAATCGATTAACAGAATACTACAGTTTCATGGCAGAGACCCTCACATCCGCGTTGAACCGAAATGTATCGAGTGATGCTTTAGTTGGTTCAGAGGGAGGCGAGTTTGAATGAGTGAAACACTTGGGAATCCAGCAAACATCAAGGTCTTGGATTTGATTGATAGAGTTCTGGGAACAATAGCTGACACAATAGATGATGGCGAGTTTCCAGAAATTGGGTATTATGGCTCATCCAAGAAAAACGTGAATTACACAGAGGAGAAGGGATACATCTCTGTTGATGATAAAGCGTCGTTTATTGATGGCCGCAAAGTTGAGAGCGCTAAGACTATTGCAGGTCTTGTCTATGGACTTACTCAATTCAAAGAGCATCTTGAACAGGGCTTGTCCATGAGTTTGCGAGATTTCTATTATTTGCACAAGGTCAAACATGTCCAGAAAGTAATGAAGATAACAGATCAATCAGAAACTAATAGGTTAATCAACCTGTGTGAGAGGATTATCAGACATAGGGGAGCATCTGTTTCACGAGAGGAGTTCGGCGTCGTAAGTTCACCAAAGGGCACGTTCTATGGAGACGTGACGGTGTCCGACCTCTCTGGAAAGAGGTTGAATTGTAACTCCGCCGGAGAGTATGGATGGTTCATCTCTTCGAGACCGTTTGATGTTGATATACATGACATCAACATTGATGCTGCAGTGTTCGTTGAAAAGGAAGCAATGGGAAGAAATCTCATTGAACTTGGACTTCCTGAGAGCCTAAGGATAGGTGTGGGATCTCTATTTGGCCAACCTGGTAGAAATATGAGAGCTTGGATAAGACGCCTAGCAGATAATGAGGTTCCAGTTCTCATTTTGGTGGACATGAGTCCCTGGTCATTAAGAATATTCTCTACTATTAAGAGCAACTCAATTGAATTAGCGAATATTCAAGGACTTGCAACGCCACAAGCCAATTTGGTAGGACTCACGACAGATGATTT
>CAZPWM010000155.1:0-5190 GCA_964590575.1 uncultured archaeon
TCCCACACCTGATAGGATGATTCCCAAACAAGTTACAATCAAAAGCGCTAATGCCACCCTCTGTCGTTCCATTATCTCTCACCTATGATTACTATTGATGTGAACTCTCTTAATCGTTTCGAGAGATATACCTCATCCATTGTAGAACATGAGTTGGCCAAAAGACTATATGTTCAAAGAGAGAAGATCACCGAGAAAAAGATGAACTCTATGAGCCGAGCACCTAGATGGGCCTATCTTGCTGGAGGCATTCTGATCGTGATAGCCTGTCTGCTTGGAGCAACTATTTTCTATGTGGGTTATGAAACGCTTCTCAATGGTATGGAACCTCGCACCCCGCTGTTATTCATCATTCTCCCTCTGAGTATTCTTGCACTACTAATAATGTTGACAATGGCAATATTACTGACTAGGAAAAAGGAGTAAACACTGCAGGATTTTACCATGATAGGATTTTCCAATATTAACAATATCAATGGAACATCGTCCATGGTTAGCGGTAGACAGAGCCTCGTACGAAGGAACTATAAGCAGGGTTCTGCCACTAGGTCTTTGTTTAAAGGCAAATTTGAACAAAATCATCATTCCTATCTCCATAGCACTTATAGAAGTAGTAGACACCTGCTGGTATTACATAGGCTATTCTTTCATCATCTTCCTCTGGAAACTCTAGTTGTGCTAGTAAAACATGTACAAACCCCACGGGACTGATGTGCGGCTGCTTCGCTCTTCCTCAAGAAGCCAGAATTTATATCGTAAATGAGTAATCATTGTTAGCTATAAAATCCAATAATTCAATTAATCAATAAAGGTTAAAAAAGTATGATTTTCATGTTAACAGCATGGTATCCATATCCTAAAACAAAAGAGGTTGTAAAGAAGACTATTAGCGCTACACAGTTACCAGATTATATTAAGAAATGGCAAGCATTTGGCACTCCAGACGGGAATAACGGGATGAAAGTCTATAATCTTATCATGGTTGAAAAAGATAAGACAGATGAGGCATTACTCTTTATTTCAAAACTACAGAGTGAGTTTACAGACATTGACGGATATGTCTGGAAAATAGAACCTTGTATGGGAGTACAAGATGCACTGAAAGTCTTAGAGATAGATTGAAGTTTGAAATGATGTAAGTTGTAATTCGATCTTACGTGGTAACTGAGGTTAGTTTCTTGGGAGGAGGTAATCTCTTAGCAATAGATAGTGATTGGCATAGAGATTGTGATGAGTAATTCATTTACCTGCGATTGATAACCTCTCTGTAGAGTTTATGAACCATGAGAATGACCTCCAAAAACTGATTTGCCTATTAGCGTACACGTAAGCGCACCATACGCCTCATACGAAGGAACTATAAACAGTGATATGCTTTTAGTCTATACTTAAAGGTGAATCTAAGTAAAACCTTCAAGTGGGAAGTGGTGCAGGGGTGCTCGGTATAGATGGTTCAGAGCAAAGGGCGGTTGAGATGGAGAAAGTCTTCCACCCAGGCATCATCATTGTGTTATTCCCAGTAATCTGTAGTTTCATGGCTGTTTTATTTCTGACCGTGCAGCCTTGGCTTATTGGTGCATATAACTACCTTAGGGGAGCATCTTCACCAGTCGATCAAGTCATCTTAGCACTGTTGGGTTCCGACTTATCACGACTGGTGGTCTTGGCTTCGTGCATCATTGGAGCGATGATTGGTCTGTATCTATCTCGCTTTGTAACAACGAAACTTGATGTCTTGAAGAAAGAGGGAGAGGCTGAACTCAGCGTAAGAATGTATTTTGTTCTTTTTTTATGGTTCATGTTTCCCCAATATCCAATCAGCACAATCTCATTACTAGAGATGATTATCTATGGATCTCCCACTAGTCATTTCCTGAGTGACCTAGGTTTCTTTATGATGGCGGGTTATTTTCTTGCCTATTCGATTCCTGTCTTATCGAAATACTTCCTCCTCGTTCTGTATACAAGCTCGATTGACTCTCAAATTATATTAGTTGGACTCCCAAGTGGAAGTGGTTTCAAGAGGCTTTCTCAAAACTGGACTCTGAAAGTCGTTCATGAAGGACCTGATCCATGATAATGCTCCTATTTCGCTTACAAGCCCTGCTCTAACAGAAGAGAGAGCCTCATACGAAGGAACTGCAAGCAGGGCACTCTCCATATTCTACGTCATGGGGAAACCTAGATGTCATCACTCAATCAAGGTCTATCTTGAACTCGTTATCACTGTATACTTGAGCATGACTAAGCTGCTTATTGATACGTTCGAGGCGTGACCTGTAAGATGTCATTCCAACTGGAAGAGTATGATGTGTGTTTATGAGTGTTTGAAGAGATTCTCTGAAACGGGGATATGTATGTGCAATCTCTACATCTGATTTGATCTCTTTATTTCGCTTCCAGACTGAGAGGACAGCCAGTGGAACAAAAGCTATAATGAAGTATCCTCCGAATGCTGGGAGCATCCACTCCATCATTCCGAGGGGTCCATGAGTAACTAATGACAAAATAACGCTGATGGCAAGATAGGGACTGCTAATTCCAAGTACTCCATAGCTGATACGGTTGTATCGCTTCTCGATGTCTTTTCGACAGAGCTCTGAGAGTATGAAGGGTCCGGCAAGTTCTATATCATGAATGTCCTCCAGCATTTGAGGTAACATTCCAAACAATACCTCCTCTTCTAGACTGGTCTTGAGTCTGAGAGCGACAAGACCGTACTGCTCACTTGATGGAGATTTCACCCCTCTAACAACTATCTGTTCATATCCAGGAACCTTGTTGAGCAAGCTCTGAATATCATTGGTGAATGCGTTCTGGAAGTCCCAATCAATAGACCTTGGTCTTTTCCTAGATTTATAGAGGTAATTGAGTTCTGAAAACAGGTAAGCAAAGATGAAAGCTGCAAATGCTACTACAGCAGTCATTACACCTCCAATTAGAAGAAAATATGGTGAGTTAGATATGTAGATGTATATGATGATGAAAATGATTGGTGTAGCAATGAGTGCTGCAATTGCACCATTCCTCAACGCTCTTCCATGCAGGGTTGGCTTTCCCTCCTGCTCATCTCTCTTAATCTCTTCAATTACTTCCTCAGGAACTTGAACGCCCAACAATACTTCCGCTGCAGCTGCCGCTGGTGGAATGTTATACAAATCTTCAATCTCTTGATCGATATCACGACTATTGCGAGATGCAACGAGTGGTCCAACCGCGAAGATGACAAGAAATACCACGAGAATGATCACAATCACCGCGGGTCCGATTGAAAAGAGAAGAAAGAACGGAGCCTCAAGGAAGGTCAATGATTCAATGATTGAGAAAAACACAAACCCGAGGAGACCTATTGATAATCTACTCAACGGACTCAACCGTTCCATCTTGAGCACTTCTTGTGCAAGAACTACCTTTCCCATATCTCGATTTCTGAGAATATCTCCGATTGTACTCTCAGAGAAGAGAATAGCCTTGAAGATAAGTGTCACAGAAGAAAGAAAGACTGCTCTATCTACATCTCGTATCCAGAGTTGGATTCCAGCACCCTTCCCAAGATCATTCTTCACTTCCTCGAACAGGACCTGAAGGTCTGGATTAGTCACGGGATTACGAAACCTTCGCATCTTCAAACCATTCAGAAGCACTTGCATCAATAGACCAATAGATAATGTGAGGAGAAACCACTGCAGAATATCAAGGGTGAGTCCATAGAATATTGATAGGAGTCGTAAACAAAACCCCCACAAGAATCCTCCAATATAGTATCCCTCATAGAACGACCCTGTGAACAATGGCATCATCACAGGCATTTGTTTTAAGGCTAATTCACTCTGTGGATTCAATCTCCCTCTCCTAGTATATTCGCAAAGAACGGTGCTTTAAGGATAACGGAGTGAGGTTCATTGCTTGTGCGCCTTATACGAAGGAACTATAAGCAGGGCACTCTCCACTCCCGCCCGCAGGCAAGACTCATACTAGCAAGAGGTAGTTTACAATGAACTTTGAAGAGTCAGATGAGGAGAAAATGTTCCGCGAGGCAGTGCGCGAATTCGCACAAAAGTACGTCGCACCAGCCTGGCAGGACTATGATAAGAATCATGAGATTCCTAGGAGTCTCATTAAGAAGATGGCAGATATGCAGCTTTGGGCTCCTACCGTATCAGAAGAATACGGTGGGGCTGGTATTTCAATGACAATGGCTTGTATAGCCGCTGAGGAACTTGCACGAGCTGATCTGTCCATTGCTTTGCCAGTCATGTATCTGGTAGAAGCTTCATGGGCGTTCATTTACGATCTCTATGGTACTCACGAATCTAAGAGTGAGTTACTCCCAAGAGTTACAAAAGGCGACCTATTCTTTGGTATTGCAACAACTGAACCCACTGGTGGTTCAGACCTGGTCAACTCAACCAAGACTATCATAAAGCCCAAGGGTGATGGGTATGTTGTCAATGGTGAGAAGGTCTACATCAGCGGCATTGCGGAAACCGAGAAGTATGGGGGTGTCTACTGGACCCTGGGTAAGTCTGACCCCAAGGGCGACCACAAGTCCTTCGATGCTTTCATCCTCCCATTGAACATGGGTGATGGCATACATCCAGGCATCACCACAACGCTCTTTGAGGACATGGGTCGAATGGGGGTTTCTACTGGAGGGTTCAACATCGAGGATGTTGAGATTCCTAAGCACTATCTAATTGGTGAGCATGGAAGAGGTTTCTACTATGCAATGGAAGGCTTTTCAGCAGCTCGTGTGCTGATTGCTGCAACTTGTTTAGGTTCAGCAATGGAAAGTCTCGATATCGGTATCGACTATGTCAAGCAGCGTAAACAGTTTGGCAGGCCACTTGCTGCATTTGAAGGAATTCAGTTCGAGGGCGTCAAGTCGTGGATGGCACTTCAGGCAGATAAACTGCTGACATACAAGGCGGCTGCCATTATGGACAAGCACTATCGTGAAAAGGACCCCAAATATTCAAAACTCGACATTGCCCAATGGACAGCGGCTGCAAAGTATAGGGGTCCACATGACGCTCTTGACGCGATTACGACAAGCCAAACATGGCACGGAGCATTTGGCTACACAAAGGAATGCCCATTAGAAGCTGCGTACAGAGGTGTCAGGTCGTACACAGTTGGTGCAGAGGGTGGTGCTCACATCCAACTGATTGTCCAGGCAAGAGAGATATT
>CAZPWM010000156.1:0-5140 GCA_964590575.1 uncultured archaeon
AGAACCCCTCAGACCTTCTCTCTCTGATGATGATGCACAGGAACTCTATGATGCCATTCTTCAGGTCTCTCAAAGAGAGGGAAATGACTGGCACAGGGTTCTCTTTGGAGATATGTTTCATCCATCATCTCTGCGACAGCTTGTCTATGCTGGGGATAACTTTCTGGATGAGTCCTCGGAATACTTGATTGCAGCAGAGGTCCCTGTGAAGAGTACCTCTGGGAGTGGGCAGGCTGACATTGTAGTGTCAGTGCGGCGGTCAGTTTCAGGAGAGACTCTCTACACCCCAACCATGGTTCTTGATGTCAAGACAAAGACCGGGATCAATTGGACTATGCGAGGAAAGCAACCACGAACGAAGAAAGATGGGGCATGGGTCCCTGGGTTTGTTGTTCGAAAGCGAGATTTGACTTCCACCGAGTGGTCCCGTATTATTAGTAGCACACCGAGTCCCTTAGAACACACCCAGCTTCAGAGCTACGAGTCGGGTCTGATAGAAGAGTACAGGGAGTTGGTGAAGCAAGACTCTGACTGTCCAAAGGCATTATGGAAAGGAATCGTGCTCTTGGACAGTGAGGAGGACCGTGAAACCCTGTTCAATCTCCTGCCAGAACTTGTGAAGTCGGTCATCGGCGACTTGAAGACTGGTCCATCTCCAGAAGGAAGGACTCTGTACACATTAAATTCACAAGGCGTACGAAAGAAGTGGCAGTACAGATTTGGCATAATCCTACTTCCATCACAGGGTCCTCATCATCTGCTTAAGCAGGCAATACCCCTTGAGTCATTCATTGAGGATGATCCTTTCAGAAACAGGGTCAAGGATGATGTCCATTTCACCCTATATCTAACAGTTCCTTCTGGAGGTTCTTCTGGGGTGTCTGCGGCATGGATATCTCGCAACTGGCATCTCCTACATTATCTATCTGACCTTATGGAAACATCAAAACAAGAGCGAGTGATATGGTTGGACTTAGCCGGGGAACTCACAGAGAGCTGTGTACGTCTTCAACGACTCCGTTTCGTTGGAGACCAGAAACCCAGAAGATTATCACGACGAAGGCTAGAGTCCCTCCAGAAGGTTGCAGAAGAGATTGAATTCCATGACCTGAGTAGCAACCTGAAGGAGTACTTCTTCACGGATGCCGCCACTGGTATTAAGCAACTTGAATCACAGATAAGAGAGTGTATACAGCAAACGTCAGAGGAGAAGTCTATCATTGTGGTAGATGGATGGGCTCAGCTTCGTAGCATCATCCCTTCTCACTTGGACTCACTATTGAAGAAACTAGAATATAGGATCATCGATTGGTTACCTAAACAAGATGCCGAGATTCTCTGGCTTGACCGTCCAGTTCCTGTATCAATACTATCAGCCACCTATCAACTGCACAGGGTCACTTCCCTCCCTCATGATTCACCAAGACGGTTTCTCCTCGATGAGGTCATCTGGAACCTCCCCACTTCTCCACGGAACTTTGGGTGGCGGACCCCACGAAGGGAAGACATCAGGGTCATTGCACAGGACACTCCCACCTCGAATGAGCCAAGGGTGCAATCCTTTGGAGTCCCTCATCTGCAGGGGTGGGCACGGAGGTTCCGAGCGGACTCGAAGAAGGAGCGGACAGTTTCAGTGGAAGAGGTGTTTGCTGATAATGAAACCTATGGGCGTTCTTTCTACTCTGCCTCGTATGTGGAGATCGGTCATGACTCAAGAGAAACCATACTCGATGATATCTATCAGCTAGTGCCAAGCCTGAGCAGAGGTCGTGATACACAGAAGGAGTCTTCAGATGAACCATCACAAGATACCCTCGAATCAGAGCATGAGTTGAGGATAAAGGCTCTTGGGACGGAAACCTCAACTAGAGGGCTGTGGGATAGAGTGTCCTTCATTCAAAGACATTCAGGACCTTCCCTTGGTCGACCTGGCACCTATTCATCCATTAAGGACATCACCAGGGGCAAGGTCAGGAAAACCTCCTGTACCATCCCCGCTATACAAAGAACATCAAGACGTCCTCCCGTGGTACGACCGACCCCTGTAGGGATAATTGATACAGATCAGACCCGACATGATGAGATACTTCGCATAAAGAGAACTGCAGAGTTCTTGCTGCCCAAGTGTGGTCCACTTAATGCATACTGGGAGGGGGTTCTGAAGAGTACGACCAAGCTCTGTAAGAAGTATCAGAGGGGAGAGAGTACAGCCCTAGACACCTTCAATCAGCTGCAGACACTCTATGCTAGACTTGAGGGCTCCCGAAACCTCTGGAAGGACCTCTCATATGAACGAAGATTTGGTAGCGGTCGTGAGCAGATTCCTAGAAGTATACTCCCTATGGTTCGAGAACGACCTGAGCTCATCACTCGGTATGGTATCCCTCTCTTCCTACTACTTGAAGGAGTAATGAGTGGGGACAACTCCGAGTCATTGAAGGTCCATGTACCCATTCTTTGGAGTTCAGTAGTTGACTGGCAATGGGTGCACATGGGTTTCAATCCCCGGGATGACATACAGGGACAGACACAGCATAGATTCGACATTCCTGCCCTATGGTCAAATCTTCTCTGGAGAACACGACAGCTCTCATCAGGACCTGTCAAATCCAGCCTCTTTGAAAGTCACAGGGTTGGGGAACTGATTCCTGTGAATGAGGACTCTCTGTGGCTGGTCTTTCAGGAAGAGCCGTTGAGTGACATGATGATTGCAGGACTCCTCACTGATATAGATAAGAATATCACTCTACGAGGTACCTTTGATACAATTGTGGACCTTGGAAGACTAGCTGAGTATGCTGAATACACCCTAGAAGAGTCCTCCAGTGAACGACAGACCATTATTATCTCTCGATTTGAGGATATGGACCTCCTTTGGGTAAAGCATCTGGAAGAGATTGATGACTCGGACTGGGCACTCCTTGGAAAGTTAAGATACAGGTCTCCAAAAGAGCGAATGATTGCACCTATTCAAAGAGTGACTATCTCAGGAGTACCAACTAAGGTCATTGAAAGACTTTCTGAGCCTACTGATGTGAGGATTCCCACTGATCTTCAAGAGAGAGTAAATAGAGCACTGAAGCAAATTGTGAATGATGCTGATTCAGTCAAGTCAGTGAAAGTTAAGGTGTCTGTAGATGAACAGACATCATCCTATGTCATCTATCTGAATAATGCAAATGGGGAACTCCTTGAGAGATTAGAATTTGAAACAACTGAAGAGGTAATTCGTATACTCAGAAATCCAGTCACAAGGGGTGAGTACTATCAACCCGTCGATGGTCGTCTGTACTCATGGAATCCCCTGAGGGATATCTCCTATGATGATGTTGACACGAAAAGTGGTCCTGTGAGTCTCACCTTCCTTCGACCTCGAGTAGAGAACGAGAGGTTTCTCAACGGGACCTATGTAATTCCACAGACTGCGAAAGATGTACTTGAAACCAGCCTTGGTGATGAAGTTCTCATGGTGGCAACACCGGACTTGGTCCGGTATAAGAAGAACTGGAAGGGATGCTGGAATGTCTGGTTCATGAAGTCTGATTTAGGGGAAGGACTGCGGGCAATGGAACAAGTATCTTGTACAATCTATGATATTGCATTACTCTTTGAATGTATGCAGATAATCGATTCTGAAACCGGACTGAGACATCCCACTAAGGTTACAATCAACAAGTCGAAGGAGGTCATATTTCCAGAAGAACTGATGCGTCACGGTCGACTGGGAGAATATCTAGCAATACGAGATGCATTAAACAAACCTTCATGAGGATGAGTCTTGGTGAACAAGGAGAGTATCATTCTCATATTGGAAATCTTACATATTATCAACAGAGTCATTTACGAATTTGCATGATTTTAATTATTCTGGAATAAAACTCTAAGCAAGAAACTCTATTTCAAGATACTAAAATTGGATTTTCAAATTCATTCCAATTTTGGATATTCGATTGTGATCGGAATGAGAGATTATGGTGGACCGGAGGGGATTTGAACCCCTGGCCTCATGGATGCAAACCATGCGATCTGCCGGGCTAATCTACCGGCCCACATCTATCGAGAGGGTTTTCGGATGAGTGTTTTAACCCTTACGCTCCTGACCCTCATTAAGTTGATGCAGTGGTTCTCGGAATTGTGGGCTATCTCATTTTCACTGCCAAGAAACCAATGTAGTTTATTTCGGAGTGGTGTAGTCCTCGCGGATTGTATCAATCCAGAACGGTGCACCCTTCAACTGTGAAGCTTCCTCGATACTGAGTTCTTCATACTTGACCTGAGACATGTCATCAAGTATGATGCCACTCACGCCCGCAGGATCTTCAAGCACTAGGTTAAAAGGGAAATTACCTTCAATGGCTTGATTCATATTTGCCAATATTTCAGCGCCCTTGGCCTTCTCTGCGGGTTTGTCTGCAAAGTTGATTGCAGTTTGTACAACAGACATAGTCCGCTGAATGACACCCTCAACATTAGTAATGAAAGATTCAGCCGCTGGTCCCGGTTCCACATCTATCCCAAATTCAGGAAATCTGATTGTGCCAGAACCTGACCTGACTACACGTGCACGAAGAAGAGCAGGTTTGTCAACATGAAGAGTGAACCGCGCAGGTTTCCTCTGTTCTGCTGAAAACACGTCATTGTGGCTGAAGTTGCATGACGGACATTCCATTGAGAACATAACAAGCTCATTGAAGAAGGGTATGCTATAGAGCATAGAGCGAATCAATAGATTCGCCTTATTGCAAGACGGGCAAACTATACCAAGCTCTTTGTTCTCAGACATGTCAATCAACCCTGCTGTCGTGCGTTATCCTATAAGGGTGACCGTTTGGACCAACCATACGATATTGAATACATCACTAGAAGGCTCAAAAGCATCTAGGTTTCAATGAACATTATCGCGTGAAGACTTAGGTCTAGGGCGAAAGAGGATAGAGGATTAGAGGATCCCATCAATATCTTGAGGTACACATCCCATGGATATCAACAGTCTGTATATCATTAAGCGAGATACAGGGGTGTGTATATATTACAAGGACTTCACAGAATCGGGATTTGATCCACAGCTGCTCTCTTCATTTCTTGTTGCCATGACTTCCTTCTTCGATGAAGCAACCCGATCACTCACCTCACACGCGCG
>CAZPWM010000157.1:0-5059 GCA_964590575.1 uncultured archaeon
AGTTAAGATTCAATGGCTCAGATGCAAATCCTGGAGTAGGAACCCATTTTCTAGTGATTCGTGCCGACAGGTATGGATTTGTGCAGCGGATGAACGCGGAAGAATCACTCGAGCTACCTATCATTCCAACAATTCTGATTCTAGAATGGACAAACAGCTCAAACATCACTTACATTGAAACGACGGCACTTCGTGTCAAATATCGAATGTTCAATGATACACTAATATCTACGGCGTATGTGGAAGTGACAATTGGAACAAAAACTTGGATTCTGAACTGGTCTGCTGGTTCTCAATCTTATGAACTACCTTTCAATGGTTCTGATAATCCACCTGGATTTGGTACGCATCAAATTTTCATTGATGCGTCAGAAACCGATTTTGAAACTCAAAACGCTTCTTCCGAATACATCACACTCAGGGAAGAACCCACAACCATGACTATCTCATGGTCAAATGGAGTTTCCATCACTTATCTAACGCAAACGACCCTCTCGATTTCATATAGGATGAGTGATACAACACCAATAAGTAATGCAACGGTCACAGTAACAATCGGGTTTGATGTTTGGAATGGCACTTGGAATCCATTGAGTGAAGCCTACGAGGTAACATTCAGAGGAGATGATAATCCTCCAGGATTTGGAGTTCACAATCTTACAATAGATGCGTCCAAGACAGGATTCGTTAGTCAGAGTGATGATACCAAGAGCCTGGACATTGATCTTGAACCCACAACGTTAGAACTCCAGTGGTGGCTCTCACACACAATATCATATGTGGGGAAGACGGTCTTGTACGCAAACTTCACAATGAGTAACGGGTCTGCAGTATTTGGAGCATATGTCACAGCAGTTATTGGTTCCGCCAACAAGACATTCGAGTGGAATGCAATTTCAGAGGTCTATAGTCTTGTACTGAGTGGAATAGACCCAGGTTATAGTTTGGGAGCTCATCAAGTGACTGTCCAAGCTACATTATTTGGTTTTGAACAAGGGAATGACAATACTCAGACTCTCACAGTTCAAGAAGAACATACAACGGTGACTCCTTCATGGAGTCCTGACTATAACATCACATTCTTTGAATCGACAACTCTCTCAGTCAGATATGACATGAACAACGGCACAGCGATTCCAGATGCGATTCTCAATATCACAATTGACACAGTTGTTTTGAATTTGACATGGAACCCAGATTCGAAAGCATATGAGTATACATTCTCTGGCTCAGCCACTTTTCCAGGTTTTGGTGATCACAATGTGGAGTTGAGGGCATCAAAGTACGGATACGAATCGATTATTGATTCAACACAGCTAACAATTAGATTAGAGGACACAAAGATATCCTTCGAGTGGGATTCCAGCAACACCATAACGTATGTTGGGGAAACCAAAATCAGAATCTTCTATCTCTTTAGTAACGGTACACCTGTTCAAGAGGCTCTCGTAAATATAACAAGAGGACCAATGACATGGGAGGCAGAATTGAACGAAACATCTCTGGCGTACGAGTATACTTGGCTTGGAACTGATGACCCACCGGGGCTTGGATCTCATCAACTTCAGATAAAAGCCTGGAAGGCTAACCATGAATATTTTGAAGATACCTCGCAAACACTGACAATAGACAGAGAGCCAACTCAAATTCAAGTGAGTTGGTCAAACGGCAACAACATTACCTATGTGCAATCGACAAAGCTCCTCGTTAACTTCACCACAAGTAGTGGGGTAGTGATTCCACTCGCGTCCGTTGATGTAACGATTGGTACATACTACGGGGTACTTGATTGGAACGCAACAAGCCAACTCTATGAGAAGACTTTCAGTGGGTCTGATAATCCTCCGGGTCTTCTTTCCCACAATGTTTCAATTAGGGGTTCACACTTTGGTTATGTAACGACAGTTGATGGCTCTGAAATTCTTACTCTTCGATTAGAGCCTACAACTCTGACACCATCATGGAGCCCTGGGTTCACTATCACATATATTGGATCAACCACACTTTCAGTCAGGTATGAGATGAGTAATGGAACCCCAATTACGGGAGCGGATGTCAATGTCACGATTGGAACTGATGTCTGGGTGCTGACATGGAATCCTGTTTCGGAAGCCTATGAGTATACCTTCAACGGGTCTGATGATCCACCAGGTCTAGGAACACACTCATTATTGATTCAAGCATCTAACTGGGGGTTTGAGTATGCAATTAATTCCCTTGAATCACTCGTCCTAACTGAGGGCCTGACCAGTTTCGTCATCTCCTGGTCGAATGGTGACAATATCACCTATGTTAGTCAGACTACACTTTCGGTTCGTTATCAAATGAGTAATTTAACAGCAATCGAAGGTGCTGTACTGAATGTGACGATTGATGAAAATCTTTGGCCTCTGACCTGGAATGTCGCAAGTGAAGCCTATGAGGTGACATTCAGAGGGGATGCCGACCCACCAGGCTATGGCACTCATTCAGTCGAGATTCGTGCTTCAAAGTTTGGTTTCTTTTCCATTGTCGATGAAAATCAAGAGTTCACGATCAGATTAGAAGACACTAGCATATCATTTGAATGGGACTTGAGTAACACAATCACATACACTGGACAGACGAAGATTAGAATATCCTATCTAATGGGTAATGATACTCCAATTGTGGGAGCGACTGTAAATATAACGAGTGGAACCACTTGGACTGCAATCTGGAATGACACGATCAAAGCTTACGAGTATACTTGGCTTGGAAATGATGACCCACCAGGGCTTGGATCTCATCAACTTGTTATCCGGGCATGGAAGGTCAATTATGTTGCAATTATGAATTCATCACAGACATTAAAAATTAATGAAGAACCAACTCTTATCCAGGCATATTGGACTGATGGTAACGTAATCACCTTCGTACAGTCCACTACACTCCAAGTCAATTACACAGCAAGTGATGGTTCAACAATTCTAGGTGCCAGTGTTAATGTTTCAATTGGGACTGACAATTGGGTTTTAGTATGGAACCCTGGCAGTCAGCTCTATGAGAAAACCTTCAGTGGTTCTGACGATCCACCAGGTTTGGGTTCATATGGTCTATCTATAACGGGTGATAAATTCGGATATGAGATTACTGTTAATATAACAATGACTCTAACAATATCCAGTGAACTGGGCAGCATTTCAAGTGAATTACTCGAAGGGAGTACAATCTCCTTTATCGGTTACACCACCCTTGCAGTCAACTATACAATGTCCAATGGGACTGCGATATCTCTAGCAATTGTAAACGTTACTATTAGTGGAACCTTGTGGAATCTTACGTGGCATCCTGCAAGTGAAACTTATCGGATTCAGTTCAATGGGACGGACAGTCCGCCAGGGTTTGGAACACATAACTTGATTGTTCATGCATGGAGAGATGGTTTTGTCTACGTCCAAGCCACCTTGTTCCTTACGATCGAAAAAGAGGAAACAAGTCTGGACATATCCTGGGGAGCACCAAACTTCAACAATGTGACATACTACGACTATACTATTCTCTATACCGAGTATAAAATGAGCAATGGAACTGTAATTCAAGGAGCAAACGTCAACGTTACTATTGGCTCTACAACATGGACGCTCCTATGGAACTCAACTCAAGGTGCCTATTCACTGAGATTCAATGGGTCTGATGCACCTCCAGGACTTGGCACTCATAGCCTAGTCTTTGAAGCATACAGGTTTGGATTTGAGCCCCAAGTTGTATCAGATATCACACTCATCCTCTCTAAAGACCCGACGACTTTAGGAGTTTCCTGGATTGGTGGAAATGATATAACATACGTTGAACACACCATACTATCTGTCACTTATAGGATGAGCAATGGCTCAGACATTCTAGGGGCAATGGTAACTGCGACCATCGAAGGAACCCCCTGGGTTCTTACGTGGAACGCCACTGCTGGTGCATATCAAGTGCAATTTACCGGAGATCAGAACCCACCAGGATTGGGTACATTTGCGGTGCTCATTCAGGCTTCTGCAGATGTCTATGTAGCTCAATCCGATAGCACGTCGCTAACGATTCAGACTGAAAGCACAACAGCTACACAGTCCGGGTCATCATTCTCATTTGATTGGACAGAGAGTGTCATTTTCTCGGTTGACTACAAAGACTCATACGGGACTCTGATTGATAGTGCAATTACTAAGTCAGTCTATATCAATGGAACCGAGTACGAGTTGCTTGGAACTAATGGAACTTACTGGATTGAGTTCAACAACACATTCGATTTAGGACTTCACAATGTCTGGGCGAACTTCAGTAAGTTCGGATATGACTCATCCTCGGTCCTTTCAATCACCTTCACAATAACTGAAGCTCCCACAGCATTAGCAATTACTTGGAGCTCCTCTGTGATTGATTACCTCGGTCAAGCAGACCTGACAATTGATTACTACTATGTAGGCACTGGATCCAGTGTACCTTCAACTGGAGTTCAGGTGAATATCACCATTGATGGAACAATCAATATACGACTGATAAATCAGACAAATCTATGGGTTGAGAATCTAACAGGAGAATATCTAGATCTCGGGGTTCACAATATTGTGATTCGAGCATGGGTCTATGGCTATGAGTACAGCGAAACTTTGGAAATTGTGACTGTGAATGAAGTTTCTACTGATCCCCTTGCGGTAATATGGAGTCCCTCAAATCTCACAATTGAGTATACAGATCTATTGAATCTGACAAATGATTATACGTACTATGGTGGTGACGTGCCTGGTTCAGCAATCGTGAATGTGTCAATTGATGGTAGACTCTATGCTTTGGTTTACTCAGGAGGTGTCTGGAGAGTTTCAATACCAGGAAATGACCTAGGAATCGGATTACGTACAGCTACTATTAGTGCTTGGCTCTATGGTTATGCGCTCCAGACTGATTTTACAGCTAACATCAACGTGACAGAAGCAGCAAACACATTCAGTGTGACTTGGGAGCCTTTGAGTCTCGACGCTTCCTATATTGATATAGTGAATGCTTCAGTGAAGTATACACAGGACTATCAACCGATTCTTGATGCAACAGTCCA
>CAZPWM010000158.1:0-4898 GCA_964590575.1 uncultured archaeon
ATCTATGGGATCTCGCTGTGGAAATGATAACCTGGAATCAGTCCTCTTTGGACACCATCTTTCAAATCAATATGGAATGGACACCATCTCACTGGGTGCTACAATATCCTGGGCAATGGAGGCTTGGGATGAGGGTCTTCTGACTACTGAAGACACAGGTGGTGTTGACCTCAGCTGGGGTAATCATGAGAGCATTGTGAATCTGACTAGGATGATAGCCCTGAGAGAGGGCTTTGGTGATGTACTCGCAGAGGGTAGCGCCAGAGCTGCTCAGAAAATTGGCAGGGGAACAGAGAAATTCGTCATGACAGTGAAAAAACAAGAGATTGCTGGACAGGAACCACGAGCACAGAAGTCGATGGGACTTGCAGCAGTCACTGCAGCTCGCGGCGCGGACCACCTCTATTCATTCCCAGTTCTCGACGAGGCCGGCTTCGATGAGGAGATCAGGGAGCGATTTGGTGAACAGTACCTGCCTGAGATGGCAGACCGATTGAATCCAAAATACAAGGGAATTATGGTCAAAGAATGTGAAGACTTCATGGTTATGGTTGAGAGTGTAGGTCTTTGTAAATATGGTACTCAGATCCCTCCAGAGTTCTTCTATGATGATATTGCTCTAGCTCTAAAGATTCACAATGGGCTTAACCTGACGGAAAAAAACCTCCAACTCATCGGCGAACGTATTGTCAATCTCAACAGATTGTTCAACGCCAGACTTGGTATAACCAGAAAGGATGACTGCCTGCCAGACAGACTGACCAAAGAGAAAGCACCACTAGGACCGTCTGCAGGTGAGGTTGTAGAAATCGATATGATGCTTGATGAGTACTACACAACACGTGGCTGGGACCTAAAGACAGGGCTTCCACTGAAAGTAACTCTGGAACGTCTGGGTCTTGGAAAAGATGCGTAGTTCACTCACAGGTTGCGCAGACATTCGTAATTGTGTCTCTTACGCCGTCAACCTTTCGAAGATCGTTCACGACGAAGGAACTCAAGCCCTCAGGGGTCTTGAAGACACACTTGATCAAAAGGTCATACGCCCCGTAAATCATATAGGCTTCTTCAACCTGCTCCAGATTTCGGACTTGGTCCAGAATTGCTCGCGACTTTGTCGACTCGACTTTGGCCATGATGAAGGCAATGATCACTTCGTTTCCACCTTCGGTGTCTGTATTCTTGTTCTATCTTCTTTACCCAGCATAAAACTCTTGCGAGAAATTCAGATTTCTCATCTTCTATTCGGTTCGACCACTATTCCTCAGTTAATCGAATCAGGAAGCTTAATAGCATAGAATTCTCGACGCCGACTTGTCTGAAGAGGCCTGTGCATGTCTAGCATCACTCCCAAATCAACTGGCATTCCGAAATCCAAAGGAAAACCCAAGAAGAAAGACCAGTTTGAGCCTCGTATTCTTGCTTTCTGCTGTAACTGGTGCTCATATGCGGGGGCGGACCTTGCGGGAACAAGCAGGATGCAGATGCCACCGAATGTGAGGATTATTCGAGTGAACTGCACGGGTAGGATAGATATATCCTTCATCTTGGATGCTTTGTATCAAGGAGCAGATGGCGTTCTAATATCAGGTTGTCATCCGGGAGATTGTCATTACACTAGCGGGAATCTGAAAATGGAGGCCCGATTCGCATTATTGAAAGGATTACTGGAAGAGGCGGGAATCGAGCCTGAAAGAGTGCACCTTCAATGGGCTAGTGCAGCAGAAGGCGATGTCTTCAAAGAAGGCGTCACAATGATGGTGGAACGCATCAAGAATCTAGAACCAAATCCAATGAGGAAAGGAGACTAGACCAATGACAAAGACCAAGCGTATTGCACTCACTCAACTGACCTCATGTTGGGGTTGTGACCAAGCACTTGTAGACCTTCATCTGAAACTGCTTGATGTCTTGCCAGCACTAGAGATTGTGTACTGGCCAGCTGTTGTCGACTACAAACTCCATAATCTTGAAGCATTGCCAAACGGCACGGTCAATATTGGACTTGTTGAAGGTAGTTGCAGAACAAACGAAGACCTGCATCTCCTCAATGTTATGCGTGAGAAGTGTAAGATACTCGTTGCTTGGGGCTCATGCTCCGCTTATGGAGGAGTGCAAGGTCTGGGAAACCAGTGGAACCTAAAGGATCTCCTCGACAGGAAATTCCTGAAAGCTGATACGATTACTGAGGGAAGAATTCCGGAGGAGAACTTGCCTGGATTCACGGAGAGTATCAAACCAAATCCAGACATAGTCCCAGTAGATCTTATCCTACCGGGATGTCCTCCAACTAGCGAGAACACCTTAGAGGCGCTCGTTGCACTCTTGGAAAACAAACCCTACGACCTTCCGGATAAAACCGTGTGCGACCAGTGTCCCATGGAAAGGACAGAAAAACGCATTACACAGTTCCGTAGGACTCATGAAGGGAAGATTGACCCGAAAAAGTGTCTACTCGATCAGGGATATCTGTGTCTTGGGTTCGCAACCATTGGTCTATGTGGAGCACAGTGCCCAACTGTAGCTACTCCTTGTAAGGGATGTTTTGGACCTCCACCATCTGTAAAAGACCATGGCGCCAAGATCATCTCCGCACTGGGAGCCATAGCAGATATGACCCCTGAAAAACTCGAGGCTGCATTTCCAGACCCAATTGGTTCATTCTATTTCACTGATTATGCATCGTCCTATCTCTCCAAAATTAAGGATAAAATGAGGAGGGAAGAAAAATGACGGACAATGAGAAGACCATTAGGATTGAACCAGTGACCCGACTAGAAGGGCATGGCGAACTCACAATCAAGTTGACAAAAGCTGGCAAGGTCAAAGATGTACAGTTCAACGTTTCTTCCACACGGTTCTTCGAGAAGTTCCTCGAGGGAAGATTTGCTGAAGAGGCTGTTAGAATTGCTCCCAGAATCTGTGGAATCTGTCCTGAACCTCATCATCTTGCTGCTACAAAAGCTGTTGAAGCTGCATGGGATATTACCCCACCACCTGCAGCACTAAAACTGAGACGTCTGTTGATTAATGCAAAGCAGTTCAGCAGCCATGCATTGCACTTCTTTGCTCTTGCAGCGCCGGACTTTCTTGCAGGACCTTTCGGAGACCCCGCCAATCGAAACGTCGTAGCGATAATCAATGCCTTGCCAGATATAGGCAAGATGGCTCTGGAGGTCATGCAGTTTGGCCAAGACCTAGCAGCAGCTGTAGGGGGAAAGGCCATTCATCCAGTCACATCAATTCCGGGAGGAATGCTGAATCCATTCTCAGAGGAGAAAAGAGACAAGTTCCTGAAACGTGTGGTCAAAGCCAAAGAGATGACCCTCGATACCTTGACCCTAGCAAAGAAGGTTGTTCAAGACTACTGGGACCCTATCACAAAACTCGCGGTTGTACCAACATACTATCTTGGAATGCACAACAAAGGAGATCTGGAGATTTATGAAGGAAACCTCCGGGTCATGGATCCAGAAGGTAAGATTGTGGCTGATTTCAACCCGAAAGACTACAAGAAGTATTACGGCGAACATGTTCCCGCACACAGCTATGCTACTCATATCTACTACAAACCGATGGGTTATCCAGAGGGCATCTGGCGAGCCAATTCTCTGGCTAGGGTCAATGTTGCAGACAAGATGGCAACGCCAATCGCACAGGAAGCGCTTCAAGAGATGAGAGCTGCTCTTGGACGTCCGATTCATGCCACATTTGCCTATCACTGGGCAAGAGTTATTGAGATAGTGCAGGCGGTTGAAGAGATTGAGATTTTGCTAGAGGACCCGCAGATAGTGAGTACTGATGTGAAACTGTCAGATGTTGAGCCAAAGAAGGGTGAGGGCGTCGGGTGCGTTGAAGCCCCTCGAGGTACTTTGATTCACAACTACTGGACTGATGCAAAGGGAATCATCACCAAAGTAAACATGGTCGTGGCAACAAACAACAACATGGCAGGGATAGAAAAAAGTCTCATGGAAGCTGCCAGACAAGTGTTTGAACAGAAGGTCCATGAGAGTCTAGTCTTACCAGATCCGATGATAAAGTGAGTGCCAATCAATTCAAATCATTGAGAGAATGTTAATAGTTATTCCCCGGGACACTTGTGTCTTCAACATCATCACCAGTTGAAATAGCACAATAGAACTATCAGGTGGTTTCGCCTGCAATACTAATGAATCTCAATGAAACTCACAGAAATTGTTGATGAAAAACACTTCCCGCTATGGGGCCTCGCAGGTTCACTGGTTGGTCTTGTCTTCATTCTGACCCCGCAGTTGTTCTATGAAGGGACACTTGGCGAGCCTTATTCGATGTTCAACCATGCTGTATCTGAACTGGGAGAATTAGGTGTTTCTGAATTAGCTTGGATGTTCAATGTAGGACTGACGCTGGCAGGTGTTTTATTCATACCCTTCATGATTGGACTTGGCCTCTATATTGACAATCTCATTAGCAAGATTGCAGCACTAGTTGGTGTCTTTTCATCTGTGTCGGTTGCCCTCGTTGGAGTATACCCGATGAATTTCATAGTCGAGCATTCGATCACTGCGATGTCCTTCTTCTTTAGTGGCATGGTCATGGCGTTGCTTTGGGCACTGGCAATTCTTTCTCAAAAAGAAGTAAGGATTGACAAGATCCTCTCACTAGGGGGGTTTGTGAACTTAGCAATATTCGCATTATTCCTATTCGGACCCTGGGAGGGATGGGGAGGATCAAGACCAGAATTCTCAATGAGGTTGACTCTCGAATGGGCGATATATTGGGCAATCATCGGATATCTATTGATCCTCTCCCTTTATGTATGGCGAAAGGAAAAGAATGCAGAAAGTCCTCAGTAGGACCCTCTCATTCTAAGAACAATGAAACACGACCAGGCAAAGCAAAACGCGCTTTGTTTT
>CAZPWM010000159.1:0-3387 GCA_964590575.1 uncultured archaeon
ATTATGTTTACTACTGTGGGATTCGGATTTGTTAGCCATGCGGCTGATAAGGTTGTCAATCCACGTCTTCGAGGAAGGAGGGGATAGAATGGCAGTGCTTGAAATCGATAACTTGTCTACCCATTATTATTTGGGTAAGAAACCAGTCAGAGCAGTGGAAGATGTTTCTTTAACCGTTGACAAACAAGAAACTCTGGGAATAGCAGGCGAATCAGGCTGCGGTAAAACCACTACAGCTTATAGTATCTTGAGAATTCTACCTGAGAACGGGAAAATAATCAGTGGAAAGATATATCTTGATGGAGAAGAATTGACCTCAAAATCTGAAGAAGAAATGCGCCAGTTACGATGGAAAAGTGCTTCAATCGTCTTTCAATATGCCATGAATGCGTTTAATCCTGTGCTTCGAATAGTAGATCAAATAACCGAGGTCATGATGGAGAAATTCAAAGTTACTGAAGAGGAAGCTGTAGATATTGTAGCTGGTCTTTTTGATGAAGTTGGTCTAGAACCATCTAGAATGCGGGATTATCCTCACGAGTTCAGTGGCGGTATGCTTCAGCGAGCAATCATCGCACAGGCATTATCTTGTGATCCTAAGTTGATAATAGCTGATGAACCTGTCACAGCACTTGATGTGATTGTGCAGAACAAGATTCTAGACCTTCTCCGAAGCCTACAGAAAAAATACGATCTTGGTGTACTCTTCATTACTCATGATCTGTCTGTGGTTGCAGAGAACTGTAATACTACCGCAATAATGTATGCCGGGAATATTGTTGAAAAAGGATCCACTTCTAATGTCTTCAAGCGAAGTCTTCATCCCTACACATACAAGCTGATTGGTGCATTTCCAAGTATTTCTGGTCCAAAGAAACGACTTGAATTCATTCCTGGTACTCCCCCAAATCTCTTGAGTCCACCACCAGGCTGCAAGTTCCATCCAAGGTGTCCTTTTGCAGAAGAGATCTGCAAAAACAAAGAACCAGAATATCGAGAGATTAACCCAGAACATTACGCCAGATGCCACTTTGCTGGACAATTGAACATGGAGGGTTGACGATGAGTGCAACGAAGAATATTCTTGAAGTCCATGATTTGCAAAAGTGGTTTCCGGTCAGATCAGGTATTTTATCACTCTTTGGGGAGAAGAGATATGTGAAGGCTGTCGATAAAGTAAGTTTCAGTATAGCTGAGGGTGATTCACTCTGTATTGTAGGTGAATCAGGCTGTGGAAAGACCACTCTTGCTCGCACCATTCTAAGGTTAATAGAACCATCAGGTGGTTATGTTCTATTTTGTGGAGAGGATATAACTAATAAAAATCGTGAAGAAATGAGAGAACTAAGGCTTAAGATGCAGCTTATTTTTCAGAATCCTTACGAGGTTCTTGATCCAAGACTACAAGTACGTGCACTTGTTGGCGAAGCGCTTTCGATACATAAACTAGTTGAGAATGAGGAGGAACTAGAGAAACGAGTTCTTAGTGTGCTTGAAGATGTGAGACTGATTCCTGCAGAAGACTTTGCGCAAAGATACACTCATGAGTTAAGTGGAGGGCAATTGCAGCGAGTGTGTATAGCTAGGTCACTGATCTTGAAACCAAATCTGGTCATTGCAGATGAGCCTGTTTCGATGTTGGACGCAAGTATCAGAACTGAAGTCATGAACCTCATGGAAGACCTCAAGAATGAATATGGTTTGACATACATTTTCATTACTCATGATCTCGCTCAAGCGAGATATATAGGAAATCACATCATAGTTATGTATCTTGGCAGGATTGCTGAGATGGGGCCAATGGAAGAAGTGATACGGAATCCTTTACACCCCTATACAAAAGCATTGGTTTCTAATGTACCTATTCCAGATCCAGATGAAGATAGGGAAAGAATCATGCTTCCAGGAGAAACTCCAACTCCACTTGACCTTCCACCAGGATGTCGTTTCAAACCAAGATGCCAAGAATACGGAGAGGCGTGCCGTGAAGAAGAACCTGAACTTCGAGAAGTATCACCGGGACACTGGGTTTCATGTTGGAAATAAGTTGTTATCAAAATTTGGTAGGAAAATTGCTTACTAGGACAGATAAATTAGAACTGATTTGTATACATTTATTGTGTTGGTGATGGATAGAATAGCAGTAGTCTTAGCCATTCTGTTAGTAGTTGTAAATCCAGCACAAGTTTTTCACGATACGAATTCAGCTGTTGAAGAACTTAGTATTCATGCTCCATGGCCTACAGATGAATGGAGTAGGGCAACTCCTGAAGAACAAGGATTTAATTCTGCGCAACTTAAAGCAATGGTCAATCATTTCACAACAAATAATATTCAGATTGATGGTCTAATAGTAATCAGAAATGGATGGATTGTTTATGAAGAGTATCCATCCAATTATGGTCCAGATGATACGCATCATCTCTTTTCATGCACGAAGAGTATCACTTCCACACTTGTCGGTACTGCTTTGCTTTTGGGGTATTTGGAGTCAGTTGAAACTCCAATTCTTGATTTCTTCCAAGGATACAACTTCAGTAATCCCAGTGAAAGGAAAGAAAAAATCTCTATCAAGAACCTTTTAGAAATGGCAGCTGGTTTTGAATGGAATGAAGAGCAATATGGAAACGAAATAAATGATTATAATATGATGATTCGATCAGAAGACTGGATTAGATATGTTCTAGATAAACCGATGATATCTGACCCTGGAACAACCTTTCTTTACAACTCTGGCGCATCACATATTTTATCGGCAATTATCCAAATAGTGACGCATAATTCCACGCTCGATTTCGCACAATCAAATCTATTCAATCACCTTGGCATTACTGATTATGAATGGGATCAAGATCCCCAGAGAGTCTATAATGGAGCTTCAAAATTAAAATTAAAGCCAAGGGATATGGCTAAGATTGGGTATCTTTACCTGCGAGATGGTCTATGGGATGGTATTCAAGTAATTCCCCAAGATTGGGTACAGATGACTTCGAGTGTACAGGTTCATGTAAGTGACTCATTGGACTATTCATATCAGTGGTGGATCTTATCAGAGGCAGGTGCATACTATGCATTGGGATGGGGATATCAGAGTATCACAGTTGTACCAGACTATGATCTCGTTATCGTAGTTACAGCAGCAACCCTAGATCCGTCCGTAGAAGTGGAGTACGTCCTTAACAAATGGATATTCCCATCTTTGGGTTTGAATTCTACAATACGCACTTCTTTCACGATTTCACCATTATTCGTTTTACTTGGTGGAAGTCCGTTCATTGTGATGGCAATAGCATACCTCATGGATCTAAAGGGGTTATGGAGTGAAACCGAGAGTGACAGGAATAAAATAGATAGATAGTGCCTTCATGTAGTAATATCTACATTCAA
>CAZPWM010000159.1:3397-4858 GCA_964590575.1 uncultured archaeon
ATTCAAGTGGGTCTAAATACACGCTGTTGAAATCCTCAATTAGGAAACCACATAGGTTCGTTGTTTGTGGACAAGGTGTGGAAATTGCTATTTGGTCACTAAGCCATAACTGGAAAAAACCGTCTTCTGGAGGAGGATAGACCCCTCCAGAAGAATAGTATTATTGTAGATTATAATTTAACAGGTCTGCAGAGGTATTCTTTACTGTTTGCAGACCGACCACAGACTTCACAAATGAACTTGGCGTCCTTCACACGAGGACGCATCTCGTCGACATTATGATGTTTGGCGAATTCACACATATGTTCCTTATGATCTCCCATTTTGTTTCCTCCGATGGGTAGTTTAATTGATAGGCTAGATTTTGTAATAAGCATTAAGAAAGAGGAGAAATGGAACCTTTATCTTCAATGATAATTTTGGAAGGAAGTGAGAGAGATGATTGAAGACTCACCTGAAAGCAGCGACTGGAGAGTCTTGAAGTCTATCTATGATTCTGCATTCTTCTGCAGCTTAGGTTTTCTTGTTGTCGGATTTTTGATTCCCATAATTGCCTACGGTTCTATGAGAATTAATAGAGACTGATGCACTGAAACGTAGTTCTATGAACAAAGATATATCAAAGCAAGATTACTTCATCATAGATAGTCACACTAGAGAGGTGGCAGTAAAATGACAATTCGTGTTGGTATCAATGGTTTTGGAAGAATAGGTCGTGGGTTTCTCCGCGCGGCCTTAGAGAAAAAAGGGTTCGACATTGTAGCAGCGAATGATCTTACAAATGAGGAAACTCTTGGGCATCTTATGAAATACGACACAGTGATGGGACGCTTTGATGGCACTGTCGAGATAGGAAAGGGTAGTATCACTGTAAATGGAGATGAAATCAAGATTCTCTCCGAAAGAGACCCTGCAAAGATTCCTTGGGAAAATCTAGGAGTAGATATCGTCATTGAGTCTACTGGTTTCTTCAGAACAAAAGAAGCAGCTGAGAAGCACATCGCTGGAGGGGCTAAAAAGGTCATTCTAAGTGCACCAGGAAAAGGTGGAGACATTTTAACTGTCGTTCCGGGTGTCAATGATGATGACTATGACCCTGCTAAGCACAACATCATCTCAAATGCATCTTGCACGACGAATTGTTTAGCCCCAATGGTCAAGGTAATCGATGAAGCCTTTGGGATTGAAAGAGGTCTGATGACGACAATTCATGCTGTGACCAATGACCAGGTCATACTTGATGGTCCTCACAAGGACTTGAGGAGAGCACGAGCAGCAAGCTGGAATATTGTCCCAACATCAACAGGCGCAGCGACTGCAATTGGATTAGTATATCCCAAAGCAGCAGGGAAACTCGATGGCATGGCATTTAGGGTTCCAGTAATGGACGCATCAGTTGTCGATATGAATGTCATAGTTTCGAAGGATGCTTCTGCTGATTCCGTGAATGAGGCATTCAGA
>CAZPWM010000160.1:0-4823 GCA_964590575.1 uncultured archaeon
TATTCTCTGGTCTGTAGGATCAGTTAATATAATCGTCAAGCTGTCCCAAATACACCACGTGACATCGAATGATGAGATTGCAGTAATGGCATAGGCATCATCACCGTTAACAGAGGTGACATTATACCCCTGTCTCTGTGCAGTGGTATATTGAAAGACGGTGTTATTCAGATTGAATGTTCCATCATACGAGGAGGAATCATAGTCATAGGTAATGGTGATAATGATGCCAGACGCATTGGTATTGATGTTTATCCTCTGGTCTGAGGGATCTGTCATCGAGATGGTAAGACTGTCCCAGATAACAAGAAGTGATTGGAGGTTCTGATCTACAGCGGTTATTCCATGGATGTTACCATTACAGGCAACATTGTCGTAGGTGACTCCTTGGGCGAAACTCTGTGACTGTGTTATACGCCAGACTCCTGAACCCTGATATGTAGCTGTGACTCCGTTGATTGTAACAGCTCCGTCTTCCACGTCAGAATCATCATATTCAAACTCAAGTGTCACATCAATGTACACATCAGTGTTAATGTCCACCCTATCATCAGCAACCGAATAACCTCTGACAACAATCTCATCCCAGATTACGATCTGTGATTGTCCGTTCTGGTCAATTGCACTTATTCCATAGATGTTTCCTGAACATGCTACTGTGTCATAGGTCACTGCTTGGATTGCGCCCATGTTCTCTACTATGCTCCAGACTCCTGCTCCAACTTGAAGTGCGTTTATTCCATTGATTGTGACCAATCCATCAGCGACAGGAGAGTTGTCGTAGTCGTACACAAGTGTTACATTGATAGTGACATCATCGTTGATGTTTGTACGTGGACCATCAACGGCATAGGATTGTACTTGCACCCGGTCCCAGATCTGGTCCTGCGACTGCCCGTTCTGGTCAATTGCACTTATCCCATAGGCGTTGCTTGATACTACTACATTATCATAAGTGAACAGCTGCACACTCGCTCTAGCCTCACCAAAGTCCCACACTCCACTTGCTCCTGAATAGGTTGCACTGAGACCGTTAACACTGACAGTCCCATCGACGACGTATTCCCCGTCATATGCGTACTCTAGAGTAACATGGATAGAGCTTACTGTGCCTACATCAATTCTTGAGTCATCCGTAGAGTATGAAACAACAATAACCTGATCCCAGACACACCAAGTCACATCGTTCTCTCTTATGGCTGTGATACCATGTGTATCGTCCCCAACTGCACTCACGACCGTATATCCTTGTCTGCCCACAACACCATACGCAAATACCGTATCGTTAAGAATGAGTGTACCATCATATGGGGTAAAGTCATAGTCATACATGGCTGTGACGACTATCCCTGAGGCATTACCGTTGACATTTATTCTCTGGTCTGTTGGGGCCGTAATTGTGATTGTGAGACTATCCCAAATCGCTAGCTGTGACTGTCCATTCTGGTCGACTGAGCTGATTCCGTAAGCGTTTCCACTGCATGAAACACTGTTGAAGTTGATACCTTCACGGACACTTCGTGCCAATGTGACTTGCCAGACTCCTGCATCTAGATGGACAGCTGAAAAACTATTTACCTCCACAGTGCCATCTGTCACATCAGAGTCGTCGTAATCGTACTCCAATGTCACGTTGATAAACGCATTCGAGTTGATATTCACTCGGTCGTCTAGAACTGAGTACCCTCTCACCACTATCTGATCCCAGATGATATCTACATTCTGGCTGTTCAAATCTAGAAGAGTGATACCATAGGTAGCTTCAGTGCTCGAGTTGACAAAGTAAGTCCAGAGTCCTACCGATGCTTGAGAAACTGTAAGGTCAAACCAAGAGTTACCACTATCCCAGTTCATCACTTGTCCTGCAAGTGTGACTGTATCCCCACTCCCCAGGGGCGTGCTGTCATATGCTCGCCACAGCGTCACTCGAACCTCGCCATTATCACCCACATTGACTCGGGTGTCATCAGCCACTGTGGTCTGCACAACAATCTGGTCCCAGATGATATCCACACTTTGACCATTTGTATCTAAGACAGTAATGCCATAGAATGATTCAGAACTTGAATTGACAAAATATCTCCAAAGTCCTACTGAAGCTTGAAACACTGTGAGGTCAAACCAAGAATTCCCAGAGTCCCAGGTCATTGCTTGACCTGCGAGGGTGATCGTATCCCCACTCCCAAGGGGCGCGCTATCATAAGCTAGCCAGAGGGTGACTCGAACCTCGACATTATCACCCACATTGACTCGGGTGTCATCAGCCACTGTAGTCTGCACAACAATCTGGTCCCAAATGACATCCACACTTTGACTATTCATCTCTAAAACCGTGATTCCGTAATTGGTTTCTAAGCTCGAGTTGACAAAATATGTCCAGAGCCCCACTGATGCCTGTGATACAGTCAGGTCAAACCACGAGTTCCCGGAGTCCCACGTCATTGCGGTTCCATCAAGAGTCACTGAATCTCCGGCACCCAGGAATGTGCTGTCATATGCCAGCCAGAGGGTCACTCGAACCTCAACATTATCTCCGACATTGACCCGTGTATCGTCAGCCACAGTAGTTTGAACTATAATCTGGTCCCATATGACATCTACATTCTGACTGTTCAAGTCTAGAAGAGTGATACCATAGGTAGTTTCAGAACTCGAATTTACAAAATAGGTCCAGAGCCCCACTGATGTCTGTAGAACGGTAAGGTCAAACCAGGAATTCCCGGAGTCCCAGGTCATTGCAGCTCCATCAAGGGTCAATGAATCTCCAGCTCCCAGGAATGTGCTGTCATAAGCCAACCAAAGTGTTACTCGAAATTCGACGTTATCACCCACATTGACTCGAGTATCATCAGCTACCGTAGTCTGCACGACAATCTGGTCCCAAATGACGTCAATAGTCTGACTATTTGTATCGAGAGCTGTAATTCCGTAGGTACTTTCGGAACTTGAATTGACATAATATGTCCAGAAACCGACTGATGCTTGTGATACTGAAAGATCAAACCAAGAGTTACCTGCATCCCAAGTCATTGCTTGACCTGTAAGTGTGACAGTATCACCACTCCCAAGGGGCGTGCTGTCATACGCAAGCCACAGAGTAACTCGAATCTCAACGTTATCTCCGATATTTACTCGAGTATCATCAGCTACAGTAGTCTGTACAAGTATCTCATCCCAAATAATTCCTATACTTTGACTATTCGTATCCAATGCAGTAATCCCAAAACTTGCTTGAGTGCTTGAGTTGACAAAATATGTCCAGTGTCCCACTGATGCCTGTGAAACTGTAAGGTCAAACCACGAGTTCCCGGAGTCCCAGGTCATTGCAGCTCCATCAAGGGTCACTGAATCTCCTGCACCCAGACCTGTGCTATCATACGCAAGCCAAAGGGTCACTCGAACCTCTACATTAGTACCGATGTCTATCCGTGTATCATCAGTCACGGTTGTCTGGACCACAATCTGATCCCATATGATGTCAACAGTCTGGCTATTGATATCAAATACAGTTATTCCATAGGTTGTTTCTGTGCTTGAATTAACATAATATCTCCATAGGCCCACAGATACTTGCGAAACTGTGAGCTTGAACCAAGAGTTACCACCATCCCAGGTCATTGCTTGGCCTGCAAGCGTGACCGTATCCCCACTCCCTAGAGGCGTATTGTCATATGCCAGCCACAGAGTCACTCTAACCTCCGCATTGGCTCCGACATTGATTCGTGTATCGTCAGCCACTGTGGTCTGCACGACAATCTGGTCCCAAATGACATCCACACTCTGACCATTCAAATCTAGAACAGTAATCTCAAAGTTAGTTTCAGTACTTGCGTTGACAAAATATCTCCAAAGTCCTATGGAAGCTTTTGATACTGTCAGATCAAACCAGGAGTTCACGGAATCCCACGTCATTGCTTGGCCTGCAAGCGTGACCGTATCCCCACTCCCTAGAGGCGTGTTGTCATATGCCAGCCATAGAGTCACTCGAACCTCAACATTATCATTCACATTGACTCGTGTATCATCAGCTAAAGTGGTTTGTACAACAATTTGATCCCAGACCACTCCAACAATTTGGCTGTTGGTATCAATTGCAGTAATTCCGAAACCTGCTTGAGTGCTTGAGTTAACGAAGTACGTCCAGAGTCCCACTGAAGCCTGAGATACAGTCAGGTCGAACCAAGAGTTACCAGAGTCCCAAGTCATCGCTTGACCTGCGAGTGTGACAGTATCGCTACTTCCCAGAAAGGTGCTATCATAAGCTAGCCATAGAGTCACTTGTATCTCAACATTATCACCAACGTTAACATGAGTATCATCTGCTACTGTTGTCTGTACAACAATCTGGTCCCATATGATATCTACACTCTGACTGTTTGTATCTAAAAGAGTGATGCCATATGTAGAATCAGAACTCGAGTTGACGAAATATGTCCAAAGACCTACTGAAGCCTGTGATACAGAGAGGTCAAACCAAGAGTTACCACCATCCCACGTCATAGCCTGTCCTGCAAGTGTGACAGTATCCCCATTCCCAAGGGGCGTGCTGTCATATGCCAACCAAAGAGTAACACGAATCTCTGCATCAGCTCCAACATTTACTCGTGTATCGTCAGCTACTGTTGTTTGTACAATAATCTGGTCCCAAATGACATCGACACTCTGACTATTCAAATCTAAAGTAATAATCCCAAAGTTTGTTTCGGTGCTTGAGTTGACAAAGTAAGTCCATAGACCTACAGACGCTTGAGATACAGTTAAGTCAAACCAAGAGTTACCGGCATCCCAGATCATTGCAGCTCCATCAAGAGTCACTGAATCTC
>CAZPWM010000161.1:0-4770 GCA_964590575.1 uncultured archaeon
ACATCGTGAAGAAGTACGAAGGGTCCGAACCTCCAAAGGATACTCTTCCAGCCTCAGATGAAGCGTGGAAATGACAGCCAGTCCTCAGGTGATGAACTAACCATCACCTCCTATTTCTCTTTGATACTCTCTATTTACGTAGACGACGTGCTACTAGATAGATAATCACAATTAGTTCAGCAACGATACCGACTAGAAGAAGAGGCGTAAGTACGGTGTCAGATTGATCATGAGTAGTGGTAGTAGTAGAATCGAAGTTCCAAACACCGGGGTAGTACTTTAGTCGAGTTGTGTACACTGTGTTATCAGGATATTTTGTACTAACGTCAAATTGCTCGATGCGATTAGCTTCTGTATCATAATAGAGACTCTCTATAATCTGGTAGCCCACTTTCTGAGTTATCCGGTGAAACTCGCGGGAGAACTCCACTGTGAAATTCCACAACCAAGAGTCAGTGTCGTCAATTACTTGTTCATTTTCGTACGAGGACATATCAAACCAGATTGGACAGTACGGCCATCTATGAGTAATGTTACCTTCAGAATCAACTATTCCCCATTCGGGAATTTTCACTCTGAAATCTTGTATTACAGATTCATTTGTCACTCGAATTATAGCAATATTCTCGGTTTGGTCCCATTCCTCAACTTTGAACTCCACATATGTATGCCAACCGCCGGGGCTACAGAAATAATACTCAAAGTATGCAGTCTTACCAGTGGAGATTGACGCTGAAACTGAGGATATGAGTGGTGGTGAGAATGCAAGGAATAGAACTATCATTAGCATGACTAGGCTTCTTCGAACTCCAACTTGCCTCCAAAGCATTCGTGGATACCTCCAGACAGAATTGTATTGAAATGAGATAAATGCAACTGATGCTTTTTTGTGATACTTCGTGTCAATTGTCGTTGAGTACTGGATTCCGCTTCCTATATTGTCTTACATCTCATCTCACGATTCCCGAAAGATGCTGCTTACAAGCGAAACAGTGTGCCTACGCTTGAGAAAGTCAAGAAGCTGGGTCTCGACTGGATTCCCGAAATTGTTGAGATTGTGAAGAAGCATGAGGGATCAACACCTCCTCAGGACACACTTCCTGCTTCAGATGAAGCCTGGAACTAACAAAGCACGATAAGGGTGATGAGTTCATCAATCACCCTTTTCCTTTCATTTCTAGATTTTCACATTTCATATCATATGTTTGATGATTGTTTCCGCATCATAATCAGCACAATTATGATAGACTCAATAACTATTCCAAAACTGAGAATAACAGTGATGTTCAAAGAAGGCTGTTCAGGTATTGAGTTTTGACTAGTTGTTTCGATCGTTGTCGAAGTAGTTGTCATGGTGGTTGTCGTGGTGGTTGTAGTTGTTTGTAAATCATCAAGTAGTGGACAGTAGTTGTAAAGATTGGTATCCAAAAGAAAGAGATCTGTATTTTCATACGGAGAACTTCCGTCGGTGCTGTTCGTTTCTCTGTCGTAATCTACTAGTATTCCAAGTACCGAATGATAACCGAGCATTGTTTTCATAGTTAGATTGCCGATCTGAGTGACGTTCCATAGTAGGAACCATTGATAGTATCCGCCCGTTGTTGTTGTGTGAACCATATGATGAACTTCGTAGTTAATTCCAGAGAGATTGTACATATCACTGATTTCCCATGTTGCAACATTCCTCCATATTGGAGGATTCCCTGGTAAATCGACATTAACATCAGAGAGAGATTGGACGAAAGTAGCAGAAACACCATCATGATTTCTCGAATACTCTACAACATTGTTCTCTTTGTCAATCCAACGTGTAAAATCGTAAGTGATGTCGTAGTCATAATCAGGATAGTCCAGGGGGTCATCGATATACACAGCAATATTGTATTGCATATTCAAACCAATTGGAAAATCATCACCTTGAGCATTCGAAATGGGACAAGTGTTAGCACAAAAGAGAATTAGTCCAATGGCCATTGAAAGGAGCACAATTTTCCATCTCTGAAACATCCCGATTGATTCCCTCCAGTTGGATGATACCTCGAAGTGAGATATATCTTTTCAATTCATTTCCTTTTTGATCAACTATGGAGAAGGTTAAAAAATAGGTCTCGACTGGATACCAGAAGTTGAAGACATCTTGAAGAAGTATGAGGGGACAGACCCTCCAAGGGAAACACTTCCGGATTCTGATGATGCTTGGGAATAATAATGTATAGACCACTGAAAACGATTTGATCTCATGTTCAATGTAATCTGAGTGAAACAAAGAACTCTTAGCCATCGGTTACTATATAATTTAGTTGATTATAATGAAAACAGTTGGTTATTTCGATGGGACAGACCCATCACTCCTTTCAAAACTGGCAGCAAGTGGATTCTGCACATTACCACTGGGAAATGAATGGGATAAACATGGAAAGATTGCATCCCGAATCGAACCTGGTGAAGTGGATATCATAATTGTATATTTGCATAAATTACTACCGCCCTGTAATGATGTGAAAAAAAATATACCAGTACCTGTTAATCTACTCTACCCCGCTAAGACATATAGTATCCCCGTTTTAGTAATTGTTCCCAAGGAGTTCCATGAGAAGGCGAAAGATCTCCTGGGTGATGTTGCAGATTTTGTGAACATTGTGACACCAGAGGACTTGGAGGAGAACGTTCGCAAGATTCTTAGTTTCTGAATGAAATTGGACATCCAAAGAACACACTTCCAGTTTCTGATGAAGATTAGAGGTAGAACATAACACTATTGACATCTCCATAGGAACCAGTAAAATTCAGTTTAACTTGCGTCTGATGCATAGGATAGCAATGATGATTACTTCAGCGGTAATACCAAGGATAAGCACAGTTGTAAGATTGAAGCCAAAAAATAGGGGAGGAGAGGATTCGAGCTGTTCCAGAATGTTCGATGAAACAAGTGTGTCAGTGAAGGTGCCTATGTTATATGGATCGTCGGATCCAGGCCAACGATGAGCATAGTTCTTAATCAGAATACCATACTGAGTATCATAATAGTGACGAAGTGTAAATTCCCAATCGTTTGCATCAATGAATTCGCACTCTACAACCCAACAAGAAATTGATAAAGCTCCGACAGTGACTGTTTCCTGAGATGTAATACTAAAGACACGGGTAATATAGGTACCAAAACCAATACTAACATTATCTCTGAGTTGCCAACTGGAAACATCTATCCAAAGGGGATACATAAATCCTTCAAATGTATCATTCACCTCGTCGTCGTAAACTACGTAATCCCAAGATGGGTACGACACGTTTCGTATTGTATACACCAAATCACCTGATTGAGCATATCCTCTTCTGAGCTGAAAGCTAGTATTGTCAGGGGACAGCCAATCCAATACTTCGAATGATTCAGTAGAGTGGAGTGTAGGACCCATGAAGTACTCATCCTCCGCCTCATAGGTTAGCATCAACCCAATGGGAAAATCAGGGGTTGGTACCAACTGAGCAGATAATGGCACTAGTACGAAGAGTAGGAGAAGAATTGCCTCTGACATTCTACCCATTCTGGTAATGTTACTACTCAATCGATATGCCCCACCTAGAATCTATCATGAACGGAGATAAATTCTTACTACATGGTAACAATTGGATGCATTAGTATGAAAAAACTAGCTGGAAAACTCTATATCCTGTCTATCCAACCCAAATTTAAGGAAAGTGAGTGTCATACTTCAAGATTGGAGGGTGCTTGATTAGTAATATGAAGATAAGTTCTGGTCAGAAATTCTTAGTCATTTTTACACTATTCTGGATATTCGTCATTCTAATCGTTGGCATGATGAATTTAGAAATTAGTGAACTTGCTGGTGGGGCAGTATTTGTGACCGTGATTATACTACTAGGTGTTATAGTTTCTTGTTGTCGTGGTGTCTGGAAGGACCAAGAAGAAATTAATCAGTATCTAACCGAAACTTATCAGTCACCAGAACGGGTAGAGGAGGATTATTCTGAGTACAGAGGACTACCCATTGGAAGACCGATTCCTGGTGTGACGAAATCGCTTGTGAGGGTAGAACCAGATTCAGAGCAAGATGCATCAGTCAAGGTTCTCCGGGGAGGCGAATTCATTGGAAATAGAATGAGATTCAAAGTAAAGGTGTTGAATAATTCGGGGTATCTCATTGCAGACATAACAGTATTTCTACTTACGTTTCCACATGATGCTATGAAATTTGTAGGTGATCAGGATCATGCCTTCTTCTCAAAGATAGAACCAGGTGGATTCAGAAGCCCAACGTTCGATTTCCTACCAACCCAAGATTGTGTACGTGGAGAGATAGTAGCTGGTGTTTCATATATAGACATGCTGGGGAACCCTCACACACTAAACACAAAGCCGTTTGTGATTCGTTCGGTCTGTGACCTACTTCTACCTCATAGCATCTCTCCAGAAAATTTCGAACTCAAATTGAAAGAACTTGATTGTGGTGAGATAGCATTCAAGATTGATGAGTGGACACCTAAAGAAATGTTTGAGAAAGCACTTCGTATTGTTAACGAATCCAACTTCTTTGAAGTCAGCAGTGAGTTTGAGGAAACGGATTCAATCGCCTATGCTAAGATTGTGGGATTTGCTAGAGGAAAGTACACTGGTAAAGAAGTAGGCGTTCAGATAGATATCACGGGACCAGTAGGTGTGAATGGTGCATCTTGTATTGTTCGCGTTTCTGGTGAGGACCAAGCAATGATAGTACCAGCAATCGACGACCTTAGAGAAAGATTGAGCGCATG
>CAZPWM010000162.1:0-3986 GCA_964590575.1 uncultured archaeon
GCGGGGTCTCGAAGCTGGCTTTGGATTAAGTTAAAGGCATCATATACAGAAGGGTAAGCGGATTCTGCTGACCTTGTGATAGTTGGTGCAATTCATGGTCGAGGGAAAAGGACTGGTCTCTATGGTGCAATCTTGGCATCTGCTTATGATATTGATAGTGACACCTATCCAACCGTCTGTAAGATTGGAACTGGGTTCACTGATGATATGTTGGCTGAGTTCAAAGAAAGACTTGACAAGCACCGAGTGGAGCAAAAGAATCCCAAAGTCATCTCTGATATTGAATCGGATGTTTGGTGTGAACCAGTTGAAGTCATCGAGGTATTGGGTGATGAGATAACCTTGAGTCCGACGCATCCTGCTGGTCGGAGCATACTCAAAGATGGTGGACTAGCTATCCGGTTTCCAAGATTCACTGGACGCTGGCGTGACGACAAGGACCCAACCCAGGCGACATCTGTTGATGATTTGATTGAAGCCTTTGAGAGACAACGGGGCATTTCAGAATAGTATCCTTCCGACAGTTTTACAAGTGACTTAGTTTGTAGACAATCCTGCACCTGGAGGCTTTCAATTGTATAGCGTGAGTGTAAAAGATCAAAGGATGCACTTTAGCGCATCTCATTTCCTGAAGAGTGAAGGGGAATTTGAGAACCTTCATGGGCATAACTATTCGCTTAAGATCAAACTCACCGGTCCGTTGAACGTTGACGGAATGGTGTACGACTTTCGAGAAGTCAAGTCAAAAGCACTCAAGATATGTAAGACACTAGATCATAAAGTGTTACTCCCAGGAGAATCCCAAACCATCAAGGTTTCTAAATCTGAAGAGTTCCTTGAGGTGCATGTGGGTGAGAAACGATATGTCTTCCCAGAGGAAGACTGTGTGATCATTCCAACAAAAGCCACGACCGCAGAGTTGCTAGCAAAATACATTCATGAGCATCTTGACTTTCCCAAAGACCTCGACCTGAAGGTTTGCGTAAGTGAAAGTACAGGCTCAAAAGGGTGTTACAAGAAATAACCACATACATTGACGACAAAGAGGCGTACCGACTTGGTCATTGACACTCAGAATGAACGGCCCAAACACCGGATTCAGCTCAGTAAGGTGGGAGTTAAGAATCTCAAAACATTCGTCATCACAGAACGTTCTGGATTGCGCCACCACATTCTTCCCACTGTGGACATCACAATAGACCTCCCTGCAGAACAAAAAGGAGTTCACATGTCCCGTCTTGTTGAATCGATGACTGAGGAACTCAGCGACCAATTCAGAGTGCATTCCTCCATTGAACAGATTCAGATGCGCATACTCGAGGGACTATCTAAGAAACATAGCTTCAAGCGTGGTGAAGTGAAGTTTGAGTTCGAGTTTGGTTATGTGAGTCATACCCCTGTTTCAAAGAAGCGAACATGGGAAGTCTGCGATGTGACTGCAATTACGACGATGGAGGAAGGCAAACCATTCATGCATGATGTTGAAGTGACGGTCATTGGTAATACTGTTTGTCCTCATTGTATGGCGAACAATGATGGTCTCACACACATTCAACGTGCATTCGGAAGACTACGGGTCGTTGGGGAGATTGATGTTATTCCAACTTATGGGACAATGATTGAGATTATTGAGCAATCCTTCTCAAGTAGGACATACTCTCTCTTGAAACTGGAGGATGAGGTTCAAGTCACGAAAACAATGCATGAAAACCCATTGCTTGTCGAGGATGTCTGTCGAAACATACTACAACATGCAAAGGACAAGTATAGTGACCGAGACCTTGAGATGTTTGCTGAGGCACGTTCGCTTGAGAGTATTCACAAGCATGATGTTATTGCACAAGGTCGGATCGTAACAAATGGCGATGAATAAGGTGGAATATCCGCAGTAACGTTATATTATGTTCTACTAGCTTTTATTATACACATCAATGGATGCAACGGGGATGCTATCTAGACGTCTAAAGTATCTCAGAGCACTTCTTGTGGTTGCTTTGATACTACCAACAATAAATGTCACCCTACAGTCATCTCCAGTTCTGATGATCTCACCAATTGCTCCATTAACTGATGATATTGTTCAAAGAAACGAGGTTCACCAGAACGATATTTCATATCCTGTTAATTTACCCATGACATCAGATGCCGATTATGCGCCGCCTCCTGCAAGTGGTGTCTTGGATCCAGTCCAAGTTGAACAGAGTGGCTATTCAACGACTGGAAACATCTCTGCTCGAACTGATTCTATGATTAACACAGAACAAAATCTGACAATCGATTCAGCCCACGATTGGGTAACAAGCACTGCTACTGTTGACGTCTGGAATCTTAAGAAAATGTATGCTGAGAATGGTACCTTTAACGAAGGATATCCAGGTGTGAACATCAATCCAGCGGGTAGTGTTGCTTACCACCCTCTTGGTTGGGATGCAGCAAGTATTACAACAGACGCTGTTCAGACTCAGATTGCGTCGTACTCCCTTGGTTCAGAGAGTTATTTGATTGTTGAGAATCAAGGTACTCCAGTACCTCCTATAGCTGATCCTGACTACAAACACTCAGCGGGAACCAATATATCTTGGATTCAAAATACTGTAAATTCACCGTACAGTGAAGACTTTATTCTAAGTTTTCGATACCTCTATTTTAGAGGACCAATTGGATCTGTGTCGTCCGGCAATTGCTCGATTGTGGTCTATATAGATGGTAGTTTATCATGGCAAACCAGTCTACTGGTTGCTGGACAACGTGGTGTGTGGTTTGACTCTGGGGATATCATTGTTTCGCGTCTAGGGATTGGGTCCAGCTTTGAAATTGAGATAGGTCTATCCATCGATGGGACTATGACCTTGGATCCGAATACTGATTATGATGGGGATACATATCTCGATGGTCTTCAAAATACATTTTACATCACTGCTTTCTTAGATGATGTTTCCTTAATATCTGCGTCATCTCCAAGTTGCGAGGAAGTTGGACTAGAGTTTTCAATAAATGGATCCACGTCACAGATTACAGGTACTCTCGGAACAGGTTTTGGTCAGATTTTAAATTCGAATTATTGGGATACTACTCTTAGTTTCTCGATTTATTCTAATACGAGCATTTCCTTTGATTACATTGTTCATTATCTAAATCACCGGTTTCTGAACTCTAGTTGGACTACTGATACAGTGCGTCAAGGGGTTTCCTATACTATTGAATCCGGGTCAAGCGGACAATTAGCTGTATACACCTATCTCGGATTTCTAGGAGTATATGACGAGCTCGCTCTTTTGATAAATCACCCTTCCGATTGGGAGAACTTCACAATCCTCGATCCATTTCTGAGCGATGTGACCTCAAGCTGCGCACTTGATTCCAACATCATTACCATTCCGGATTTTATCCTTGATCGGTTGGGTTGGTGGAAACTAACTTGTGATGTGCCAAACTATGCCTCGTCTGCTATTGTTGAACGGTATGAATCAAGCATCCCCGATTGGGTGAATGAAAGTATCTTCCACAGTAATGATGCTGCTAGGCTATCTATTTCATTAGGAACTGCAGAAGAAACTCCTGTCCTCTCCGACCCAGTTAATTTTACATGGGCTTTTCCAAATAGTACCGCGTGGGTCGAATCGTCAATAATAGGAGGCGTTGATGGAAACACTAGTAGCACAGTAGTCATTTTTGGATCTGCAAACACAACAGCTGGTATATGGGGTGTGAACTACATGTGGTCAAATGGCTCAGAGCTCGCTTATGACCATGAAGTCTTCGCTTTGCATCATGTTGCCATTCTTGAGTCTGTGTATTCTGACATATTGGAGACCCTAGTAGGACAACCAGTCTCCGTCTTTCTACGATTCATTGATGCTGAGAATGGATTATACATTCTGAATGATGGCGCAACAGTTGTCGGGAACTGGTCTAGTGGTGATGTAGAGTTTGTGCCGGACATTGTCAAGAACTGGTGGCAGGCCGATTTTGATACGGGTCTGCTT
>CAZPWM010000162.1:3996-4721 GCA_964590575.1 uncultured archaeon
CCCTACTTTGAAACCATCCCCTTACTGATTACTATCAAGTCCCAATCTCTGACTAATCTCAATCCCCCTACCGGACCTCTCACCCCCCTAATTTATGGTCGTCAATACAGCTATGACTTCTTCTATTCAATGTCACACGATGGGACTGGGATTGATGGGGCCAATGTGAACATAACCGAAGATGGGTCAGAATGGGCCTCGATTGAGAATGTTGGTGGCGGCATTTATACCTTAACGATAACTCCAATGGCCACTGGCGACTATAGCATTAGAACCACCTTTGAAAAAACAGGTTATGAATCTGAATCCCATGTCATTTCATTTCTTGTAGATCCTGTGCCTATAGAGGTAGAATCAATCTCGAGTCTGGTTGGACTTGAACTAACCCCGCTTGAAGTCGAAGTGCATATTGTTGAATCTGATACGGGGAATCCTGTAACTGAGGCAAATGTGACTGTGGGTGTCTATCTCCCGGGAGACTTTCCGTACTTTGATTCCATAATGGAAGAAGTCGGAGGTGGCATCTACTCAGTGACAATACCAATGCCACGATCAGATACTGGAACATGCACGGTACTTATCTCGGTGGAGAAAGCCAACCAAGAGCTGACACAGAGCTTCAGCGCGACACTCGTACCGACCTTCGATAGTAATGTAAGAATTGTGCAAACTCTGTTAACGTACTCTGGGCAGATTGGCATTGGCGTCATAATCATTTTTGGAGC
>CAZPWM010000163.1:0-4708 GCA_964590575.1 uncultured archaeon
CAATTCGAACGGACCATCAGAATCATCTTGGTCTGTTAGGATACCATCAGACGCCACTACTCTGATCATGTATGAATCACCATCATCATGCAGAGTTGTATTCCATTCGAAGTGTCGAAGAACTAGGTCGATGGCAAGTAGAGTCCAATCGGAACCATTGTTGTCGCTGTAAAAGACATCATACGTCATCGGGTCACTATCGAAGTCAACAGCATTCCAATTGATCGTTATTGTACCATTGAGAAGTTCTCCACCGTTCGGAGATATTACCTCAACAGATGGAGCTCGGTTCTCAGTTAGCCATGTGAATACATTGGCCAAGAAGATTGGATTGTCAGAATCATAGAGGTCACCAAATCCATCAACCTCAGGATCTGATAGAAATCCAAGTTCGACATCGGTCAGGAAGACTACACGACCCATATTGTATGTTGTTGCTGCATAGACAGGTAGGTTTAGAGCTGGTGTACCATCAGTCCAAGTTGTGGTCCCATCACCATCTGTTGATATCAGAGCAGTTCCAGAACCAATCGAAATGAAAGCATTACTCAGATCAACTTCAATTCGCTCTACGCCATCCATAATCGGATGATTTCCAATATTGTTACCGTCAAAAACTGTATAACCATGATAGGTGTCATAATCATCACTCTCTTCAAGGTAACCCGTTGTGTTGATATATAGTCCAAATTCCTGTCCAATTGGGTCTATTTGTTGACAGTAGACGCTGTTATCACCCCAAAGAAGCAGTGCTCCACCTTCAGCGACATAGTCCACAATATAGGCAATCTCTGTTGCATTGTAATCTAGTGAGCCATCGTTTATCACAAGGATATCAGCATCTTCATAGATTGAAGGATTAAAGGTGCTCATCCATTTGACATTGTAGCCATTCAATGTCAGGAAATTAGCCAGAGGATTCCATTGTGTAGCGACATACCTGTAAGGATTATGAGATTGATCAAACACAACAGTTTGCTCAGGAATTCCAGCTGCTGAAAGCCATCGCATGATGTTCTTTGCCATGACTTCATTATCACCATCATAGTAGCTATTATCACCATCCGAATCAGGATTGCTGGTTCCGTCAAACGTACTAGTATCACCCCAGACAACTACTCGACCCATCCCATAGTGGGAAGCTGAACCAATAGCTAATTCTTCTAGGATAGGTGTAGGTCCTTGGGAATATTGAGCTGTTCCGTCTGCGTCAGTTACTACGAAGTTGAAAGCATTCGTTGGAGTTTCTATGAAACCTGAACCTGCATAGGCTTCAACATGATTGACACCCACCGTAATGGAGTGTATTTTGATATTGCTCCCATCATAGATAGGCCAATCATTACTACCTGCATTATCATCTGTGTCTTGGATACCGGCAGTCTGGTTTCTGACATATCCAAACCTTTCAATAATTGGATCAAGTTCGTCCATTAAGGATCCCCATTCTCCAATTATGAAAAGACCCCCGCCCTCATTTACAAAATTCTCGATTATATCAATTTCATTTGTGGTATAGTCTCCACCTCCACCAACACGTGAAATCACTAGAATGTCACATGCTGTTATTTTACCAACACTAAAGGTGGACATGCTACTAACAGCAAATCCCTGATACATAAGGTCCAAAGCAAAGTCCTCAAACTCATTGAAGATGTCAAATGATTGAACATGTGAGTTATCAAAGATGACGTGTCTGTGTAGACGAACTGCATTAGCTAGAAGAGTGTCTTGTTCAGTTACGATGTTAAACATATCAAAACCCAAGAGAACAACATGGCCTTTTCCCATAATCTTGTGAACTACAACGGGTTTTGCATTTGTGTTATCTTCCATTACCTTGACGCTATCAGGAGCATCGAAATTCAATGTAGCACTGACTCCAGTATATGAGGGGGCTAGATTTCGAGCTAAAGCATCATTTGAATCAAATACATCTATTTGGTGTCCGACTGAATATCCAATATTGTAAATTTCCATAAGTCCCGTACCATTAAGGATTCCAGTTGAAGCTCCATATTCCACAACCGCAGGTGAATATCCTGCCATAGCGATTACAATTCCACCCGTCTGTACATACGAAGGGAGAATCCCTGACCAGGATGCCGCAACTGTTTCTGAAAATGAGAAATTTCCGAGCTCAGATTCAAGTATAAGAAAGACATCGAATTCCTGAATCATAGATCCTAGCAGCCTATAATCAGTTAGATTTTCGTAAGTGAACTTACCTTCAAGGCTGCCAATCAAAGAGCCCATGGCATGGTCCCATTCTCCACCTGACTGAGTATCTGCTACTTCCGAATAGACGAGTATGGATACTGCCTCATTCCGACGGTTATCACCGTAAGTTTCCGCAGGTATCATTTGGTCTGCACTATCTGAAATCGATACATAGGCATTGACTCCACTAACAGCCAATGAACCCATGAAAAGAAAGACAGCAAAAGCACAGAGTAACTTTGTTTTCTTTATCATGCTTCTCACTCCAAAAGTGTCCAGCATCTTGGAATAGAAGATGGCGTGCGTCGATAAAGACCGCATTACTTCCTTCTCCTGCTAGGACTCTCGAGTGACTTTTTCTTCCGCAACTAGCCATATAAATCTGTCAAACGATGAGTTTTACTAGAAGTGGAAAAATGAATAGAATCATCCCACCAAGGCTGGCTCGGTGGAATGACTTTGGATTTTGAATCCTACTTTCCAGGGACTATCAGGACTTGACCAAGCAGGTCGCCTTTGAGAACTGAAGCTTTGATTCTTGATTGGAAAATGGACATGTTTGCAGTCCTATCCTCATCAGGCCGCTTGAACTCCTGTGAGCCAATGCAAGAGAGGTGGCCCATACCGTTGACTCCGTAGAACGACTGAAAAACTACTGAGTTCGCAGGAATCTCTATTGATTTTATAGGAACAAATTGAGACTCCCCCTCTGTGAAAGATACTTTCTCATTAGCCACAATAGGGGTAAACCTCACCTTAGACCAGTCTAATGAAAGAGTTCTCTCATCCATACCCTCTACTGATGTTCTCAATCGGTCCATTCCGAGACTCTGTAAATCTCGACTACAGCTGATAACATAGATTTTTTCTGACATTTGTTTTTACCCTCGTTTCATTTACTGTTTTATAATGAGATGATTTTATCGTATTTCTCCATAAGAAGTTCAATCATTTCAGGATACTCCACTTGATTCACATCAACGACTAATCTAGAACCAATTCCTCGCTCTTCAATGTGATGCTTCGAAGCGTGAACCTTTACCTTGAGGTCCATTATCTCACCTGAATGAGGACACCCTTTGTCTGCTAAATAGACTCCATCTTGGACTAAAAGTAAATCTGTTTCAATCCCCTGTGTCCTAATAGCATCAACTATTTCCTTAACACTTGTGCACTGATTAGATAGCCAAATTAGATACTTCACTTTCAATTCCTCCTTAGAATGTTATAACAATCTCATTCTCTGTAAACGCTTTTGCAATATCTTCCTCTCCGAGAACCTCCACATTCTCAAAGATCTCATCTGGTGAAATGTCTCGTTCCTCGATGGATTTCTTACTCACACAAATACGGCCATCGAAGCTCTCGAATGTTGATTTGAACATTCGAATATGCATGATATCTTGATCCTTCATAAGACCATAGACACCATCACCCATGAAGAGTAATTGAGGCGTATGGTCCATTCCAAACATTCCTACCGCAGCACGCCAACCTTCAGCAGCTATAATTTTTCCAAAAGGTTTGCTTGTTACGAGAACTAGAACTGGTCTTTCTGTAAAATCCATAAAAAACACTCCTACATTGATAAGGTGATGAATCTTTCAACTTCACCGATTATTTCTGCGAATTCAGTCAATCCGGTAACCTCTACACCAGGAATGAAATCTGCACCAGTTTGGTCGAATCCTCTTGCAGTGGTACAGAGACCGCAACATTGGAACTGAACACCTTCGTCAGCCAGTTCCTGAAACTTCTCATTCATTGGTCTGTCAGGATCCGGATCCTGATTCAAATGAGCATTAATTACTCCATCCACGAATAGAAACACCTTAACACCATATCCCTTTCCCAAGGCAGCCTTGCACAAATCATAGAATGTGTGACTGTTCTGGAAGGTGTATGGTCCAGAGTTTAGCAAAATACCAAGCGTCTTCTTCTCCATATATCATCATCTCTAAGATAGACTAACCGGGTCGAGTAGTTACTACTAAAAAAGCTAACTCAGTGACTATAGAAATCAAAATAGATTGTCGATAGTATCCATGTTATTGAATAGTAGTATCGTTTTGTTAGCCTGCTCCTTTCTGAAAGATGGACCCGGAACAATCCGGTAGCCTTGAATAGCTTAATGTATACGTTAGATTTCAGTATCAGGTTACTGGAGGATAATAAAAGGTGGAAGATCCTGTAATCATCTATGTGGATAAAGAAGGAAAAACTCGGGAATTCGAGATCGAGGAAGAAGAAACCACCATTGACCTATCACGAAAAGGAATGATATCAATAGATCTTAAAACAGTAGTCGCAATTCCGGGAATAAAGGAACTTGAGTTAGGCAGCAATGCACTTCAAGAAATCGATCTTTCACCTTTAAGTGGGCACTCAACTCTTCAAAAGCTGAGTTTCTTCAAAAATAAATTCGAATCAATTAATCTAAAGCCTCTTTCAAAGTGTGCCGGACTGGAAGAGCTCAATTTAGGCACGA
>CAZPWM010000164.1:0-4696 GCA_964590575.1 uncultured archaeon
GTTGCAGGTTCTATCATAGGAACGTAAGCCGCTTCTCCAAAGTATCGACCATCTTGTTCAGACTGTGATGAATGAGCATAGGGGTCATCTGCAATAAGACAGACGCATCCAGCATTAAGACCTGTATATGCAATAGAAAACATCGAATCACTAGCAACATTCATTCCTACACTCTTCATTGAGGTGAATGAACGCATTCCTGCCATTGAAGCACCAGCAACAGTCTCTAAGGCAACCTTTTCATTTGCTGAGATGTGCATTTTATAGTCGTCAAAGTGCTCTAAAACCTCTCCGAATGTATCAAGGATTTCTGAGGTTGGGGACCCAGGATAGAACGCGACTATTTTAACATCTGATTCGAAGGCTCCTCTCACCACCGCTTCATTAGCAAGCATCAGAGCAGGACCACTATCTGTCCGCTTCACATCTTCTACCGTCATTCAATTTCTCTCTCGAATTCCAATTATGGTGTAAGCAGCCATTTTTTTGAACATAAGCGTTGGCTTAGGGCATAAGTCAAATCGGATCAATTTTCATCAACTAATTTTTTTAGTTAATTTTCTAATGGCTTTCGACGAATTAACCCTAAGTAATTTAGCTGGTGTAGATTTACACCAGAGTGATAGAGACCTAACCGCCAGGACTACCCTTCCAAGGTGAATCCTTCCACATGACATCCCAGATTAAATCCTCAGTCAGAGTTTCTGGTTCAATAATTGCCTTGTGTAGTTCCTTCAACAAAGCATGGTGACGAAACTCGTCCTCACGAATCATCAACGCTATGGTCTTGACTTGGTCATTATCACTCTTCTCAGCGAGCTCGCCATAGGTTACGACTGCCTGCTCTTCCATCTTGATATGAGCTTCAATACCTTTCGCTATCTTATCTCGCTCCTTCTCACTGATGAAGGGCGTTGGTCCTTCAACAGCTTTTCGTAATGATTTTAGTAACGCCGCATGTTTCTTTGAGTCTGTGGAAATCGCCAGTAGAAGGTCTTTGACAAATGCATTGCCAAGTTGTGCAACATTCTCCTCTACAATCTTTACAATTTTCAATTCTAGATCGATTTGTTTATCGATGAATGCGAGAGTCTCTTCTTTTTTCATGTCTGGTACACTCCAGAAATCTACAGAGCATTTTGTCCATTGTATACTTAAGGGTATTCTCAAATGGGAGCTATATAGATGTGACCTCTTCATAATCTATATCAGTAGTACGATACAAAAGTTCAACGTTCAAATTTGGATTGAGGAAGTAATTCAAACATGACAAAAGCCGTTGTATATACCGCACCTGAATGCCCGCACTCCAAAAATGTGAAAGAATTTCTCATTAGTAATAATGTCGAAATTGAAGAGAAGTGCATTTTTGATGAACCGGAAACACTTCAAGAAATAAAAGCGCTAAGTGGTCAAATGGCGATTCCAGTGACCACCATTGATGAAGAGTTCTTCATAGGGTTTGATCGAAGGACCGAGCGTAGAATGAAACGAAAGTTGGGAGTGTGATATGATGTACGATTTGGTGATTATTGGTTCGGGTGTTACAGGATATGGTGCCGCTATGTATGCCGCACGATTAGATCTAAGTGTTGCAGTGATAGGCAATGTTGAGGGAGGTACCATAACACTCACAGATGATGTGGCAAACTATCCCGGCTTTGTTCAGCTCACAGGTCAGGAACTTGCTGACAAGCTTAAGGAACATGCTTTGGACTATCCCATGTTAATTGAAAATGGAACTGTGATTGATATATTCCGGTCAAAAGAGAACTACTTCTATGTGGTCACTGAGAACAAAACATTCCTTGCGAAATCAGTTCTCATAGCAACTGGAATGAAAGAACGGGAACTCGAAGTTCCAGGCCATGACTTGCTGAAGAACAAAGGGGTCAGTTACTGTGCCCTGTGTGATGCACCACTTTACAAGGACAAAGTCGTTGGAGTTGTCGGTGGCAGTGATAGTGCAGTCAAAGAAGCGTTGCTCTTGGCAAAGTACTGTCCCAAGGTGTATATCATCTACCGTCGTGAAAAGATACGGCCTGAGCCGGTGAATGCTCGACGTGTTGAGAATGAGCCAAAGATAGAGATCATAACTAAAACAAACGTGACTGAGATACTTGGAGAACAGAAGGTCATTGGAGTAAAGCTTGACAATCCACATAATGGATTGGATACACTACCTCTCGACGGTGTTTTTGTTGCGATAGGTGGAATACCTTACTCAGACTTGGCTAAGAAACTCGGCGTTGAGCTGAACGAAAAAGGGGAAATCAAGATTGACCGCTCGAGTCGAACTAATATTGATGGAATTTACGCTGCCGGTGATGTTGTGGACAGTGAGTTCAAACAAGCCATCACCGGTGTTAGTGAGGGTGTTCATGCAGCATATCAAGCGTACAAGTATGTGAACGAGACTGAGTTCACTTTTACTTGTTAGCATGATGACGATTGAAAAATTCCATTAAACCTTCAATGCAATGCTCCAAGGGTAGAGCTCTACGTGGAAGACTCCTGATTTAACAGCAGGATCATTCCTCATGATCTCAAGAGCATGCTCTCTCGATTTCGCATCAATCATCACAAGTCCGATGAGTACTTCAGAGAACCGTCCCGCCATTGTAAGCCAGCCATCTTTCAAGAGCTGCAGCAGATATTCGAAATGCTCAGATATTTTCTCCTTGGTACCTTCTGTTCCATACTCATTTGCTGGTCTTAACATAATGACAAAAGACTGAGTTTCCATAAGTTAGGAAACCCCTTCATCCTATAATCATTTTTGGAAATGTTAATTATCAATGGATTCGAACAATTTCTCGACAAACATCTCTACAGGAGAGAGTCCATCTATTGTTGTGGTCTCATTGATGATCGTCTTTGGGACACCAAAAACTTCGTACTTGGTAGTTAGTTCTTGAAACTCAAGAGACTCTATCATTTCAGATGAGATCATCGGGTTGAGTATTGAAGCTTGATGAGCAAGTCGAGTCATATTTGGGCAATAGGGACATTGTGGTGTGACAAAGACCTTGATGTTGATCGGTTTGTCAATCGAAACGATGTCCTCAATCACATCTAGAGGTAAGGGAGCAGTTCCTGTAGACACATCAATAATCGAACCAACCAAGGCTCCAAACTCATGCCCCGCAGGTATACCATAGAACTTCACATTGTACTTGTCCTTTCCATGAAGCACAATTGCAGGGTGATGTTCGACTCCCCACTCTTTTGCTAAACCAGTATCAAGAGACCCCTTATGTTCAACAACAGTGAGTTTGTCTGTCAACTCCCCAAGTTGATCAACCATGTCCTTTACATCGTTGCAGTATAAGCACTCCTTTTCTTCCAAAAAGAGGTGTGCTGTTACATCATTGACTATCCCAGTGAACAGTTCGATAACCTGTTCCTTGGTAGCATCGTCCATTTCCACTACCATCTCAATCAAATCCTATTATTCCATCAGCAAATATCTGTTATATTCGCATTGATTTTGATGTCTTAAAACTAATGAAGGTTTGTTACTCTATCTGTATCTTCAGCTGTTTCTGTAGTTTGGGCTTCAAGAATTTTAACAACAGCTTTCCCGTTTTGTTTGATAATCTCAAGCATCTCATCTTGGGAGCGGATAGTAAAACTCTCTCCTTCATTCAAGTGGTCCATTACTCCGTGACCAAGAGGTCCATTAAGGTACCTCGTATACAGTTTCGCTATCTTTGCGATTTCTTGCTCCCTCGATGACATCGTACGTCCTCTGATAAATCCACTGACCCTAAAATATCAGAGTTTTTCAGTCATATAAATCCACAATACTCGCGCGCGGAACAGGTGTTCATACCCATTCTATACGATTTTCTTCGATCAGTTCCTCAAGTGCTATTGGCAAATCATCTTCATCCTGCATTTTTTTATCAGCATGCAGTACAGTTTCTTCGCTAACTCCGAAATCTTCAAGCTCCGTACAGTTGAATAAAGCCGAGATGTCCAATGTTGAAAATTCGTTTTCTTGAGGATGATTGCTATAGAGATAGAGCTCCGTTAGTTCCTCGCAGTTTTCAAGTGGGGCAAGATCAAGCTTTGTTAACCGATTTCCAGCTATATCCAAGCTCGAAAGATGCTCTGCATCGGCTAAGGGACTCAGATCTAAGCTAATAATCTTATTCATGGCAAGACCGATTCGCCGTAACTCTCTACACGATGATAAAGGCGCAAGGTCAATTTCTTCTATAGAATTTCCACCTAATCGCAATATCCTGAAATCTGGACAATTACTAAAAGATGATAGATTGATTGATTTGATCTCATTATGATGCAGATACACGAATTTTAATTTGGTAAAGTTTGATAGTGGTACTAGGTCAACTTGAGTGAGTTTATTATACATAAGATTCAGCTGAAGTAAATTCACGCATTTTGATAATGGACCAAGATCTATTGATTTAAGTTCATTATTTTCAACCTCTAGAGCTTCTAGGTTTTCACACCCTCCTAATGGGGTGATATCAATCTCAGATAATCTATTGTTGAAAAGTCTTAATCTTTTGAAGGCATGTAAAGAACTGAGTGGTGTCAGATCAATAGTACTTAGTTGATTCGTGCCTAAATTGAGCTCTTCCAGTCCGTCACACTTTGAAAGAGGCTCTAAATTAATTGATTCGAATTTATTTTTGAAGAAACTCAGCTTTTGAAGAGTTGAGTG
>CAZPWM010000165.1:0-4678 GCA_964590575.1 uncultured archaeon
GGTCTGACAATGGAGAATCTCACAAAGTTGAAACCTGCTTTCAAGAAGGACGGAACTGTAACTGCAGGAAACTCGAGCGGCATCAATGATGGCTCAGCAGCAATGATCATCATGTCACAAGAGAAGGCGGATGAGCTGAGTTTGAAACCTCTCGCACGTCTCACTGGTTATGGAATGGGATGTAGTGAGCCACACTTGATGGGTGAATCACCTGTAACAGCTGTCCAGAATCTCATTGACCGAACTGGCCAAGGATTCAAAGATTGGGACCTTGTTGAATTGAATGAAGCCTTTGCTAGTCAATACCTCGCTGTCGAGAAAGGACTCAAACCCCTTGGCTTTGATAGGGAGAAGGTCAATGTCAACGGATCCGGGATAGGGTTAGGTCATCCAGTAGGGTGCACAGGTGCCAGAATCGTAGTAACTCTGCTTCATGCCCTCAAGAAAAGGGGTTTCAAGACTGGAATGGCGACACTATGTGGTGGCGGCGGAATAAGTACTGCGACTACATGGGAGCTGCTTTAACCCATTTCACCACTGACTCGGGACCTGAGCATTGCAGTAACAACAAGCAGGATGACTATGACAGATGCTGATATAATCAACATTGTTTCGGGATTCAATGTATCATCGTCTGTCGTGTCTGTACTGGTGCCATTATCACCAGGTTGTCCATCGTCAATTGTGACAATGTCTTCCCAATCAGGTGCATCCTCAAGTGCTGTTGGATAGAGATCAACACTCCCAGCGCTACCAGGAATAGTATAAGGACCTTCACCACTATAGTCACTCCAATAGTTTCCTATTTGAAGGATGTCTTCATACCATGTATTAGCCTCGCCATCATCTTGAGCATTCTGTGTGTTGTTAGGACCAAACCAGTTCTCAACAATTGAAATATTAGTAGAAGAGGCCTCCAGTCGAATTCCTAACATCGAGCAGTTCTTTATCAAAGCTCGAATAACAAACCCACCGCTTGATTGAGATGCTTGGATACCTGTCTCACACGACAAGATCGCTGATTCTTCAAATACCCAGTTCTCATTTAGTGCAAAGGCTACTCCGATTTCAGAACCAATTATCGTATTGTGTCGCAAATGAGTTCCAGAATTATATATACCTTCAATTCCAGAATAAGTGCAATGATCAATTATCGTTTGGTCGATAGATGTGTGAATAGTATGGTTTAATCTCACTCCAACACCACACATCACAATATCAAGCGAGTGTAACCAGACAGATGAGGAATGATTCACAAATACACCAAAGAAGGACTCGAATACTTCAGTCCGGCTAACAAGAGTGCAATCCGAGTGTGACAGACAAATACCAACATCAAACCCCCAGATAGTACTTTTCTCAACTGTAGCACTTGAGCAGTTATCTAAAAGGATGCCAAAACTCCAAGACAATTCCCCTTCAGATCCGTTAATCAGACAATCCTCTATTCTGAAATTGAGATCAACATTGGTGATTCTTATCCCGTAATATTCACCTATGATATTGAATCCCTTGATAGTAATAGGAGATTCCTCACTCCCAGTTCCAGTCCATCCTTCTACACTTGCAGTATTCAAGAAATCCAGATTTCCATCAATTAAGATAGGTTCGTGTTCCTCGAGTTGCAGGACATCAGGGGCTGCGACTCCAGGTATAAGAATAATGGCAAGGAAAAGGTTGAATCCTAGGAAAAGGACTATAGTTCTTCTAAACACCAAACCACCCACCTACTTCTTAATTGTCTATTTTCATAAAAAACAATTTGTAGCTTTAAATACACAAATTGGAGAATTTTTCTGAAGATATGTTGTGAGTTTAGAGCATCTAGTAGACTACACAGTAACAAGGATAGTTGTAACACTACTTCATACACACAAGAAAAGAGGTCTCACAACCTGACTGTCAATATTGTGTGGTTGTGATGGAATAAGCACCACAACCACATAGGGACTAATCTAAGAAGGCCGCTTCACTTTGACCACAATCACAATGATCACAACTCCAATCCCAACAACACCGATGCTAAGCAGCATTATTTGATCCATTGTGAGTTGTATTCCACTAGTCGAGGGTACTACGAATACCATAACGGTATCTGCAACAAAATGTCCTTCAGCGTCAGTCACGACAATTGTTAGATTGTAGACTCCCCACTCTAGGGAAGACAGATCAACCACGATGGGTTCACCAGAGGTCCAAGTCCCGGTCTCAATTACGGATCCATTCTGATAGACTATATAGGACGCGGGGTCTGAGTCGGTAGCAGTCCATGTGACATTATTTGTAGATTCACCTGCTAATAGAAACACGAAGAGGGGTGAATCAATTGAAGGTGGAGAATCGTCAACCACGGTGACAATAACTGTTGAGGTTGCGCTATTCATCCAAATGTCATCAAGATAGAGGGTGTAATTGTGTACACCTACATCAAGCCCTTCCGCACCCATGTCGATCCCAAAAACAGCCCATTCCAAGCTGGTCGGATTCTCAAACATTAGATCCTCATAGATTACTGCATCATCCAGATACAAGCTTAGAGAAGCAAGATTGCCATCGTAGAACTCCCAGTATATGGTAGTTGCATTGTCACCCAAGGTAAATTCGAAGTCTGAAGGTTCTATTATGAATTCAGGTGCGAGTGTGTCCACAACACCTGTCACTAGAACCGTGTCGATGGCGTATTGTGCATCAGCATCCCAAACGACTACGGTAAGATTCAACACCCATCCAGGAGAAGGTGCATTGAAGGCGTAAGTGATGTCTCCACCATACCAGAACTCTCCAACCATCTGCGTACCGTTCTCTAGAACGAAATATACAACTGGGTTATCATCAGAAGCGGTCCATGTGATTTCAACTAGATAGTTTTCAGTTGCTGTGAAGTCATCTGGACCTGAAACCGTTGGAGGTAAAGGTGAGCGGTATGGGTAAAATGGATTTGCAGTGAGCTCAATATATTCACCTGACTGATAGTCCGATAGAATGAATGGACCACATGTCACATGAGGATCAGTAGTAAACACTGGATTCCACAAGGCCCAAGTAGGAGGTCCAATGTATGCCTGAGTAAAGGCATATTCTGGTAATATGTAATCAAAGGCAAATTTGTCAAAGTGCCAGTAAGATTCTGTACTAAACTCTAAGACAACTTGATAGGTCGAGGAGGCGTATGCAGTAACAAGTTCATTCATATCATAACCCATTGGATTACCGAATGCAGTACTGTTCTTGTAAAAATCAAACGTGAATTGCACATCACTCGCTGTAAGCGGAGTAAAATCACTCCAAGTAGCATTCTGAATTATATCTATTGTATAGCGTGTGTGACCTTCTGGGATTGAAGAATTATCAGCATGAGTTTCCACAATGAACGACTTTGCAAGATAGGGGATTACTTCACTTGTAGGACCGTGTTTGAATAGGGTCATATACAGGTTATCTAATACAGTCCTGGTTGCGACAGAATTGCTTACCATGAAATTGAAAGAATCTATATCTTCAGGAATGGCTTCACGTAGGGTTCCTCCGATAGGTCCTCCTTCTGATACTTTGAGGTGAGTCCTCAAATTAGTCCAGATGTTATTGATACCATTTACTTGGTCGACAATATGACCTTCAAATTTATCATTTCTGTAGGCAGTGTGATAGACGTTTGAATAAATAGGAATCTCAGGGCAGTGATACGTTATAATATTCTGAGCCTCTGTTACAGCCCAGAGCACATCAGAGTAGGTTACTCCTGTCATCAATTGGTTCAGTACAAAGTCCAAACTAATGTTATTCCAATTAGAGGGATTTGTATAGGCTATATGATAGTAGTCTGAACCAAATTGTGTGAGCAACCACGTAGGATCATCACCATAGAAATTCTGAGTGAGAAAAACAACATCGAAGTCGCCGTGATTGTCCAATCGTGAAATATAGTCATTGATATCTGTAGGAGTTGCAGTTGCATCGATACCAACAGCTCGAAGTGAGTCTTTAGCAACAGTACAAATCTCCGCGGATATTGAGGAGGTTGGCGCATACTCGATATTGACTGTGAAGTCACTTCCATTAGGTGCTTCTCTCCAGATATCCCCATCAATATTCGCGAAACCAGCTGAGTCTAGAACCTGATTTGCCCTTGAGGTATTCTTGTCATAGTATGAATAGGGTAGATTACCCTCTATACTCCAAGGATTTACCTCAGGAATTGGCGAGTCTATTGGAATAGTTTCTCCTTCAAACACGATATCGGACACATTGTTCTTATCCAAAGCAAAGGCAAAGGCTCTCCGAAATTCTGTGATGTTCAAAGGGAATTTGTCGCAGTTGATGATGAACTTACCATAACCATTTCGGAGATGTTCAACAACCTCAATATCTGCGTCAGCTTCAAGTGTGTCGATGTATGTGGGATCAATATTACTTGTCAGTATATCAGTGACGTCACCCAGCAAAGCTGCAACTTGTTGCGCATCACTTGCCATATATTGATACAAAATAGTATCAACATATGGTCCTACTTTTAATTCATCAATTTGTGCGGCAGAAGCATCTGAAGCACTGGATCCAACAAGCAGTATCATGATGGCAAAGCCAAGAATAATATGGGATTTCCTCAACGAATCTCTTCTCCGTACCGATTCTCGAGAACAATCTCACTATTAGATACTACGGTTTTACCCGACCCACA
>CAZPWM010000166.1:0-4569 GCA_964590575.1 uncultured archaeon
TATCGACATATCAAGCATTACACAATGCAATGAGTTTGAAGATAGATGAAGCAGGAGAAAACATCGCAGGTGAGTCTGATGACCTGCGGGAAATCGAGCAACTTGAGAAGATTGAGGAAGACCTTGAGGAAGAGGATGATGAGGAGAGTGATATTTCCTCATGGCTAGACCAGACAAAAAGAAGAAGTAAGAATGCCCCCAGTCCTGATTTGGTACCATTGCTGATTGAGAGGGGGATTGAAACAGTTGTGTTGGATGAAGCACACCATCTCAGGTCGAGCTGGTGGAAAAGTCTCACATCTCTGATTAAGGGTCTTGGGCAAGCAAAAATACTTGCTCTGACAGCAACTCCACCTTTTGATGTACCTCCAGCTGAGTGGGACCGATATATGGAACTCTGCGGCCCTGTAGACGCACGAGTGCCAGTTCCGGAACTTGTAATGGAGGATAACCTGTGCCCGCACCAGGATCTCGTTGTTTTCTCGACACCTTCTGAAGCAGAGAGTGCTGAGATAACCAAGTTTCGAAATGAGGTCACCATGTTTGTAAGGAATCTCCAGACAAAGCATCAGTTCAGAAATTACATTCAAGCACACGACTGGTTGAACCCTCCTGAAACACACATTGAGGAAATCCTCGATCAGCCAGACTTCTTCTCTAGCTTGCTAGTCTATCTGTATCACCTTGGAGTGGAAATACCAAGGTCTGCTATTGAGATCATTGCGGATTCAAAAAGCGGAATTCCAACATTCAACCTTGAATGGCTCGAAATTCTCCTCACGGGCATTCTCTATCCAAAAGGCGTTGAGAATCCAAAGTTGAATCCATTTCTAGAAGAGATTCGTGATGAACTGAAACGGATAGGAGCTCTTGAAAGGAGGAAGGTTCTACTCAGAAATGTTGCATCAGTGGATAAAATCCTCAAGCAGAGCATATCCAAACTACAGCGGATTGTTGAAATCACTCAGAGAGAGAATGAATCACTCGGCAATGACTTGCGAATGGTTATACTCACCGATTACATCAGGTCCGCATTTATGCCACAATCTACGGAAGACCAACCAATTCTTAACAAACTTGGTGTTGCCCCAATCTTCGAATCTATTCGGAGAGCGGATTTAAAATCATCCAAGATTGGAATTCTTAGTGGTTCATTAGTAGTAATACCCAAAGAGTCTGAAGCGAAATTTAGAGAGTGTGCAATGACATTGGGCATCGACAGGACTGAGATGTCCTTGAAGGCTTTAGTTCATGATGCTAGATTTCTGCAAGTGAATGTCCTGAGTTCTGAGAAACACAAGCTAGTGAGAGCTGTGACTGATCTTTTCACAGTAGGAGGAATCAATATCTTAGTTGGAACAAAGAGTTTACTTGGGGAAGGATGGGATGCGCCATCAATCAACTCATTGATACTCGCCAGTTTTGTGGGTTCGTACATGCTCTCCAACCAGATGAGAGGCAGAGCGATACGCAGTGAACGAGGGAACCCTGACAAGACTGCTAACATCTGGCACCTAGTCTGTATCGAACCCGATTCTATTGAGGCTGGAGAAGATTTTGATACGATGCAGAGGAGATTCAAAGCTTTCGTTGGAGTGTCATCACTGGAACCTGTAATTGAAAATGGTTTTGGTCGATTAGGTATTGGGAAACCCCCCTTCAAGAAAAGGGACCTCAAAGCATTCAATGAAAGTATGTTTTCACTAGCGAAAAATCGTGATGCTATACAAGAAACATGGGAAACTGCACTTCGTAGGGGAGAGGATGGTGTCCGTCTTGTTGAAGACATCCAAGCTCAGAAGGTTTACCTTCCCAGAGGTTTCGTTTTCAGGAATACGATTTCTGCATTATTCTGGGAAGGAATTTTCATGGTGGGTTACTTTCTATCTCATACCCTCGATAATATTTCAGTAGGATCCCTGCAGGGGCTCATCATCGTATTAATCGCCCTTTTCATAATTTGTATGATAATAATGGCGCCGACCACATTCAAAGCAGTTTATCTCTTCATCAAGCATGGTCCTGTACAGAGTAGTTTGAAACAGATAGGTTTGGCCATCCTCAAGACATTGTGTCATATAGGAGAGGTGTCCACGGACTATATGAAAATGAGAGTCGTTGTCGAAGAAGGAGAATATGGTGAAGTATTCTGTCGGATGGATGGAGGTAGCAACAGGGAGAAGTCAGTATATCTACAGGCACTTCAGGAAGTACTTAATCCAATAGAAAATCCAAGATATCTACTGATTAGAAAGTCTATGTGGTGGAATCGATTCACTCGTAAGGACTATCATGCTGTTCCTACAGTCATAGGTGCGAAGAAAGAATATGCAGAACACTTTGCAGATATGTGGGCGAAACTTGTTGGTAGAATGAATCTTGTGTATACACGGACTGGAGAAGGTCGAATAGAGTTGATACGAGCACGTAACAAATCACTCTCAGCTACATTCAGGCCAAGGTCAGAAAGACTTACTCGCTGGAAATAAGCAAGTTCCAGCGAGCATTATATCATTTTCTACAATATTTTATGCAAATCCACGACTCGGACCTTTACCAAGCCTGAGTTGAGCGTAACGAGCATCGTCATGAGGGGCAGCCCCCTGAAGTTGCCTCTGCAATTTCTTATACTCGTCTTCACAGGTAGACTCGAGTTGGAATTTTGAAATACTCAATCTAATCTCAGTTTTCTCTATTGATTCAATGAAGTGGGGGGGGATAAGAAGATCAATATCCGGTTGAGCTTTCAATCGTTCGAGAAGTTCTTCGAAAAAGCCGCCACCAAGCACCAGCCACATTTGATTATCCTTGTCAAACCATATATCAATGACAAAACCCACCTTCATTCCATCAGAGTCTATGACCTTTACGTCTGTCAACTTGGAGAATGTGAAGTAAGTATCTGCTAAAACTCCGGGGTCAATGGTTTTCTTCAAAGACTCGCTATCAACCTTCAAATAGACCTTATCAGAAATTGAATCAATATCCTCAAGTCTGACAACGGGATCAATGTCAGGTCGTGTGCCTATGGATTCTAGGAATTCTTCTATTCTTCCGCCACCAAGTACGATATACTTCAAATCGAGCTTGTTCTCACCGCAGCCAAAGATCCAATCCATCACTTCGCCAACTTTCTCTCCCTTGGAGTCTATTACATCCTTGCTACGGATATCACTATACTTCAGTTCACAACATTGCATTTTCTCGAACCTCGTATTTAGTTCACGATAGTTAATATTTAAGATTTCGCTTTGCCTATTGCAAAATGCTTAGTCAAAATGTGAACATTCGTCCTGAAAAAGGATTGGGAGCCCATTGAAGGGGCTCAATCTCTAATAGACTTCTCTGGGGCTCTCTCTAAGGCGATCAGGAAGTTGGCCGCCCTCACCTAAGATTTCAAGCTCATGATCTCGACCATAACGACCACCGTCATTGCAGAGAAAGCCTGTTTTTGTGATGCCTCTAGCTTGACGTTCAGCAGCACGCCTAACAATCATTGTTTTTCCAGAAGGGACAGTCATTATCAACTTCTTCTGTGCCTCATCAATAGCAAGCAAGATAGTATCGTCACTTGCATTTCGCGTGGTTTCGAAAAACTGAGAGGTGGATTCATTAAACTCGAGGTATATTGGCATTCGGAATCAAAGCCTCCAACTGGCCTGTACAACTAGCATGGATTGTGGGCGTTTATTAATGAATCTAGCGCGAGTCCTCTAGCGTAATTGGGTATCTGGAGATGCATTTCAAAGAAGGTGAGCAGTACCGCAATGAGCGCATACTACAGCATCTTCAAACTCACCCGGTAATGGGAGCGGTGCCCCACAATTCTGGCACTTGAGATCTCGAATTTCAGAACGTTTCTCAGGGGGCAAGTTTAGTTTGAAAACTCGTTCTGCAACATCTTGGATGGTCTTTCCAATTTTCTGCGCAGCTCTTCCTACAGAATTCCGCTCCAAGTCACTCAGGGAACCAATTCCAACAGCTTGGAAGAAATTATCTATCGCACGTCCTATCTTTCCAAAAACCGAGCCCGCTTTCCATGATAAGACTTCTGGAACTTGGAGCTCGAGAAGTTCTGAGTCAGGATGCCCGGGTATCTCATAGCCTCGGTTCCAATTAATGCGTTCTGATCTAGTCGATGATAATATGTGGCCACAATTAGGGCAGACCATCTGCCACTCCTTTCCGAATAATCCTTTTCGTTTCTTTCTCTCTCCAACGTTATACCAGCATCTCTTGTGTGCATACTTATCACAGTTTGGGCAGGAAAACAAATGATAGGTATCAGGTTTTACTCTCACGGTTCCACCTGTGTGAACTTTGAGATATGAGAGATCATCGGGAGTATTATTGAGAAGATATCTACCACAGATGAAACAAGTTTTTCCATCTAGTTTATACATTTTATCAGGAGTGATTCTCATGAAGCTAGACCTCAGGAAACATCTATTCACAAGGCAATAAGAACCTTGCAGATGGAGCACAAAGCCCATTTTGAATCCTTTGAATTTATGATACTGAGTTATATTAGGAAGCATGAAAGGAAATCATAGCAGGTATTCATCATGT
>CAZPWM010000167.1:0-4500 GCA_964590575.1 uncultured archaeon
CGAATCGTTGGAAGTGGTAGTTCCGTTAGTTTAGAATCCACCGAAGAAATCGATCCGATTGATTTAAACAATGAACCTTGATATGAAAACTTAGTGAAGTCCAAACCATGCCTGATGGATGTACAGCTGGAGCGAAGGTTATTGGAGACCGGTATTACCTTCTTAAAAATCGAGATTTGATTTGGGGGGGCTTCAGGGATTCAATTTTTTTCGACAAAGATGTTTTTTTTGTCACAGGCGTGAACGTCGGCGATGGTGAGCTATGTGGTGCTTCATTTGGTTTCAACAAATCTGGCCTCGCAGGATGTAACACAACGGTGCTTGTAACTCCACACAAAGCCTACGATTTCTTGCTTGAGAGAGTCCTTCGGGAAACAAAAACGATTGATGAAGCATTTGAGCTCGTTCGCACTGAACTCAAAGGTACTAACAGATACCAATGGTGTAATTTTGTTCTCGCCTCTCCTGACGGTGTAGGCGCGATTGAAATTGGGGATGGCGTCGCAGTCATCGAAAAAGATCCAAAGATAATCACAAGAACCAATCATCACCTCATCCTGCCAACAGCTGATATTCTGCGACGTGCTTCCTTGGCTGAACGTGAAGCTGGTGGTCCTTTGACTACCAGTCAGAAACGAAGACAAGAAGCAGCCAAGCTACTAGCAGAAGCAACTTCCCTGATGGACATGACTCAACTCCTAAGTACCCATAGTAAAGGCCGTGGTTTCGATTCTATCTGTAGACATCGTTCCTCCAATCCAAGATCAGACCCTTATCTTGGTGAGACTGTGTATAGCTATATTGCAGAGGTTTCAGGTATCGATTCTGATACACTCGAATTTAGAATCAAAGTGGCGGCAGGGAATCCTTGTACAAGTACCTATGCTGAATTTGTTGTGAACTTTGATTCACCAGAGAGTAAGTACAATATATTGAGTAACTTTCCGTAAGGGCAACTTACGGACGTAAGTTACATAATTCATTACTCATTTCAATCGCTCCAATCTTCATTCCAGTATCTCAATCGAGTGATATTTCAGTCTGTATTCTCTTCAGGTTTAAGGACTGAGGTAATCGAATGGATCATGAAAAATTCAAAGAGATTCTGAGTGGTTTTTCAGTGACTACTATAACTCCGTTCAGTGATAACCTAGCTGAGGTTGATATTGAAGCAATCTCAATAAATACTGAGTTTCTGACAAAGAATGAAGTTCCTCTGATTATTCCAAATGGCAATACTGGCGAGTTTTATTCACTATCAGAAGAAGAGTGGACGACTGTTCTTCGTGCCACAGTTGATGCTGCTAAAAAGAAAGCAACGATAATGTCTGGCATAGGTCATTCAATCAAGACCGCCATTTCTCAGCTTGATACCGTGCGAGACCTCGGAGTTTCTTCAGTGATGATTCATTATCCTCAGCATGTCTTCACTTCAGAGGAAGGCTTGCTTGGATATTATAGATCTATACTAGAATCTGCAAATGATCTTAATATTGTGCTGTATAAGAAAGGACCGCTCCTTTCCGATGACTTGTTAGAGCGGCTCTTTGTCTATGAGAATCTGGTAGGAGTCAAGTATGCTTTTGGTCGCATCGTAGACTTCTCACGGACTGTACAAAAACTTGGACACAAAATTGTGTGGTCATGCGGCACAGCAGAACGATTCGCTCCCTTCTTCTTCTTGGCTGGAGCAAAAGCATTCACTAGCGGTCTGTGCAACTTCGCACCACAGGTTTCGAGGAAGATGTTCGATGCTTTGAAGAAAAGAGATTTCGAAGAGGCCATGAAAGTGCAGAGGATGATAACACCACTAGAAGACCTTCGTGAGGGTCGAGGTGCTGCCAACAATGTCCCAATCATTAAGGCTGCTATGGATCATGTTGGACTGAAAGGAGGTTTCTGTAGACCCCCGATTCATCCACTTTCTGAAGGAGAGAAGCAAGCAGCTGTTGCTGCCATTTCAAAGTGGTAGCTATTTCTCCAGTTGTATATTCTTCCCGTCGATGAATACTTGTTCAACTTTACTGTAGAAATCAAATGGGTCTCCAGACCAGATGACGATGTCTGCATCCTTTCCAGGTTCTAATGAACCGACTCGGTTATCTATTTCTAGCATCTCCGCTGGATTGATTGTGACACACTTGAGTGCATCTTCTCTGCTCATACCTTCCTTGATTATACTCATCGGAAGGAGTGGGAAGTAGTTCATCGGCGTTAACGAGTCTGTCTGGAGCGCCACCTTTACTCCAGCTTCATTAAGTTCAACAACAGTTCTGAAACCTCTGTCACGAGTTTCTGGCTTGGTGGTCCAGAATAATGTCGGACCAATCACGGCAGGGAACTTTGATTTTGCGATGGTCTTCTTTATCTTATGGCCCTCGGTACAGTGAATCAGCACCACTCGAATATCAAACTCTTTTGCGATTCTTATCACTGTTGCAATATCATCAGCTCTGTGTGCATGCGCATGAATGGGTATCTCTTTGTTGAGGACCTTGATGACTGTTTCAAGACCCAAGTTTCTCGGTGGTGGATTTAGAGGAGGTGCTTGACCTTTCTTCTTTGCTTCCTCGGCTTGTTCTAAGTAAACCCGAGCATTCATTTTATAGTTGCGAGCATCGACAAGAGTTTTCCTTAACAACGCTGCAACACCCATTCGTGTCGAGGGTGTTCGTTTCTCAGTACCATGGACTCGCTTTGGATTCTCACCAAATGCAACCTTCAGACCGGAGGGTGATAGTATAATCATATCATCAACGATAGAGGCTCCAGTGGGCTTGATTACAAAAGATTCACCTGAAATCACATTTCCTGAACCTGGTCCTGTGTTCAGACATGTTACACCCCCAACTAGCACCTCTTTGAGGGATGGCTCATCAGGGTTGAATGAATCAATCCCTCTCATTTCTGGTGTTATGGGATTCGTCATCTCGTTACCATCCATTCCCGCCCACCCTATTGATCCATCAAATAGTCCCTGATGTGTATGAGCATCTATGAAACCAGGTACAACATATTTTCCTTCTGCATCTATTGTCTTAGTTCCATCTGGAACCTCGACATTCTTTCCAATTGCTACAATCTTTCCATCAAACAGCACAGTCCCATTCTTGATGAGACCGTTAACTGGACAAAGGATTGTGGCATTGATGATAGCTTTCAATGTGAGATCTCCAAATTCAGAATCTCATGTTCCTTTTTGAAAAACCTTCTTGTTTGATTGAATTAGTGAGACCTAAAATATTCCAACGTATGTGCCATCCATCCTGCCGCTCTTGATACTGCAAACAGAGAGGTATTCAACTCAGGAGGATATCCAAATGTGAAGAAAATTGCGGCATTATACAGGTCTACATTAGGATATGCATCAATACCTTTTAGCTTTGAGAGAAGTAATCTCCCTTCTTTAGCAACTACATCTGTTATTTGCAAAAGCCACTCATTATTTGTCTTCACTGTTCTTCTTTCAAGCATCTTTCTAAGAACAACCGCGCGAGGATCAATTCCTCTATAGACTCTATGACCAAGTCCATAGATTTTGCCTCCTGACTTCAACCTTCGTTTGAGATAATCTCTCACATTGGCTTGTTGTTTCATCTCTCTAAACATCGCCATAGCTTCAGTACCAGCACCATGATGTAATGGACCCATATGGGTTGTTAGTGCTGATACAATGGCTTCAGAGTAATTATGTTTTTCATTCAATGTTGCATGTAATTTTGAGAGTGAGGGATTATCAGGGTCATCCATTTGTAAAATCAATGTAGTCTGAAAATCATCAAGATCCATCTCATTCGGGACTACTCTTCTTGTCATCCAAAGAAAATTGGCAGCATGACCTAAGCTTCTACTAGGATTTTGAATTAAACCACCTCGGATCACGCTAAATTCATTTGCGACGACAATTGGCGCAAGAGCGACGAAAGTCAATAGCGTATCATGAAGATCTAGATTGTTGTCTTTCTTGATTTTTTCTAAACTCCAAGCCAAATCAAACAATGAATTCACATCATCATTGCCAAAACTTCTTAGTTCCACCATCCTATTGGAAAAATCTTCTATTTCTGAATCAGAAGGCCATCGTCCATTGATTAGCAAATACAGTATCGTTTCGAAATTAGTTCCCTTGCAATAATCAGTTATACTGTACTCTCTAAAGAAGAGCTGATTGGTGGATGAATCAATTCTGCTTATTGGTCCCATAGGATACACGAATCCTTGTGGCTATATTGGAAACGGAGTTCCTCTGGTAATCCGAGGAACTCCTCTTATTCTTCACTACAGTTTCTTTCCAATCACTGCTGCAAGGTCTGCAAGACGATGGCTGTATCCAGCCTCGTTGTCATACCAACCAACGACTTTGACCAAATTCCCAAGAGTCTTAGTCAGAAGAGAATCAAAACTACATGAATGGGGGTCTCCAATGAAGTCTGAGGAAACCAAAGGCTCATCCAGATATGCTAGGTACGGAGCAAGACTCCCTGTCTTGGAGGCCTTCTT
>CAZPWM010000168.1:0-4293 GCA_964590575.1 uncultured archaeon
AAAAAATCTTGATGTTTGCTACTGCTTTTTGGACAAAGCTCGTCAGGGAGTGTATTCTTTTCAAGCAAAGTCCTAGTTTCCGGAGCCCATCAACAGCTTATATACTCAGAATTCGAGTCTATATTTGGGACCGAGGGACCCATGACCGGGGAAAAATGGAACGAAAAACCAGTATGAGGGTGGAGTCCTAGGGGTCTGGAGATTCTTCAGACCCCACCCATCATCAGATTCAATTCACTTCCTCATAAGGAGTGCAAGATTGCATCGTCCACCAAAACAAGAAACTATCGCATTCATTGGAGTTTAGAAACAATGGCAAGACCAAAAATCCATGTTGCATTTTTTGAAAATATAAAAAGTATTGAGCATTTGGTTGCAAGAAGGAGAATAGATGAGCTAATCCTTGTTCACAGTTGGGAACAAGAAGATATTGTGAGCCTCCTCATTGATAAATACTCAGATTTTGGGATTACAGTTACATCCGTAAGTGTCTCATCAGATGATTTCATCAATATTCTTTCGTCTTCTCTAAATGCTTTAGATTCTCAGACGCTTGATCAAAGCGATGTCGAATTCAGTATATCAGCAGATGATTGTATAATGACATTAGCGGCATGTATTTGTGCGGCTATTGTGAAAGCTTCTGTTATTTGTTTTAAAAAGGATAAGACGTTCAATATTCCTGAAATCTGGCCTTCTGAACTTGTCAACCTAACTAGCCAGAAACGTGAGATTCTTAGTTATCTTGAGAGTTGTGATAGACCTGTACACCAAAAAGAAGTAGCTGAAGAAACGGGAATTCGACAATCAGGAGTATCCAGGCATCTACGAAATCTAGAGCTTGCAGGTTATATAACCAGATTACGAATTTCTCGCTATAAGCATGTTCAGATAACGGAGCTTGGATGCGCTGTACTTCATCATAAACAAATCAGGAAACGACGCTTTTGGAGTTCCTATACAACGTTCGCCTCAGAAAAAATCCAAACCGTGGGATGAAAAAATGGGGACGTCTAACACATTCCTGCTTGAACCTGGAAATGATACCATGTTCGAAGATTACGCTGCGTTGTACAACGCAATTGATTCACTCGATAATCCAGATCATATAGAGATTTCTGGAGAATATTTCCGATCATCATTCTCACACCCAAGTGTTGAAATTGGTCGCGACATTGTATTGGTGCAAAACTCTGAGAGAGTACTGGTTGCAGCAGGTACAATATTTTCACAAAAGACCATACCACCTAGTTCGAGAATAATGGTTCAGGTACATCCGGATTTCCAAAATAGAGGAATTGGTTCAATGGTTCTTGAGCACCTCTTTCAGCTGGGGATAAAAAGGGGATCAGTATTTTTCGAATGTCGCGTTCCCAGCTTTCGATTTGATGCAATATCATTTGTTGAATTCCATGGTTTTGAGCACGAATATTCATGGATAAAAATGCAACTGGAATATGATAAGCCAGTAAAACCAAGAAATCTACCACGGGATTTGAAATTTAGATCATTAGATTTAAAGAGAGAATTGAAAATATGGGCCGAACTTCATAATGAGATTTACAAGGATAGTACGGATTATAGTTTAACCACAGTTAAGTCGTTGAAAGCCCAAATCAAACATGTCAACTTCGACCCAGAATTGTTAATCATATGTGAAGTTAATGGCAAACCTGTTGGAATTGGTTCAGGTTGGTCTATCAAATCCGAAAATGAGGGCAGCAGGAAGAAAGTTCTCCAAATTCAAGGATTGGGGATTTTGCCTAATTATAGACGAAGAGGCTATGGTCAAGCTTTACTTTATGAGATTCTGAATCGTGCATTCCGGAATGACTATAGAATAGCTGAATTAGTTGTTTATAGTACCAATCATGCTGCAATTGGTTTGTACACGAAATACAAATTTCAGGAGCGATATAGACATCTGTGGTATAAACGAATAATTTGTTAGTAATTTTCCATTGATAATGATCTCAAAATTGCAAAACACCAAAGTGTTGAATCGCGATTAAGAAACAGCATTGATGAAACTTCACATCAAGAACGCCTCAATAGACAGAAGAATTGAGTATTAGGTAAGATACGATAGAGCATATGCTGAAGGAACATGAAGAAACCTAGTCCAAAATAGATGCTGAGAAAAAGTACTAGGGGGTATTTCACCCCCTAGTCATAAATTGACTTGGACTTTCACTCTTTTTCGTACTTGAAGCTCAGTGAGACTCGTACACGATAAGCCACAACCTTACCGTCTTCAATTTTCACATCTAGATCTTTGACTTCGCCAATACGAAGATCCCGAAGGCTTTTAGCTGCTTTGGCAACAACGCTGTTGACAGCATCTTCCCAGCTTTTCGGGCTGGTCCCAACTAGGTCGATTATTTTGTAGATACTTTCATCCATTAGAGAACATCCTCCTTCATTATGGGAGTAATACCAAATTGTATTCCTTGAACAAAAGGATTACCTAGCATTTTTTTCTCTAAATTCAAATCAATAGAAAATGAGAATAGTCCTGCTTTATTCCTACTTTCTTCCAAAGAAATACATCACAGACGCAGCAGCTGATCCATCAGACCTTACTCGTTCTTTGAGAATTTCACTTTCTTCTTTTAGTTCGTTATAGGATGGATGTTCACAAACTCTAACCAAAGAATCATCGATCCGTTTCAGTGCACGTTCGATGTTGTCTATTCTCATTGGATCCGTGCATTTCTGTACATCATCACAGAACAGACATTTGACAGACCACGATGACTCAAAGACCTCTACATCATTCAATCCAACTTTATTGACTAAATCTCTCAATTTCTGACGAGTTAGAGCTTTGAAATGAGGGATTCCTAACAGAGAATCGGCTTTTACATCCAAATGATGAACATCGAGGTCCACTAGCTGAGCGGCAGTCTGCGCTCCATCAGAGTACAGCTCCTGTATAATGAAATAGCCACCAGGTTTCAAAACGCGATACATCTCAGCCAATACAGTATCAATATTCTCCAAGTGATGGATTGTGTATGAGGCACAAACAGTATCAAATCGATTCTCTTGGAATGTCATTGTTTCAGCATTCATTTCCATGAAATTCACTGACGCGTTTTTGAAACGCTCTCTTGCTTTTTTCAGTTCATCATCTGAGATGTCGATTCCTGTAAATGAGGTGTAGTCCTTTAGAGTTTTCATTAATGTATGAATAAAGTCACCATCCCATGTACCAACATCGAGGATGTTTCCACCTGAGATGGTTCCGAGTTTCTTTCTGACTTCTATCGCACCAGATACTCTGAGTTGTTTCGGCAAGCCTGCAAGCACTTGAAAATACCTCAGATGAATTTCTTGCTACGGAGCGGTGTGTTGTAGAATTGCTTGAAGTATCTGGGGAACGACCTCAGTTGGAAAGCTGTGCCCCATCCCTTCGATGATGAGTAGCTTTGCATCAGGTATGCTCTTAGCTGTGTCCTTTCCCCCCGCAACTGGAACCAGTGGGTCTACGTCTCCATGAATGACAAGGGTTGGAATCTTCACGTTTGCTAGAGCTTCATTTCGACTTCCAGATCCAAGAATTGCTCCGAACTGCCTCACAAATCCTGTAGGATCATAGCACCTGTCATACGAACGTTCTGCATAGTTGCGGACATACTCTTCATTCAGCTGATACTTGGGTCCATGGAGTACTTTCGCGGCTTTCAGTTGGCTGGTGACGTAGTCATTCCGATTTGATGCAGGAGGTGCAAGAAGAACTTCCATCGCCTCAGGTGTTGACTGTGGAAGATCAGGATTACCTGTTGAAGACATGATAGATGTCAGGGTCCGTACTCGTTCAGGGTAGTGAATAGCCATTGTCTGAGCAATCATGCCGCCCATTGAAACACCTACAACATCAGCTGTTTTAATCCCAAGTGAGTCAAGTAGCCCTATTGTATCGTGTGCCATTTCTTTCAATGTGTAGGGTACATCCACCTTTTGTCCCTGGATAAGGGACATAACATCAGGAATACCAGCTTCATGACACTTCGTTGACAAACCCACATCACGATTATCAAACCGAATCACCCAACGACCTTGTGCTGCGATCGCCTTACAGAATGCATCATCCCATCGAATCATCTGGGCACCCAGACCCATGATAAGCAACATTGGTGGGTGTGAAGGGTTTCCGAACGTGTCATAGACAAGCTCAACTTCATCAACATTAGCGGTTTTCTCTCCACTATATGGTATCTCATTCATTATTAGTTTCCTCCAACTAACCGTAGGAATACTTGTTGCCTCCTGCCCTATTTGTCTTTCCAA
>CAZPWM010000169.1:0-4189 GCA_964590575.1 uncultured archaeon
CTGTCAGGTCCTGTGCGAAAAGTGTAGATTGAGCACTCTTCTGCAGTAAAGATTCAGCGGTACTACCGATGTCCCCAGTCTTCCGAAGTACTGTATGAACTTCACTCTCAGGAACCGATGCTGCGGATGCGACCACTTGGATAGCCATCTTTTCAGCTACACCAATCTCAGGTTCACTTTTCCAATCAGGATGTAGCTTTCCTATAGTCAAAGCAACTATGTGTCGCACTTCAGACGGATTGGCTTTTTGAAGAAGCGTAGAAAAAATCCGTATCTTCTCTAGTGATCCACTAGTGGTTTCAACCTCATCATACATCATTGCCAATGTCTCAAACAGCAATTTTCGCACTCCCTATTTTAGTGGCTCACCACATGCTTTATAAACTCAGTCTGGGGCAAACCCACATTCACGGACATTAATCGGTGAGTTGAAATTGGGTAGTATAAGACCGGGATACATTAAGAACGCTGCGAAGGGCCTTCTGGCTCTTTATGAGGACACGTTCACAGATGATTTTGAAACCAACAAGAGACTAGTTGAACAGCTCACAGATGTCAATTCAAAGAAGGTTCGGAATCGAATTGCAGGTTATTTAGTCGGACTAATCAAGATTGGAGTCGCACGGGAAAGAGCTGAGGCTCTAGAACCTGGCGAAGAAGTCACTGATGATTTGGAGATGTAGTACAACAATCAGTTACTTCATTTGTTACACCTCAAAGGTATCTTAAGGAGGAAAGCATACTCCAGTACTATGAGCGACTGGGAGAACCTTATCCTGCATGGAGACTGCCTAGATATCATCAAAGACCGCAAAGAAATTCTTAGGGGACAGGTTCGACTCATCTACATCGATCCACCTTTCTTTTCAGGGACAGACTACACTTTGAAGAACCGTTCAAGTGGTAACAGTCAAACAGCAGGTGTTCTTCGGGAAGAGAAGACATACAGTGACAAATGGGAAGGAGGACTTCAAGAATATCTGGATTTCATGAGAGCCCGTTTGGAAGCTATGAAACCACTACTCAAGGATGACGGGAGTATATGGGTGCACCTTGATTGGCATGTTTCTCACTATGTCAAAGTAATCTTAGATGAGATATTTGACTACTCAAACTTCGTAAACGAGATAATCTGGAAACGGACCAACAGTCCCAAACCTCAGAGTAAGGGGTTCGGTAGTCAACATGATGTGATTCTCCTCTATGCCGTTGATGCATCAAAATTCAAGACAAGACAGGTCTTCAAGGAGCATACTGAGAGGTCTCGGAAACCATATAGCTACAAAGATGATAAGGGTAAGTTTCGTCTGATTGAGATCGAAGCTCAGGGTATACAGAGAACTGAGGATAGGAAACAGTTCGAATGGAGAGGTAGGACCGCTCCTTATCTCTACCGCAAGGAAACCCTTGATGAGTGGTGGGACTTGGGGATAATTTATACTAGTAAGAATGGACGGTACACAAAGAAACAGTATCTGTCAGATGTCACAGGAGTTCCAGTCTCAGACCTTTGGATTGGCATACACCCGGTTCAGGGGATCTCTAAGGAACATACAGGATTTCTTACTCAGAAACCTGAACGGTTACTCGAACGAATCATTGCTTCTTCAACTGACCCTCATGATATTGTTGCAGATTTCTTTTCGGGTTCAGGTACAACTGCGGTAGTAGCCAATAGAATGAATCGTCGTTGGATAGTATGCGATTTATCAGAAGCGGCTATCAAAGTAATAAAACAAAGACTAAGTCAGAATAGTAGCAGTTAGATGAAATTCGATGGTAATCGCATATTTCAGAAAAGATTTGCAAAAGAGCAGAAAAAGTTTTGAAATTAAGCTTGGAGCTACAAACTGGCTTCTTGCTCAGATATAGGATTTTGATGAGCATTTCATATTCTAGATTACGAACATATGGTGGCTTATGAATAGGTTTCAATCCGCCCAAATGGGTTCATCGTAATCAGTGGTCTTCTTAAAAACCTCACCAATTGCATTCTTGTCCCACCTTCTTAGGAGAAGATAAGATATGACAGCCCCCACCCCTGCGAATATGTAAGGCGAAAGCACTAGTATATACAATGGAGAATAATATGGAATATATCCGATTACAAGGAGCGGAACCAGACTACTGAGATACGATAGTATCGCGACTATTGTACACACTCCGACTCTTCGTGCGCTACGTTTGCTCTTCTCCCATTCACGAATGCCAAAGATTACTGTCTGAGATTCTTCCTCATTCAGAATAACACCTTTCTCGACTTGCACCTTAGCAACTTGTGGGTGCATGCCATAGATTTCCTGCACATTATCAAATGCTGGTTCATGCCTCCAAAATGCACCTTTAATGAGAAAGATGAGAAGGAATGGAGCTATAAACAATGTTGCATAACTTGAAAGAATGGAGAGGACATACCAGCCTCCAATCATTATGCTCTGACCAATCATTATTGTCAGAGGAATAAGCAGTAAACTTGAGGGATAAGATAGCAACACGAATAGTATAATCGAACCAATAAAATCTGCAACCCATCTGGTTCTTGGAACTCGGAATAGATGATATGCAACAAGCACCTCACCGCTCTTAGGGCTCCTAAGAAGGAGATTGACCATTGGCTCTGAAACGATGATTGCATTAAAAATGGGATTGAAAGTTGATGCAATGAAGACTTCGTTACTCTGACGAACCCAGATATGTGTTCTTGGGGACAACACGACTTTCTGATGAACTCGACTCACCATGTCAAGGAAATCTGCATTGGTTGATGGATTTGTAAATCTTATCTTTATGAAGAGTAGAATTAGGAGATGGAGGAGAGCTCCCACCAGCACGAATAGGAATAAGACAAGCCACCAATTTATTGTGAGGATTGTATATTCGAAACGAAGGTAAATGATAGGCGAAAATATCAGGACTCCCAAAAAGGTGAGTAGTGCAATGCCACCCCTTGAAACCGAGGGGACTCGGGTCCCAAACCATCTAGCATATCTATCAGAGGGCTTTGTCATTCCACCCAACCAACCCGTGGCTATTGTCGTGAAAGGCGTTATAACTTGTTTGTTTCAAGAAGAGAAACACTAGAGGTTCTTAATTTTCCTAATCGCTCCTCCAGGCGCAACTCCCTTCGGACATGCTTTCACGCAGTTCATTACAAGGTCACAGAGAACTGCACCTTCAGGTTTATTCGCAGCTTCTGCATATCGACGGGGATTTGAGATGCGCGAATCTTCATGGAACCTCCATGCTTTGGCAAGAGCTGCAGGGCCAAGGTATTCCTCTTTCTCTGCGTTGACCGGACAAGATCCATAGCAGAGTGCGCACAAAATACAGTTGACATAACGCTCTATCTTCCTTCGTTCATCAGGGCTCTGCTTCCTTGGTGTGTCACCTTCTACAGTTTCGCTCCAGAGTTTCATTGACTGCAGAGTGTCATAGAACTTTGTCATATCTACAACTAGGTCCTTCAAAATTGGCATGTTAGGTAGTGGCTCAATCAAAATCTCTACTTCAGGATTCCATCCTTTTGGAACCTCTGAGAGCTTGGAGAATGGTTTGAGCTTCATATCATTACCCTTGACATCAGCCACTTGGGTCCGACATGCTAGGCGGGGTTCTTTATTGATGAGCATTGAGCAACTACCACAGACTGCACCTCTGCATGAATATCTGAATGAGAGTGAAGGATCCATCCTATCTTGGATCTGAAACAGTGCATCTAGCACAGTCATGCCCTTCTTTACGTCCACCTTGTAGAGGTCGTAGTGTGTAATTGGTCCTCCATCTCTGCTTCGAGCAATTCTAAACAGCACTAGTATGTCCTCTCCTTCACCTCAAACATACCCAGATTAACATCAATGAACTCAGTCTTTAGATAATCATCAACCTTTGTAAATAATGAGTGTTTCAAGAAATTCTCATCATCCCGGTTTGGGTAGTCCAGTCTCCAATGAGCACCACGACTTTCCCTCCTCATTAGAGCACCCATTGTAATAATTTCTGCAAGCTCTAGCATGTTTTCTAACTCCAGTGTTCGAACCAGAGCGAAGTTGAATCTCTCGTCACTACGACCAACACTCACATTTTTGAACCGAGTTTTCAGCTCACGGATCATTTTCAGAGCAGCTTCCAAAGCATCAGATTTCCTGTAAACACCAACAAGGACATCCATTGTTTGACCCATTGTTTCACG
>CAZPWM010000170.1:0-4170 GCA_964590575.1 uncultured archaeon
TGTCATTGTAGTACTCGTGAGCATAGACCGTCACATTGATGATAGAAGAGCTAGTAGGAATATGAGGATACCAACCAACATTCACATACTCAGGAGCATCATACTCTGCGATTCCCCAGTCATAATCAAACACAGCTTGATACCATGCACCAACTCCATCATGCTCTATTACAACACCGGCTTCACGGTTTTCGGAAATACTCTCTTCACTCCAATTGATACTACAAATCAGTACGATTCTATCATCTGCAATGAATGCTTTATTATGGTGATACATGAATCTCCCACGTATCCAAAAGACAGGAATATTCTCTTCTGCAAACGCAAGTGCCACTTCTGCATTGTCATTTTGACCTTCAGTTGCCATAATTATTCTAACAGTAACTCCGCGGTGTTTTGCATCAACAATAGTGTCAAGTAACTCATCAACTACTGCTGAACTGTTGCTAACGTATGGAATCTGGATATCTAAAGTAGCTTGTGCACTGTTTATCACCCACTTCATAGCTTCTAGACTAGTATCAGGACTAAAAATGGGAGTCACATTCATTGGACCTGAAAATTCACCCACATAGTCAAAGACACGAGGATAGTAAGACTGATCGAGTGGACCCCAATCTAATGGAGTACCTGTTCCATCGACTCCTTCATTGTAGTCAGAGCCAATGCTCCAGTCATAATCAAATACATCACGATAATACTGAGTTACAACTTCGTCAGTCATTGCTATATTGAACTCTCGATTTCCGATGTAGTTTTTCTGGGTGAACCCACCTGAAGATCCGGATTCCCACTCGTTTAGTGGAAAACTTAGCTTTGCCCAGTTACCAGCTTGAACAATCGTTGTGATATTATCAATAATCACAAACTTTTGATGGGAGAACTTGAATGTATCCGAGGTCCAACGTACTGGAATTCCAAGCTGTGTAAGATCCCACATCGTATATACATTATAGTCACCGTCACTCACAACATTTTCGCTTATCATTACCTTGATGTCTAGTGATGGCTTATCATTGTGGATTTCATGAATCAAATTCAAGAAAGCAGGACTCAAGAATTGGTATATCTCAACATAGATGCTCTCCTTTGCACCGTTCAAGAAGCGTGTGATAGTTTCATTACCATAATCAGGTCCAACGAAAGTTGTGACATTCATATTCCGGTTGAAAGTTTGCAATGTGAACTCCGCAGGTTCATACTGTTTCGGTAATTCAGTGGAATAAGCAAATGAAAAGTTTGGTAGTAGAAGTACTGTCATTAATATAAGAACTGCGTAGCGACGCAACAATTCTCACTCTCCAGTTAGTGATTTGCAACACTATGACTTATGAGTTGTTTGATACATGATAAACTCGGAGGTACTTTAATGGCACGCACGAAGGCATTCTATGAATTCAAACCGGACCAACGTGAAGATGTCCTAAAGAAACTAGAAAATGCATTTGGATTAGGATACAGCTATAATGAAGATTACATTCACATGCGGGACGAGGAGAATGGAATTGAATCAGTTGGAATGAGTTTGGAAAAAGAGGTCATCAAGGTCATGGTAGTAATAACAGATGATTCGCTATTGGAGAAATTCAACTCAGTATTAGGTGAGCCCACAAAAGTCAAGAGTCGAAGACGGAAACCCGATTAAAAACTAGAATAGTAAAGAAGGAATGTCACTGACAGGAACGCCTTATATAAGACGCCCCTGTCGGACTGTCCCTCACTCACATTTGTAAGATTGGGTCATTGTCGATTGAGCGTCATTCCTCAATAGCGCCTTCGGGGCAGCTATCAACACAGGCGTAACACTCAGTGCACTCGTCTGCTCGTGCGACCTGATACACAGCTTTGTCGTTGACCACGTAAAGCGTAGGATCAACAGGGCAAACATCCGCACAGGTACCACAGGCAGTACAGTTATCATTGACTTTCCAGATCATTGTGATCACTCTGTCCTCAGACTTTATACAAGTCCTCTGTCGATTTATCGGAGTGCAGTCCCATTTAAACTTCGGGGTGTGGGGTTTTAGAGGTGAATTCGATTGTGGACTATTCAAAACCTTCAAAAGACCAGCTAAATGAGAAGCCAGAACTATTGAGAAACCCCTTGGAGCGTTTTTAGCGATTTACAATGACGGTGCCCGATTTGACAGAAACCATCAGTGACAAACAGGCAAGTAGCAAGTTTAGTCGGCGTTTGGGTCTTTTTGGCGCAACCAACATTGGTCTTGGAGCCATGCTTGGAGGAGGGATTTATGTCATTGCGGGAACAGCTGCTGGAATGATTGGACCAGCACTGGTCATGGCGTATCTTGCGACCGGATTTCTTGCGATTTTTACAGCAGTCAATTATGCGGAACTCGCATGTTCAATACCAAAGCAAGGGGGTGGGTATACCTTTGCACAAAAAACAATTGGAGGATTTCCAGCATTTTTCACAGGCTGGTTTCTATTCGTTGGTAATATTGTGGCTTGCAGTCTATATGCTCTTGCTGTGGCTCATACAATAGCAGTCTTCATTCCGGGAGTGTCAATGCAGATAATAGCAATCATCGCGATTGGTATTATTATCATAACTTTCTTCACGAATTATGTCAGTATCAAAGGAGTGACTGGAGTCTTAGGTATACTAAATATTGCCCAATCAATTGTTCTCTTCTCGTTCATTGCGATTGGTTTGTTTTTTGTGAAACCAGAGAACCTCTCTCTCATTCATCCTAATTTGGGAGCTTTTCAGTTCATGTCTGCTGTTTCATTTATCTATATCTCATTTGTTGGATTTGAACTGATTACAACTGCTTCTGAAGAAATTAAGGAACCTGCGAGGAATATTCCAAGAGCTATATTGTTGACTTTACTGATCGCCACTTTGATTTACATGGCAGCATCGTTAGTTCTTGTTGGAGTTGTTCCATATACCGTTATTGCTGATTCACATACACCCATTTCTAGTGTTTACGAATTCATCCTAGGACCAGGTGCTTTTTATTTTGCCTTAGCAGGAATGGCAGCTTCAAACTATGCAGCGCTTAATGCAACATTCTTAGCTACAGCCAGAATTGCGTATTCAATGGGTCGCGATAGGTATTTCCCGTCAATCCTAGAGAGTGTTAGTAAGAAGAGAAAGACACCGATTCCAGCTCTAATTCTGACTCTCATTCTTGTCAGTCTTTTTGCAGCCTCAGGAAATGTTGATCTTGTTGCACATCTCGCAGATTTTGGTTATTTGATTGGTCTATCGATTGTCAATTATTCGGTCATTATCCTTAGAAGAAAGGGTTTGAGTGTCCCTGGAACATTCAAAGCAAGATTCTTTCCAGCTATACCAATTCTGGGAGTGATCACATGCTTAATTCTTATACCCACCCTAGATACATTTGCTTTACAGCTCGGTGGCATTTTGACGATTGCAGGATTCATAGTATTCCTATTATATAGCTGGAGAAAAAACCGTGCACATGTTGAGTTATTGAATGGTGAGTAGGAAATTAAACCTCCATGATGATGAATGAAGTGTAATCAATTATGTTAGATACAGAACTGACTATGTCAATAGAAAAAAAGCGGTAGTCATCAAGCGATGTGACTTCAACCATGGCAACAACATCGAATTGTCCGTCTGAAACAGAACATGCTAGCATTACCTCGTCAAGCTCTCTTAGGTTCTTTTGAACCTCTTTTGCCTTCCCAGGTTTTGTGGTAACAGCAAGGAAGACTTTGATAGGCATTTCCAGAGGACTCCTTTTAGGTTCTCAAAGATTGTGTTTCAAAACTTATCGTCAAGCTAGTATATCATTCTGTCGGACGACTATTTTAGTTTCAATTAACCGCATCACTGTCCAACCAGTTTCGTAAGTCCTTAGCTGCCTTATCAGACATTCCGTCGACCTGAGCTAGTTGTTCCAAAGTGGCTTCCCTCACCTTCTCAAAACTACCAAACTTTTGAAGTAGGGCAGTTCTCCTCTTTGGACCAATTCCTGGTGCTTCTTCAAGAATTGATCCAGTGAATCGTTTCTCTCGAAGTTTGTGATGATATTTCTGGGCAAAACGATGTGCCTCATCACGTATTCTCTGCACCAGATGAAGGCCATCAGATCCTATATCAAAATTGATTCCCTCGGGGTTGTCGCGAGTGTACATGGTTTCCTCTCTTTTAGCAAGCGCTACTACTGG
>CAZPWM010000171.1:0-4169 GCA_964590575.1 uncultured archaeon
TTCTTTCCTAGTTATTTAAAGACAGGTCTTTCATGATTCAACAACAAGGGCTGCGAGTTCGGCTTCTTTCATGTCTATTTTCTTCTTCAGACTCTTTATCTGCACTTCCAACTTTGCTACCTGTTCTGTATATGCTTCCTCTGGCATTGCACCTGTAGTATATCTTTGCTCTATATGTTTGTGAAGATCCTCAACTGATTTCATCTCTTTCTTGAGAGCTTTGAGATCCGCTTGAATCGATGCACTCTTGTTCTCATCAGCAGTCTTGAACTGTTTCGCTGGTATCATTATTCCTAGTTGGTGTTGTGTCTTTTCAGCAAAGTCTTGGAATTGGTTTCTCAGCGACTCGACATTGTTATCAACATTTGATACCTGCTCTTTCACCTTTGAGATGTCTTTCTGTAAGTCGAATACTGCATTTACTAGGCGCTTCAAGGTCTTCTCGAACTCTGCAGATTCAACGTGTGCTTCAATAACCTTTTTTTCAGCTTTTTCTTGTTCTTTGACAATTTCACTAGGCTTACTCATATGCATCTCTCCACCTAACCATCTGAACGCGTTTATTGCAAATATCGCATTTCCCTTATGCTTGAGACCCCCACCTCTTCGGAAGACCTCATAGCTTCCAATGCACATCAATCGACCCTTACCTTCCTCTGCTATTGCTATTACAGCAGCTTTTCCGGGATCTGCAGTGTCTGAGGTCACTGCTAGTGCTGTGGCTTTTCCTGATACCTTTAGACTACATGCTGAGGGGACCAGAAGGTCTGTAACATCCTCTGTCGTGGAGTGAGCGACTATGTTCGTTATGACTGGCATTGTTGGTAATCCTGCATTACTCCGCTCATCTTTAACAGCCGTGTTTTCGAATGTGATTCCAAAATCACTTGAAATCTTTGACATGTTATTCATGAGCCCGCGATCACCACCAGAGAGTGACAGTAGCAACAACCCGCCTCCGTTCTTCACATATTTTTGGAGGACCTCTATCTCCGCGGGTCTAATCTTTGAGCTATTTGGGCAACCGAAAACCATGACATCTACATCTTTGAGGCTTTTAGCCAGAATCATAAACTCCGTATATGCTTCAACATCGAAATCATTGTCACGAAGCATCTGCCCAAGTTCAGAATATGTGCTTTCCAATCTTCCTCGTTCATTTTGTGTCTGGTCAAAGAGGATTTTCTTTCGCCTTCCGCTCAAATGGGTACACCTATACCAATCGTTTGTTATCAAAGCATGACGGATGCGTTAATAGTACTTCCGTAGATAGGCTTAGTCATTCGAATGTTTTATCTCATAGTAACACAATAGAGTCAGTATGAGCGAGGAGAACTGCCTTTTCTGCAAAATTATTCGTGGTGAGATGCCTGCTTCGGTAATCTTCGAGGATGAACAAAGTATAGCGTTCATGGATGTGTTTCCAATTGCTGAAGGCCACTGTCTACTTATCCCAAAGAAACATTATGAGAACATGTTTGATGTGGACCCTGATGTTGTTGCACATCTAGCTAAGAATCTTGCAAACCTCACAAAGAGAGTACAGAAAGCTACTGGCTCAGAGGGTGTACTCAATATAGTAGCTAATGGTGAAGGGGCTGGTCAAGATGTTCCCCATCTACACTTCCATGCGATACCGCGCAATAAAAGTTCGCCATTTGGTTTCAAATTTCCTCCAGACTATAGAAGCACTATGGCTCCTAGAGAGAATCTGGATCGAATGGCTGAGAAGATACGTGAGTCAACTTAGTCGATGTGGAGTAGATTCAAACCCGTGACATCATCTCGTTTTCTGATTAGTTCGATCTCTGTTTCTATGATTACTAATTCAATGGTCACAGAAACCTCACACCCCTTCATCAGATGACCTGCCCAGCATTTTCCAGTTTCATCTGCCACAACAATGTGAGCATGAACCACAATGTCCCCATCATGAGTTGAGATATCACCAATACACGAAACAACCTCTACATCTTCATCTACTGTGAAGTGTTTGTACTCAGCAGCCCCTCTATGGAAGTATCCAAGCTTTGCCTTTGAAATGGCTCCGATTAGGCTCAGCTGGCCTGATCTGACACCATGCTCTACTGCAACCGCTTCAATAACCTCGAGAACATCTTCTCCTGGATCCATTCGTGCAAAAATCACTCGCTTAATCCCAGTCTGTATTGAACGCACCATACCCTATATGATTGCTATACGGTCTAATGAAGGACTCGCATTCATAGTCATTATAGGAAGTGCTTATCAGGGGTAGAATGTTCACTTAAGATGTGAACGGCATTGACCAAGGACGAGAAACCAGTAGATGAGAATCATGCATCTCTCGAGGATTACTTTTCCCCATCTGATGAAGATCCAGAGGATTTCATTGTGGTTTCTAAGAATCCGGTGTCCACTAATGATAATTATGACTCAACTAACTCTGCTGTTGATAATGACGAAGAGGAAGAAGAAGCTCCCGAAGAAGTGATAGTTGAAGAAACTGACACGCCTCAAAACCTTGCACCCTCCTTCCTTTTATCAATTGAATACTCTGGTACTCATAACAAAGCCATTGCACGACTCTACCGACCTGACAATAAACAAGTATACTTCTGGCTTGACAATAGTAATCACAAACCCTATTGTTATACAGACTGGCCACCACAAGCAGTAGAATCTTCGGTGAGAAAGAATCCTGGATTCCTACGGGTTGAAACTGTTGAGCTGCACGATCTCCTCAAGGACGAACCTGTGAAGATGACGAAGGTCATTGGTGATAATCCCTTAGCAATTGGTGGGTCTCCCTCCTCTATTCGAAATGTACTGGTAGATAATAACAACGTAAGTCATGCTTGGGAAGCTGCAATTCGCTATCAGATGTGCTACACCTACGATAGCAAACTTGTCCCAGGTCTGATGTATACAATTGAAAATGGAAACCTCGTTCCTTGTCCACCGAATGTAGATGCTAAGACTCTTGAGGAGTTCAAGAAGACCATCCAAGATGAGGAAGGTCTTGAGTCCATCATCGCAGAGTATTCACCAATGTTCTTTACCGAAGTTCCAAACATTAAACGGTTAGCAGTCGACATTGAGGTCTATAGCCCCATTGTAAACAGAGTTCCCGATGCTACTACTGCAGAAAACAAAGTGACTGCTATAGGTTTCTCAGATAGTGAGGGCTACAACACCTGTTTCGTGCTTAAGCGTGAAGGACACCCCGAGGGGAAGAAGAGTAAGGACTTTCCAAAAGAGTTGACCATTGAGTACTTCGACGACGAAGCAGAAATGCTGGTTGAAGCATTCAGAATAATCAATCAATACCCTGTTGTCTTAACTTTTGTAGGCGACACATTTGATCTGAAGTATCTCCACAACCGTGCAAAACGTTTGAGGATTGACATGGAAAAATTCTGCCCCATAAAACTCAGAGGAAATCAGGACCCACGACGTGAACGAGCAAACCTGGCTCGTGGAGTTCACGTGGACCTCTACAAGTTTTTTGTTAATCCATCAATCAAGATTTACGCACTCTCTGGTGTTTACCAGCGAGAGAATCTCGAATCAATCGCACAAGGAGTTCTGGGTATTGGAAAACTAGACCTCAGTGACAATATCTCTGAATTACCTTACCACGAGCTTGCTCACTATTGCTGGCTCGATGCAAATCTAGTACTGAAATTCACACAGTTCGAAGACAATCTCTTACTACGTTTAATTGTCCTTCTGATGCGTATTTCTCGCATGTCCATGGATGATGTGACAAGGTTCTACATATCATCATGGATTCAATCAGTCTTCAGACAAGAACACCGGTCGCGTAACTTTTTGATTCCACGGCGTGTAGACATAGATAGTATGAAGGCGGCAGACGCTCAGACTGAAGCAATGGTAGGTGGGAAAGCGTTCAAGGGCGCTATTGTTATTGAACCAGTTGCTGGTGTTCATTTCAATGCCACTGTGCTAGACTTCGCCAGCCTATATCCGACTATCATGAAGACACATAATATCAGTTATGAAACTGTAGACTGCCCTCATGAGGAATGCAGGACTGGTAAGACCAATCAGGTCCCGGAAACCGACCATTGGACCTGTACACTAAGACGTGGAATGATCAGCCAAACTATAGGATTCTTCAGAGACACACGAGTCAAATGGTTCAAACCTAAGAGCAAGGACAAAGC
>CAZPWM010000172.1:0-4151 GCA_964590575.1 uncultured archaeon
TGATTGGTGATGAAGTACTATCAACAATATCCTTTTCCTTCTCCCAGTACGCCATTGTCTTCACAAGCAATGTGTTCAGACACGGCTCGCTCAAAAATGTTGATGACTACGTCTTATCCTCAGAATCTTCTTTGAAATCCAGTGCAAGTGAGTTGATGCAATACCTCAGTCCAGTAGGGTTTGGTCCGTCATCAAACACATGACCTAGATGACCACCACAGTTCTTACACATAACCTCGATCCTTTTCATCCCTAAACTTCTGTCTACTTTCCTCTCAACACTATCCTCCGAGAGTTGATCCCAGAAGCTTGGCCAACCACTGCCTGACTCGAACTTAGTGCCCGAACTGAAGAGCTCGTTCCCGCATCCTGCACAGATATAGATACCCTTACCTTTGTGATTTACGTACTTACCTGAAAATGGGGGTTCAGTCCCACACTGTCTCAGAACCTTATACTGCTCTGGACTCAGTTTTACTTTCCAGTCCTTCTCTGAATTCTCCATAGTTAACAATAGTGCACAAGCCTACATAATCTCTTCGATAGAGGCGCTATAGAAATACCCAGAGTTAAGAGCATACCATGGTTTGAGAAAACTGGTGTAAAATTATTGAGTATCGCGTGGCTCAATCTGATATCTCTGCATGTGAGCGCAATCCTCTTTTCCTACTTCACGACCCTCAGCGTGATGCCGGTGACACGAGAAGAACAGAGGGGTGAGAAAGCTTGGGAGGAGTGTGCTATGCTCCGTAGTGTGTCCTTTATCTTTGTAGGAATCATGATATTGAACACTATTCTATGGATTTGGTTTCCAATACCTGAACTTGCCTGGGTCCTCAGTCCAGAACCATTGTTTGGAATAATCATAGGCATCATCATTGGGGCCCCTTGTTTCATCATCATGTCGATTGCACTTAGAGATGCAGGGAAGGAGATGCATGCACCTCAGAAGGGAACTCAGCTGCATGGAGGTATCTACAAAAAGATTCGACATCCTGGTGCAGTAGGCGAGATGCCACTCTATGTAGTTATTGCACTTTTTGTGAACTCGCTTTTCCTCACCGTCTGGATGACCGCTTTCATCATGATCTTCACGCCAATCCATATCTACTATGAAGAGAAGGACCTCTTGAAACGCTTTGGTGATGCATATATTGAATATAGGCGGACCACTCCTGCCATCTTTCCCGGTTTGAAACGCCATAGAACTGACCAGAGCTGAACTCAGCATGATAGGCGCGAAAGATAAGGCTGTTCTTAGACGCGCTCGACCAGAGAACATGCCCAAATCGATGAGGTAACCAACCCGGGTTCAACTCTCGAAGAAAAATGAAAGTGGAGTCAACAGTTTTATCGAAGCTTCAGTATCATCCATCATTGAGGTACATCATTTTGACACGAAAAATAGAAGAGGTTGAGATTCATATCCTGGCTGACGGAAACGTCCAGTTGGGTCGAGTCATCGGCGAAGCTGGCTTTGCAGCACTCGTTAAGGTTACTTATGATGATTCAAGTGAGTTTCAATTTCTTTTTGACACAGCAGGGGGAACACCTGCCTTGGAACATAACGTGAGAATCATGAAAGAGCGTTTTGATAGAGACCTATCCGCCATTGAAATGATTGTTCTCAGCCATGGACATTGGGACCATGTTGGTGGAGTCATGAAGGTCATTAATATGGTTGCGAAACCAGTTCCGGTTCTCTGCCATCCTGATGCATTACTGCATAAAGTCTTCACAGATGAAAGTGGAAAGAAACACGAAATTGGAATTCATGGGTACTACACCGAGTCTGAACTCGAAACGAAGACCGAAATCATTGCCACCAAAGAGCCATACAAAGTAGCAGATGGAATCATGACCACAGGTGTTATTCCCCGAACAAATGACTTTGAAAAGTTGACGGGTACTCTCCAAAAGATAGTAACTGTGCGAGATGGAAAAGAAACCCCTGATTTGATTGAGGATGATCTCTCGGTAATCTTTCACCTGAAAGATGGTTCTGTTGTAATCCTCACTGGTTGTTGCCACTCTGGTGTTGTGAATACAATGGAACACGCAGTTGGTCTGACTGGAACCTCATCTATAGTCGGGATTATCGGAGGACTCCATCTTCATGATGCATCAAAAGAGCGATTGACCAGTACGGTCGAACATCTCGGTAAATATCCACTCACAACTGTAGGCGCATGTCACTGCACTGGACTGAAAGGCCGTGCGGCTCTCATGTACGCCTTTGAGGACTCCTTCAAGAATATTGGTGCGGGTTCCGTACTCAAGTTCGAGTCAAAGTAGACTGGATGAATTTTTCAATCAGATCTGCTATCATTCGTGCTCCACCACTGTTCAGGTGCAGATAATCCACATGAAGGGAGAATCCTGAGTTTCTTGCTAGTTCATCCCAACTCTTCCTGAGAAGGTAGTGGTTGATGATACCCTTGACGATGCCAATGAAGTATTTTTCATAGGGATACTTTGCGCTTCCTGGATTTTCGTGTAAGCGTTCGACCATCCTTTCATGCAGTGGTAAATAGGTTACATCCGTTTCTTTAGCTACTGTCTGCACAATCCCACTGTATTCAGAGCTTTTAATGAATGCAGGATGGTTGATGTCCTCTCCTATTGTTGGAATTGAAAGGAGTGCTATCTTTGCCTTGGTTTTTTTCTTAAGCTCATCAACAAGCGAAATGAGCGACTCTCTGTACCAGCCAATATCCGGATTTGCTGGAAGCCTCATTCTCTTTACATAGCTCTTCATGTTTTCTTCAGCCATGGAAGCATTGGCATCATTTGTACCAATAAGAACTGTGACTATGTCTGGATTACATTGAATGACCTCGTCGACTCTTTGTAGATTATTCCATGCCAGCTCAGAGTTTATTCCTGCGTTGATGAATTCTATGGGTTCACCCTCTAGTTGCCCCTCAATCATTTCCACATAATTTACTCCGATTTTTCCATGAGTTATACTATCCCCCATTAATACCACTACGCTCTTGCGACCATTGTCATGAGTCCGCTGTTTGAGATAGTTAGATGGAGAATTCTTGGGTGGCCTCTCTAATTGATAATATGCGCCTCCAATAATGAGAATTAGCACTAGAATAGACGAGGCAACTAGAATCAGGATTGGCTCTATCATTGGGGTATCCAGAACCAGACGCATTGATTAATCTTTATTCAAAATGACCATACCGAGCAACTCTTTTGGGTGAACTAGCCAATACTCGGATTATCATGTCAGATGAGTATATCCAAGACCAATGGCCAGAAGAAGGGACCTTTTGTTGGGGTTGTGGAAAAAACAACGAGCACGGTCTCCAGTTGAAGAGTTACTGGGAAGGTGATGAGGCAGTCGCAGTGTGGAAACCGAAAGATCATCATATGGCATTCCCAGGGATTTTGAATGGAGGGATAATTGCCACGCTGATCGATTGTCATGGGACTGGATCTGCCAATGCGGCTGCTCACAAGGTTGCGGGTGATTCAGATCAGCATTTCATGTATGTCACTGGTTCGATTTCTGTAAAGTATCTCCGACCCACTCCCTTGAATCATCCAGTCACTCTCCGAGCAAGAATCATTGAGATGGGCGAGGATAAAATCAAGGTTTCGTGTGATCTCTATTCAGGCGATGTGATGTGTGCAACTGGAGAGGTGCTGACTGTCCGGGTAGATTTGGGTATCTTCCTTAACATCGGGAAAAAGTGAGAAAAAATCTGAATTGCGCATTAGAATGCGCAAAATCGCCCTAAAACGGATTAAAATAAGGATTAATAAGACATTGTGCTATACCGTTGGGACTGTTGCGAGTAGAGAGAGACAGTCAATTCCTGCGGATGTAAGTTGAGTGTTGTAGTCGCGGCTAGGAGTCACCCCTCGATGAATGCAGAGAAGAAGCTATGTCTGTTTGTTGCATCACTCACGCTAGTCTTATTTTTGTTGAATGTAGTACCTGCAGTTGTGTCTGTATCAGGAGTTGATGGTCCTATTGCATCGACTCAAGACACCACTTTCATTCTGTCAGGTGTGCGGGCTCCTCCCATAACAACGATTAAACTTGGAGGGACTCTTGGCTATGAAAATTGGTATATCTCTGACGTCACAGTGACGTTAGAGGTGTCGGATCCCGCACCTGAGTTTACAACCGC
>CAZPWM010000173.1:0-3852 GCA_964590575.1 uncultured archaeon
TCGAGAAACATGAGGTTCGAAGAATGACACAAAAATCCGATGTCGTGAATTTATCGGCGGATGGAAGGCTCGCGTCTATCCTCGCGGCCAACGTGTTTCCCGGCATAGGGCAGAGCGTCATTTATCTGTGCCGTAAACAGGAATAGCCATGGGCACAAGGGTACATATCAATCGCGCGATAAAAGAGAATACGGGATTGTTTTTGCTGTACGGCATTTTTGCCGTGGCGGCAACGTTCCCCTTGATATTCAAGATGGGCTCGGCTGTCTACGGCAGGCTGTACCAAACGGACGTCCGAGGCGCCCTGTGGAGCCTGTGGTGGCAAAAGGCCGCCTTGCTCCGGCATTTGGACTACCGCGCCTGTCCTTTTATTGGAGCGCCTTTCGGCGTTTCCTTGGATCAGCAGCCGGTCTCCTGGATTGCGATGCAGATTTTTGCTTTCGTGCTGAGGTTCTGCAATCCGGCCGCCTGCCTCAATCTCTTGGCCCTCCTCAGCTTCATATTGACCGGTATCTTCACCTATCACCTGGTGCGTTATTTGACGAAAAGCCGCATCTCCGGAATCATAGCGGGATTGATCTTTGCCTTTGCCCCTTATCATCTGAACAAATTCATGGAGTTTACATTCCTTTTTTCCAGCCACTGGTTTGTGCTGTACCTGCTGGCGTTGTTAAAACTCAGAGAGGAGTTCCGGTTCAGGCACTTCCTGGTTGCGCTCCTCGGACTTTCGTTGACATGGGCCTTCAATCCCTACTATGCCTTTTTTGCCCTGGTCTTCACGGTAGGGATGTTCCTCTTTGAGTTGTTTTACCGTTTTAGGGACAGGCTTGCGCTTGTGCGCGACGCGGACGGCCGCCGTGCGATTCAAAAGGCCGCCGCGAACTTCCTGAAATTAGCTTCAACGGTCACGGCCGTATTTTTGGGGGCGGCCCTTGTGAATTTCTCGAATACCTACCTGATCGTAAAGAACCTGTACCTGCGGCATATGGCTTGGGCTCAACTGGGTTCGTTGGGTTACGTGCGTTCCTTCGGCTACCTGACGGCCCAATCGGCGCGGCTGCTGAGTTATTTCCTGCCTGCTTCAACCCATCCTTATTTTGGGGGATTTACCAAAAAAATGTTCGGCTCTTTTTTCTATGGCCGCGGCTCTATTGAACAAACGCTCTATGTGGGCTGGATGCCTTTGATATTGAGCTTCCTCGCCTTCCGGAACTGGCGTTTTAAGCGGGAACACCCGCAGGAATTCATCCATTACAAGACTTCACCGGAGAATTTCTATATTGGTTTTTTTATATTTTCTGCGGTAAGCGCTTTTATCTTTTCGATGCCGCCTATTTTTGATGTAGGTCTTTTTAAGATCCATTTTCCATCTTATTTTACCTACAGGTTCTTCCCTATGATCCGCGCCTACGCCCGTTTCGGGATGATCGTGATGCTCTGTGTCAGTGTTTTGGCCGGTTTTGGTTTGAAAGTTATTTTAGAAAAGATCAAGGCCCGCAGAAATCAGGTCTTGATCACTTGTCTTGTCGCCTTGGGCATACTTTTTGAGTTTTCAAATGTCCCGCCGTTCCGCGTAACGGAACTAGATCAGGTTCCGAAAGCATACAAGTGGCTCGCGTCTCGGCCGGGCGACTTTATCATCGCGGAATATCCCATGGCCAAAGGATCACCGGGAGAAGCCCCCAGCAACTACGACTATCTTTATTACCAGACCATCCACCAAAAGCGTATGGTCAACGGCGCCCAGCTCGGCACGCCTGCCTACGACATCAAAATGAGGATTTTAAAAGTCGATGAAGCACAAACACCTATAATTCTGAAAAAGCTCGGGGTAAAATATGTCATCGTGCACAACGATCTCTATAGGGCAGGCTACCACGACGCCGTAGACATTATCGGTGAGAGACCGGAAATGGAAAGTAAAAGTTCCTACCGTTTGATAAAGGACTTCGGGGATGTCTCTGTGTATGAGATATCAACGGAGGCGCAGCCTGGTATACAGAAAGGCTCAGCATGAAAAAGAAGATATGTATGTTTTCGTTCTGGATTATCCTGTTCTTCTCGATACTCGCCTTGCTCAAGGGTTCTATCTATGACACGCCTCAACGCTGTTATGATACCGCCGCGGCCGTACTCGGCAAAAACGGCGAGCGCGCCGCCGCGGCCCTGAGCGGCGATTATACCCTAGTTTACAAGATATACTATTTTTCCTTGATCCCGATGGGGACGTTCAAGATTTCAAAGACGCAAAGGAGAGAGGGGCCCGTGTTTACGGGCGAGGCGTTGACCGATGACAGCTTTGCCGATATTTTCGTCCACGCGTCGATGCACATGGAATCACATTTCAACGGGGAATCCGGCATGCCTTATCGTTATGTGGAAACCACAAGGGTCAGGGATAAAATTAAACAAAAGACGATCGTATTTGACCACGCCGAAAGGATTGCATCCTATGGAGATATGAAAATTAAGATATACGAAGACACCTGCGATCCACTCGGTGCTTTTGTCAAGGCGTTACATTTTCCCTTCGTCGGAACCAGTGAATATTCGATCGATCTCTTATCGAAGAAGACGATATACCTTTTGAGCGCGAAAAAATCGCATGAGTCAAAAGAATTCTTTGAAATTCTGGTGGATGTGAGGCGCGAAAATCGAACCTCAAGCCACGGTGCGACGTTTAAGGTGTGGCTGACCTCTGCAGGACGGATCCCGCTGGTCTTTAAAAGCTGGACGCCTGCCGGGTATGTGTCTGTTGTTATCGAAAAGATCGAAATCTAACCGATCATCAGGTGTCAATGGCCATGTCCAAACCGGGTCGTCTCAAAAAATCTGATGTGATGCTTGTCATTTTCGGAATTCTTTTGGCTGGCGCCTATTGCTACTTTTATAGCCAGTTCGTGATTGTAGACTTTAGGATTTTTGATAAAAGGCTGAGGGACGTTGAGCCCGGCGCTATCTCTGTCGATCTCCCAGAAAAGGCGCCTTACCTCATTATAGTCCAAAGCAAGGGGGCCCTTAAACATCTGGCTGTCAATGGGGCACCCCTGATCCATACGGTCTACAGAGCCCGAGCAAGCAAGAGAGAGTGGTATTTTTTTGTGCCGCCAGACATCGTCCTGCCGGGGGTCAACGAACTCCTTCTGGGGGCTGACTCAACCTGCTTTGTGAAGATAAAAAATACGCTTGGCGAAAGCAGCTTTGGCCTCATGCTTTTCAAAGAAAGCCCGATCCTCCGATCCCACACGACGCCCTTGCAATGCGGGCTATTTTTTATTTACGTGATGGTTTGCGCCCTATTTTTGAGAAAGTTTCTTGCGGTCTTCTTTGCGTTGACCCCGGTAAACCATGCCTGGCTCTATATCTTGTCCTATGCGCCCGTGCTGGCCTTTTTCGCCGCTTCATCGGCCCTTTCCAGATTATTGCCTTTGCAATTTGTTTTGTTCCAAAAAAGTTTTATCGGCCTGTGCTGCCTTACTCCCGTTCTGACTCAGATCATCTTTTTCGGAGGTCTCAGCTTTTTTTCTTCCATGACCAAGGACGGGACCCGGACGCGGCAGCCTATCGACAACGCCGGATCGGCAGCGTGGTGGACCAAACAAAAGTTTGCCGACAAGTGCGTGGTGGGATTTATGGTTCTTCTGGCCATGTGCGCTTTTTCCGTAATATTCAACATATCTTTTCTGTCGGAATTTTTGGCTAACATCTCTTTTGTCCTTCTTGTCGTGGCTGTTGTCATCAAATTCAGGTCGTCTTGCAGGGAGGAGTGATGCAACGTCCGCGCTTGTTATTTTTCCATTTTTCGGTATCATGGGAGGCGACGCCGTGAAAGTCCCTTTTCTGGATCTTAAT
>CAZPWM010000174.1:0-3645 GCA_964590575.1 uncultured archaeon
CAATCCAGTCAATTCTGGAAGTCCCTCTTCGTACTAGCCCTCTCAGGTAGTCTGAGCTCCATTCATGTCCATAAAAAACAGTCTTGGCTTGCTGTCCAGCAACTTCCATTATCTTGAATCGCAGCTTGACGTGAATCCTGTCAAAGTCCCCTGTTATATCGTAAAGCGTAGGCTGCACTGTTCGGCCAATTAAAGCCTCAGGGGAGCCTGCTGGAGTCCTACCGATATCTTTGTTATCGAAATACTCCGGTGCAAGAATCTGATACCAGATCTTATCTCGCCATTTGTCTTTGGTCCTTGCCGCTGCCTGTTTGGTTCTTGAGGACATCTGAATATCACACTCATACTGGAGAATCCAGAGAATTATGAACTACTCTATGGTTACTGACCACAGAAACGCGCCGACAACTAATGAGTCTAATAAAAACATTGTGACGTGTCCTGATACAACCAACAAAACTAGATATGATATTCCTGTTCCGTGAAGATTGAGATGCGTACAATGGAAGATGAAGTATGCTCAAGATGCGGATTTAGTGATGTCGCTCTGGTAAGGAAAGAGATGTTCGGGGGCGGCAAGTACAGGAAGAAGTGGCGTTGTCCGCGTTGCAGTAACACCTGGGAAACCGTTGACGCCTGATAGATACAAAACGGTTAAAACACTCCTGTTTACAATTTCGCTTCACGAAGCGGAGGTTGCCCAGCCAGGTTAAAGGCGCGAGGTTTAGGTCATATATATACATCACCGGGACTTGTTTTTCTTCCAATTCTCCAGACCTTAAAACGAACCCAAACTCTATCAAGAATCATTTTGATTACCCATCCACAAATCCCACCAATCACGAGAGATATTGGAAACACTTCATAAAATGGTCGAGCTATTGGCATTTCCCACTCAATGTACACATCATTGGTAATTATGTGATTATCTGTTGATGAGAATTCTTCATGTGCAGCCGAAAAATTAGTTCTAATCATTTCATGATCTCCCCACGTATGTTTTGTAAAACTAGCTCTACTTGAAATCCCAAAATTGAAGATGCCATCATCGACTATCCCACTATACGATATTTGCATAGCTACGTTTCTCTTGTTTGCATCTATATCAACTGCATTTCGCATTTTCAAACCCAAGTTCAAATTTCCTGTGAACCATACAAAATCGAAAGTCGTGTTCCCATAAACCAAGTCTAAGAAATCCATAACTCTCTCAGTTTCGTTATCTAAGCTGAGTCGGTACTCAACAATGCTGTTATCATCGGTAGGAACTACCACAATATTATGAACGTAAGGTCCGCTAAGGAATGTGACCAAGCTCCCGTTTCTCAAGATAATTCCATTAACATTGGCACTCCCATTTACGATAAGATTCGGCTTAACACCATCGTATCTTACACGAATTATCGCTAAGCCTGTGTTTGTACTTCCACCAAATCTGCATCTCAATGAAACTGTAATCTCATTACTTTCCCAGGCTGAAACATCGACTATTGGACTAAAAACCAATCCCTCTGAAATTGAGAATGATATTGATTCAAGTGAGCTATCACTATTTGACTGTGCATTTACTGAAGAAGCTAAGATTGTACTTGCTAATAAGACTATCAAAACAATCTTTCCAACCACATTCCTCATTTTTCTTCACCTATCCATCGATGAATCTTTAATTTTGGATTCAATCCCAGCTGTTTAGAGTCCAAAAGTAAATTAATGGTGTGGAGGGGGAGATTCGAACTCGCGAACTCCTACGAGATTTCTCTCTTGTTACCGAAGCAAATCAGAATCATATATCATTTATTTTAATGACTCTTCTAAAGACGAAGATTCCCAGAGTGGGACATAATCATCAGGAAACATTGTTTTTCTGAGTTTTTCAACCTTAATCCAAACTTGCATTAATCTAACAAGACTATTCTCAGCTTTCAAACCCAGCCCCTTCAATCTCCTGAGTTCTTTCATGAGGAAATCGACTATGGTATAGACCGAGAGTAATTCAATGCCTTTGCTTTCTAGGAGGACCTTTACTTTTTCATAACTTTCTGAAGTATTGTATCCAGACATGTAAGCGATAATCTTTCTTTGTTTTCTACTCCCTTTAACAAGCCACCTGTATTCTTCGACTTCAGTAAGAAATGACAATACTCTCTCGAAATGTCCGAGTGTACTTGGATGAATTTTCGTTGTGTCCACCTTATCATCAAGATTTGAGGAAACGGAAACAATAACCGTTTCACTTTCCTTGATTGCTAGAACGTCAATATCTTGATAGCCTCGCTGTTTCTTGTCTGCTTCTCGAACCCAGAAGTTCTTGTTCGATGAAGTGATGTAACCCCTTAGTTGGAAGTATAACTCAACCAATCCTTCAAAAGAATCGTGAGGATTGCCATCTACCATTGGATAATCCTGAATTTCTTGATTCATTATTGAATTCCCACCACTTTGTGTAAATCTTTACCATCTTGTAGACATCAAAGGTTACCTATTAATCCTGTGACATAGAAATCACAAAACTTGTAATGAAATGGTGCGGAGGGCGAGATTTGAACTCGCGGACTTCTACAAGACAGGATCCTAAGTCCTGCGCCTTTAACCTGGCTTGGCTACCTCCGCACTAGAGTGAAGAAGTCTGGAATTTGAACGAGATATAATAGTTTTGACGGGACACGTGCAACTCCTACGGACTGGGACCTACTGACCTATCTCTCAAAAAGGTGAGTGAATTCAACCTTTCGTAACTTCTGTGCTCCACCCTTCCCAAGCCCGATGTCACCATCATACTTCGGTGTCACTCGAAGCTGATCTAAGGCATTGTCCGCAATCATGGGGATGGTATCCCTCCTACAGACCCGGTCTCTTTCTCCTGTGCTGATGCTGGTACATCACCTCCAGCGACAGAGAGTTTTTCCACGGCGGGGTCATTATCGCCCAACTCAATAATGTCACCACCATTAGTAAGAAGATCCGTTTGGATTAAGCAAACAGCCGCGGTCTCTCCGGAACTTGATGTTACTATTGAATCCCTATTGGAGAGAAAGGACTTCCCTCGAGAAGATTTCCCTTGGGCTTTCGGTTCTCGTATCTTCGCATGATTAACTACGCGATTCCAGAAACCTAGTCCTCTCACAGAGTGAAGTGAATCTGTGAGCGTAATAAGGCGTCCAGCGATGTTTGTGCTTCCATTCTTGTCAGCGTTACATTTGTTAGAATCACTGCTAGAAGAAGGTGTATCTGAAACAGAAATGGCAAGATGGGTTGCTGAAGGATTGCACAGAAGGTTTGACGGAAACTCGGGAGGGCTTAACGATGTGTTGAAATTATACCATCAAGAGTTGCTGAATCCCAAATATTCGACGCACATTCCATCAAGGAAAGAAATGGCATGTACTATTATGAGATATACAAAAGAGCTAAGAAACAAAGAGAATCAGTCTTTCTTCGTAGGTGGAATGAGATTAGCTTGGTTAGACCCGATATATCGAGAGTTGAAAGATGAGCCAGACTGGATTTATGTTCTTATTGATTTTATAAAAGGTGCAAATCAGAGAATCCTTGAGGAGCTAGTACCAGCTAAAGAATATGCAAATGATTTGCGGATTCGTGAAGTCTTTCAAGTATTGAATGATAAAGCATCTGAATTTGCACCTG
>CAZPWM010000175.1:0-3606 GCA_964590575.1 uncultured archaeon
TTCTTCACGATGTCTACCACCTCGGGAATCCAATCAAGACCCAGTTTCTTGACCTTCTCCATGGTTGGCACACCATTACGCGTCCAGCCACGTCATTTGTAGGCGGCATCGGCTAGCCGTCTATACGTATACTCTCGTATTCGCTAAGGCTCTTCTGCGCCGCTATCAAAAATCTATATATATTTCCACTCATGTCTGTACCAGCAGGGTGGTTGGATTGTCATGGATGGCTTCAAGCATTTTTCGGAATCAATTTTATTAGTTCTTCTTTTCATTACGCCTACTTTTGTTTCATCTAGCCCCATATTTTCTCACCAGTTAGATGGCAATTTTGTCGTTCAAGAATCAATAGCTCAGGCTTTCAATTCCAGTATTCAAGAACATGGTGAAAGGTATCGAATGACACTAGGCCCAGGTAACTCAGTTTATGTTGTGGCATCTAATAGCAGTCAGGATCTAATGGAGCAGGGGAGAAGCGAGATGATTCTTCACAAGTGGGATTATCAGGCAAATCCAATTTGGACTCGAGTCTGGGCTCCTAATACCATCGTTAGACCTAACGCAATTGCCACTGATGCCTCAGGCATTATCATTACTGGCATAGGCTTTGATGACGAGGTTTGGGTGGGAAGGTGGAGTCTTGATGGAAATCTACTCTGGTACAAGACTTGGAATGAATCGTATTGGCAAGAGGGTGTAGCTACTGCTGCTCTTAGTGATGGCTCTATTCTTGTTGGCTGCTTGGTGAGAGGCCCCCTGGTTGCAGACCATACATACAATCATAGTATTGTTCTTCTGAAATACACCTCTTCGGGAAATTTGGTGTGGAGTAAGACTGCGGAGTGGATCCTTACTGAAGACCGATTTATTAGTAGTATGGAGGATTTTCAAATCTACGCGTTCAAGGAGAACATAGGATACTTCAGTACTCCCTACTCCCTCTTCGAGGTTATTGATAACGATGTCAGCCATCCAATCTGGTCATGGAACACCTCGTCCTATTACAGCAGGAATGACTTATCCCCTGATGGTATATTCTATTCCACTAGCGGCCTCAATGTAATTGGGAGGACTGTAAATGACTCAGTCATATTCAATATCACATTCGAGTTTGTTCCATGGCAGTACCTTCCAGAATTTTGGGGTATTAGAGGATGGAAGAACAAGACAGTCTTTGTCCTTCAATCATATCAAAGCGATGAAAAACAAGACCTTCTACTTCAAAAATACGATCACCACGGAGCACAGCTCTGGAACAGAACCCTCCAATATGGTGGTTTTATTCCTAATTGGTTTAATGTTCGGGATTTCTTGTTCTCTGAATCAGGGTGTGCCTATCTGCTGATCTATGGGCCAAGGTCGGACGCAATATTTCTAGATCTGTTAGTCTATGAGATAGAAGGGCCTTGTGAGGGATACCTAGAAACAAATGATTTGAGTCTGTTAATAACTGGAGCAGCTATTCTGGGTGTTTTAGCTGTAGCCGTTGTAATTCTCTCCAGAAGGTACATCCTAAATAGGGCAAGATAGGTTCACCAGATTGCATTTGAAAATGCTCTTAGCTCGAACGCTGAAAGCAATTCCTCGGTCTCAAGTTCGAGTCAAAATGGTGAATTCTATTTCCACGCTTCATCAGAGGCTGGAAGAGTATCCTTTGGAGGTTCGGACCCTTCGTACTTCTTCACGATGTCTACCACCTCGGGAATCCAATCAAGACCAAGTTTCTTGACTTTCTCCATAGTCGGCACACCATTGCGTGTCCAACCACGTCGCTTGTAGGCTGCATCTGTCAGAAGTCTGTATTGTTCTTCGCGGTATTTCCTGAGCCTCTTGTTCTTCTCATTGGTACTCATACCAGAGATGTCGACACCGATCTCCTTGAGCTGTTCGTCGTAGCGGTCAGCACGTGAGTCGTATTCCCAGTCAGTCACTGGGCCGGCACTTCTGTAGGGTATAAATGAGTCGTTCAGTCTGAGACCCTTGCCTTGCCTGATATTGAATAACCTCTGGAAGTTGTAGACCTTCTCTGAAATACCTATCAGGTCATCGCCCTTTGTTGGTCTACCAGTCATCGCTTCGAAGAATCGTGCATAGAATGCCACATGACCCGGTACCTTAGCTGGCTCGTCAGTCTGCGAGTTGTCTGCTGGGACTACATCGTTCCAAGGTAGTTTGCAAAGTCCGTTTAACCCGAACCAAGTTCTCCAATTCGGAAAGTAATGCAAAGCCTCTGCCTTGTCTTCGAACGTAGGTAAGTATTTGTGAACTTGGTCCATAAAAATAAGCCAAGCCTCATCATGCTGAGGTCCCTTCAGGGTGAGACCATAACCTCCTTGCTGAGCAAGACTCTCCTTAGTCACATATTCGGAGTACTCGAGACCTTTGTGCTCCATCCCAATATCATGCATCACCTGATTGTCAACACCGAATTTGTCGCCAAAGTAGCTTTTGAGATAATGAGTACCTTTCCCGAAGTGTTCTCCGCCGAATCCCTTGCCCTCGGCCATCTCATGGAGAATAGCAAGAACCTCCTCAGCAGCTCCCCACTTCAATTTGTGGCCCCCAGTGGCCTTCTTATCGATACGGCCTTCCTCAAAGAGTTCCATCACAAAAGCCATGGTTGTGCCAAAGCTGATGGTATCTATCCCGTATGCATCACAGTAGAAGTTCAACTCCGCAACGTATAGTGGGTCGAAGATACCGATGTTGGACCCACAACCAGCAATCGTTTCGTACTCAGGTCCGTCCACCACGACACTCTTGCCCTTGAAGGGTCCAGTCTTTGGAACGAATCCCTCTATACAGTGTGAACAGTTGATGGCACAAGGTCTCCAACAGCCATCCCAACCTTTACCTGCATTGGTGAAGATGCCCTCCCAGACATCTCCGAACAGCTTCTTTGCTTCGGGATCACTGCCAGTTCTGAAGTTACGAGTTGGGAGGAGGTCGAACTCATCCATGATGGAGGGTAGATGTCCAGTACCAATCACTCTCATACGGTTCTGCTTCGGGTCTTGTTGAAGAATCTCCCCAGAGTGGTCCCTACCGACTGCCTTGACAGCTTCGATATCAGCTGGTCCGTTCATCTCAAGAGTGATCTTCTCTTTCTTCATGATGATTGCTTTGATCTTCTTATTCCTGAAAACAGTGCCAATACCCCCTCTTCCAGCTTGCTTGTACCGGGGGAGGTTTCTCCGCATATCCCACCATGAGAAGTTCAGGCACCCCATCCATGCGTGTTCAGCCGCTGGTCCTGCGGTGACCACTGCCATGTCCTTTCCCTCCTTCTCAGTGTGTCTGTCGGTCAAAACGCGCGTTATCTCATAGGCTGTATCGGGCAAGTCAGTTGCATCTTGAATCTCGATTTTTCCGTGGTCGCCATCGATAAAGATGTAAATATCTTTCTTTGCTTTTCCCTGAATCTCCATAGCATCAAAGCCCGAGAACTTTAGATTGGGGCCTGCATATCCACCAACGTTACTATCAATAGGAATCCCGGTCATAGGTGAAATTGATGTGACAATGGATTTTCCAGCACCTGGATACTGAGTCACACCTCCCAGAGGTCCGGTCGCGATGCAAATCTCATTTTCGGGGTCGTCCCAT
>CAZPWM010000176.1:0-3567 GCA_964590575.1 uncultured archaeon
ATACATAATTATGACAAGCCCGACGTTTTTTCGAGCAAGGTACGTAGTAGCTCTCCTTTTCAAATAATAGGAATTAAGATTAGGATAGCTATAACAGCGGACTAGAAGTCCCTCCGTTTGCTACTGGTGTGTTCGCATGAAGCGCTTCCTTGTACTTGCAGTCATTGTGTTGGTCATCCTAACAATCCCGCCAACAACATATGATCCTCTAATTCCAAATCGTGATGTAATAACTCCTCAACAAGGACCCAGTGACAAATTTTCAGTGTTATCAGTAAGTAGTATTGGTAATGATATCAATTCTCTTTTAAAATACACGAGAGAAATTCAAGGTCAGGAATTTACATTAAGGAATAGCTTCAGTAATACGACATCACATATGGATAATTTAGATTTCTCACCATATCACATTGATGGATGGTCACTTTATGAAGTTCAAATTTCGACCTCTAGAGTTGTTGCTCTTTCCGAATGTGAAGTTGTCGGAAAAAGTAGTAGTCCAAGCTCTACAGAATTCAAAATATTTGAACATTCTACTAATGTATACTATGACCAACTTGCTCAGGGTTTCTATAATTTGAGTCATAGCGGAAAACTTGAGAATATCTCGATACTATACGGCTGCTATCAATATGATCCATCAACTCAGAACTATGCATACATAGACATCAGATCAGACTATCAGAATGGAAGTACCAATATGGTATCGTCAGTTCAGTTAGAAAATGTTGGACTCACTCCTACCTGGGCAAATGTAACAGAGTCTACCATACTCGATGCCGACACTACATACTATGCAGTTATGAATGGCACAAAGCTGATTGAGGTCAGTAATTACTATCCAATAATATGGTGGTACTATGTAGATGATGCTGGAGCATTCCTAAGTCGACGACATGATACTGAAAGTTCTTCGTGGGGAACATCAGATAGACCGTATGAAGGGTTGATGAATTACACTTACATTCCCTGGAATGTGTCTAGTGATTCAGCCCTTGAGTACCAAAATCCACAAAGTATAGATTTACAAGGAAATTCGTCTGTGTTAAGTGGTTCTGAGTGGCTATTCAGTTCATCATCAAATGTTTCACATGTACAGTTTTCAGCTAATCAGTCAGTATCCATCGAATATAATCTAACACTAAGATACAAACAAAGCATTTCTTCAGGGACCACGTGGTTAGCAAGTTCATCAGGAGCTGAGGTTAAGTGGAATATAACATCAATCATTGATTTCCCCGAACTAGGTGGATCACAGGATAAGAACCTGACAATAGTTTTACCTAATGACTGGACAGCCAATCATCTCTTCAATCTTACAAATCCAACACAGTATTATGACCATTTCAGTCACGAGGATTCTAGTGTAGAATGTACTCTACTCGCTGACGAAACATGGATATTGGAATGCACTTCTCCTAATTATTTGCAGTCAATAACGAAATTTGATGCTAGCGATGATAGCGTAATCACCGACAAAGTTAGTGTTTCAGTGACAATGGACATCAACGCAACGATTGAGAGTCTAGTATCCGATCCAGCCACAAATGGAGAGGCAAGCCTTCGAGTGTTTTATCAGAGTGCCGTGGAATATGATGAGAACTTCACAGTGACAGCCGGGACATCGCATCATCAGTGGGACATATCATCTCACTTTTCATCTAATGGTCTACACACTATTGATCTCTATTGGATGAACGGCACTGAGGCAGGGTATAGAACCAGTGACGTTCTTGTTTACTATGAAACTACTTTTATCGCAGATGAATACGCCATAGATACATTTACGGAAACGACATTTTACATGGGCATAGATTTCAACCAGATTTTCCCTGTTGGTGGTATAGATTCATCAGCAGCAAACGTGACATATTCATTTGGTGCAATCGTAAATCAATCTTTAGATGATCAAAGTAATGGGCGATGGGATGCAATTGTGTCAACAGCCAGTATGTCCCCTGCAACTTATGACTTGCACATTTATGCTGAAGGATATGCCTTAGAGAACAAGAGTTTAACAATTCAAGTCACACTTATTCATGATACTGAAGCACTTACTGTTCTGTGGTCAAACGGCGACAATATATCCTATGTTAACAAAACCGAATTGTCAATTGGATACTATAGAGTGGGGGGTATTCCAATACCAACTGCGAGTCTCAATGTTAGTATAGGAGCACAAACATGGCAGCTCCCTTATGACTCAGAAAGTGAAACGTTCAAGATTACTTTCAATGGAACAGATGATTTTCCAGGGTTTGGAACGTTTGCAATCTCAATCGAGGCAGGTCTTGATGGGCATGAATCACAATCTGACTCGCAAACATTCACCCTCCATAGAGAACTCACTAATATGACAACAGATTGGTCAAATGGAAGAGATATCACGTACATAGAGTATACAATTCTAACTGTCAATTATACCATGTCCAATGACTCACCAGTACTGAATGCATGGGTAAATATCACAATAGATGGGAGAACCCTTCAGCTTCATGAAAATAGTACAGATGGAACATACTATTTGCGCTTCAATGGTAGTGATGCAACTCTAGGGTTTGGAGATTTCGACTTCTCAATTAGTGCATGGAAAAAGGGCTATATTTCCAGAGCCACTGCGGTGCAAACTCTAACCTTGCGAGAAGTCCCTACATTGTTTGATGCTACCTGGATAGGTCCAAGCACAATCACATATGTAGAGTCCACAATATTGTCAATCAATTATACAATGATTGATGGCACAGCAGTAACGAGTGCAGAGGTACGGGTCACTATTGATGGTACACCATGGGTACTAAGTTGGGATGTTGTAACTGAAACATATCGGAAGGTGTTCAATGGAGAGGATCCACTTCCTGGTTTTGGAAATTATAGTCTATTAATTAATGCAACGAAAATGGGTTATCAAAATCATACTACAACATCTCTAACACTAACAATCGAGATAGAACTAACATCACTTGAGATAGAATTACTACCTGATTATAGGATCAATTATACGGATTATACTATACTCTTTGTTGACTACCTAATGAGTGATAGTTCACCAATCTCTGACGGATATGTTACAATAACGATTGGTGGAGATGTAAGGGAGGTCATCTGGAATGGTGGGAGATATGAGTTAAGGATCGAAGGGAACGATAGTTCTCTAACATTTGGCCCAAATACTTTTCTGATTCAATGTTCAAACTATGGTTTTGCTTCGGCATCAAATTCGTCTTACAATATCACTCTCAGTCAACAACCAACAGATTTGGCAGTTCAGTGGTCTAATGGAAGCAATCTCGATTTCTTTGGATATACATTCCTCATTGTGGAGTATACCTATAATAGAGGGACACCTGTACTTGATGCAGATGTCAATGTTTCAATTGGTACACACACTTGGGAGTTGGTCTGGAACGGTACGGCAGAATATTATCAATTAAGATTCAATGGCTCAGATGCCAATCCTGGAGTAGGAACCCATTCTCTAGTGATTCGTGCCGACAGGTATGGATTTGTGCAGCAGATGAACCCGGTTGAAACACTCGAGCTACCTGTCATTCCAACAATTCTGATTCT
>CAZPWM010000177.1:0-3559 GCA_964590575.1 uncultured archaeon
ATGACGAGTATCTTGTTAGGTTTCTCCTTCTCAACCTCCACAAAGACTCTCTCTAGGTCTGCGACATCATTGTGTTTGTATACAAAACGTGTAGCCTTGGTCAGGCGGACTCCATCTATAATGCTTCCATGGTTCAACTCATCTGAGATGATTGCATCTCCCTTATCCACCAATTGTGGAATCAATCCTTCATTGGTTGTGAAACCTGCACTATAGGTAAGTGAAGCTTCAGCTCCCTTGAAGTTTGCCAGTCTACGTTCAAGCTCAAGATGGAGGTCCATCGTTCCTGCGATAGCACGAACTGAGCCTGAACCAACTCCGTGAGTCTTGATGGCTTCAAGAGCTGCCTCCTTCATCTTAGGATGGTTACTCAGGTTGAGGTAGTTGTTGCTACATAGCATGATTACCTCTTTTCCGTCAATGATTGCACTGGGAGTCGAAGGACCCTGTAACTCCCGGATTTTCCAGTCAAAGTTCTGTTCGACGAGTTTGTTGTATTCGTCTCTCATCCAGCCAATTGGATCTCTCATAGTCGTCACCGTGAATGTAGACGGTATAGCGCCACTCAATTATGGGCCGTACACACACCCGCGCCGCGAATTTTCGACTATATATCATCTTCGCTTCGTACGATTTTAGGTTGTGAACATCTCAGTTTCAACAAATGTTGACCATCCTACTGATTTGGGATTGACCGTGAACAATGCTTTAGCATATTTGATTGCATGGTCAAGCACATCCACTGGTTTGATCTCTTGATTGCGGTCTACAGGTTGTGTATGCCAGACTGCCACAGGAGCCAAAGCATCATCTTTTAGATCCTCCTTCAGTTCCTTTAATTTTTCATCAGTCAATTGGAACTCTTCTTCAAAGTGATTCAAATCAAGATTCTTCTTCACTCTAGCAAACAAGACCATTGGTAATTTTGTCTTGTTCCCGGAGTCATCAGGGTAAAATGAACGATAGGCAATGAGTGGCCCTTTCAGAGATAATTCATCCATGGTAATGTTAATGATTTTGCCTGGTCGAATCTCTCCAAGTGTTTCTGATGGCCATGCTGACTTGTTCCACTTTTTGTATTCTTTTGAAGAGAGCCACACATTCTTCCATTTCTGGTATGATATCCAATCAGCGGGAATACATGAGTAAAGGATGATTTCCTCTCTCGCCTTGCCATTTGGCTCAACAAATAACTTCGTCTTCATGCGCTCAAACGGTCCTGTATAGGAACTCCATTATAAGTTCATACGGGACACCTGATAAGGATTATTGCAGCCTGTGATTCTAGTCATGTTTGATGAACGTGCCCTGACGATACTCACGAAACGCTACATCAAGTTCTTCTCTGTTGTTCATGACGATGGGTCCATACCAAGCAATGGGTTCTCCAATAGGCATCCCTGATACCAGCAAGAATCGAAACTGTTTATCAGCAGCATTGACAACTATCTGCTCGCCATCTTCAAACAGCACTAGATGTTCCCTTTCAATAAGGTGCTCCTTATCTTCATCAAAGTAACCCTCACCTTCGAACACATAGGCAAAGACAGTGTGTCCCTTTCTCACAGAATGTGTAAACTCCTTTCCTGCAGGTACAATGACATCCATGTACTCAGGATCTGTGACAATCTCGCTAACAGGTCCACATGTGCCATCCAGTTTTCCGCAGATGATTCTTACTTTAGCTCCGTTCACAGTTTCGACTTCTGGAATTTGCGTATCCTTGACTTCCTGATATCTTGGATGCATCATCTTGTTGGAACTCGGAAGATTTGCCCATAACTGAAAGCCCATCATACTTCCTTCTGAACCTTCAGGCATTTCTTGATGAATAATGCCACTACCTGCAGTCATCCACTGGACATCTCCTGACTCGATAGTTCCAGCATTGCCCAGACTGTCCTCGTGCTTGACCTCACCTTCAATCATGTAAGTAATTGTTTCAATTCCTCTATGTGGATGCCAAGGAAAGCCCTTCATGTAGTCCTCTGGATTGTCCGAACCGAAATGGTCCAGTAGGAGGAACGGATCCATGAGTTCAGCTTCATGGTATCCAAAGACACGTTTCAGTCGGACACCAGCTCCTTCCATGGTCGGTTTTGCTGTCAAAATTGTCTTGATACTTCGCACCTTGGGCATTTTGTTAAATCTCCATTAGGCAAGCAAATAGAATATACCACAATTCACTATATTTAATTTAAGTATTTCATCAGAGGCAATTAGAATTCGTAATCTTCTCGATTCTGAAGGTCAGCTTCTCGTCTGACTTTGTGTTCTTGCCCCTCGCGTGTGAAGAGCATTGTAAATCCGCAATCGACGCAGATGAATGCGTTTTGATAGATTTGTGTAAACATAGTGACGTAGGCGCACGCTCCTGAATACTTCAAAGGGCCGATTAAGTTCTCGGACTTGCAATGAAGACAACTCTTGGGTCCACACACCTTTTTATCTCTGGTCAAGTTATTTTCCCTCAGGTGTAGCTAAACGCGAAACCAAAAAAACTTCATCATCAATTGTGATGCAACAGGAAGGTTGCAATAATGAAAAAGCGCATTGTAATAACTGGTGCTTCAAGTGGAATTGGTAGAGCAATTGCACTGGAGATGGCGGCTGCTGGACACACCATATTCCTGATTGGCAGGGATGAAACGCGCTTGGACAAGGTCGCCACGGAGGTTGAAGCTGCTGGCGGGCAAGCCTTTTTTGCTGTGGGTGACGTTGCAAATGAGAAAATAGTAGACGCCCATTTCAAATCTGTTGAAGCCAAGATGGGTGGAGTGGACATTCTTGTGGCAAACGCTGGTGTTGGCTATTTTGGCAACCTTGAGGATATGTCTGTTTCACAGTTTGATGAACAATTCAATACAAATGTGAGAGGTGTTTTTCTTTGGCTAAAGAAGGTGCTTCCGGGAATGAAAACTCGGGATAATGGTCAAATCATTGTAACATCTTCCAATCTTGGACTCAAAACATCACCCAGAGCAAGTATCTATGCTGCAACCAAGCATGCTGTTCAAGCCATGGTTTGGTGCCTCAGAGACGAGCTGAAAGGGACTAGGGTGAAGGCTGCAACAATCAACCCCGGATCAGTTTCTACACCTTGGTTCGATGGAAAAGATGTAGACCGAAGCAAGATGCTCGCTGCAACCGATGTAGCAAAGGCGGCAAAGCTCATCATTGATCAAGAAGAGACCAGCAATATCGATCATATTCTGGTAATGCCTGGGAGAACGTGAGCGACTCCCCTGTCTTACATCTTGGCAATCTCGTTAATGAAACTGGTAAGCCTTTCAAGAACCGCATCCACGATGAGTTTACCTTTCTCCTTTGTGGCTTTAGTGGAATATCCAACAACACCTGACTCGCTAATCTCCTTCATGCTGTACGATGTAGAAACTCTCGGCGGTGGTGCAAGCATGTCCGGAATTATAAAACCTGGAACTAGAACCTTTCCAGGTTCATCAACTCTCTTGTCCTCAAGAACGCGCTGTCCGAGATACCAAGCTACAGAGGTTTCCATGTCACACGCATGATATGCGGGTGGTGTCACGATCTCTTT
>CAZPWM010000178.1:0-3425 GCA_964590575.1 uncultured archaeon
ACGTTATAGACATCTATCTGAGCCATCATAAGGATGTCATCTCAACAGTACTAAGATTGGAAACTAAACTAAAAGGGGAAACAACCAAAATGAGCGCCTCAATCGAAATTACTGGTGTTCAAGGCGAACTTTTGACTGATGTGGGTCGAATTGCTCTACAGAGTGGCTTAGTAAATCAAGAACATCCACTACTGATTAGTAACGATGAATCCACTGTTGTTATTTGGACAACTAATCGTGTTGATACAAACCACATTCTCCATGTTTTACAAAAAAAGAACTTGAATCCAGTATTAACATCAGCAAAATCACTCCAATTCAAGGGGCTTCCAATAGAAGCAAGAGATGATGTATTACTATCAATAAGCACCAAAGCCAAGAAGGAGAGTTCTTCTTGATTGTGCACATTCAACTAGACTTCGAATCTGAAGAGGAAGCAAAGAGGACACTCTATGCTATTACTCCAGACAACTCTCCCCTCCCAGAAGGTCTTGAGATTGAGTGTTCTCTAGCCAATCAAAAAGTAAACATTACAATCCAATCTTCTCGTAGTCTAGAAAGTTTGGCTGCTACACTTGAGGATATTATGAGTGCTGTAGACCTCTCACTGAGAACCTCTGACTCTATCGATTGAAAATCAAAGTTTTAACAGAATCACATTGAGTCTAAAATGGATTCACTTGATACCATCAGTTCATCACATATCGCTTGTGCCTTTGAGCGAGATTGATCCGCCATCTCTTCTGTAATGAAACCTCGCTGAACAGCCCTTTTTAGAAGATGTTGATCTATTATACGCGGGTCATCGGTGATTGGCGCTTTTACGATATCAATCTCAAGATCGACATATCGAATTCTCCCAGGACTATTTCCATTGCTTGGATAGACCTCAACACCTGTGTTAACATTGATATATGCGCCCTTGAGATGTCCTTCACGAGAGTAATAGGTAGTCACAAGTTTATGTGCGCCTGGAACCACCTGTGTTAGTGCATAATCGCCCTCACTACCAACCACATCAACATTGTCGTGTGTGTCTTGATTCAGTTTCAGTTTCCGATTTGTGTGCCTAAATTGTCTTCTAATTATGAATCCTTTAGAAGTGGTTTCAACAACTCTTCCTCTGGCAAGTACAATGTTCCTTCCATCTAGTTTTACATGTTCTATGTTTATCGAATCATCAACACGAGGCAAATCTCTCGAAATTATCATTTCAAGCTTGGAGGTAACATAGCTTCGTTCTTCAGGACGGTCTTCTATTATCATCTCTGCCAAATCAACGAGTGATGTATAGCCCGCGCTTTTGTAGAAGTGATGTCGAGTGATTGTAGGTTTGATTTTTGCGCGGGTCTTATCGAGTGTATCTTTTACTTCCAAAGGAAACTCGATATCCGCATTACTCGTTCCTTCAAATAGAATATCTGCTGAGTCCAATTCGTTATATCTATTGAATATCTGTTGTGCTGTATCGAGTAGATCATCTACTTCATCACGCAACTCTTTCTCAGTGAGTTTCTCTGCCGAAGTTCTCCAGAGTAGACCCCAGTTCTCTGTGTGTTCTCGAATTTTGCGTCCGAGATTTAATAGATTTCTTCGGGATTCTTGGTCTTTGATTTTTGTGCTAAGACGAACAACAGGTTCGGGAAGGAGAACAGCTGCTTGTCCGGGAATAGTAATGCTTGAAGAAAGAACTGGAGATTTTCGTCCATAGTCATGAGCTCGTATCTGAACCATGATTTGTTGTCCTCTTTGGAGTCCCCTATCAGGAAGTAATCCAGATATCGTTCCCAAATCCACCTTTGTCTGTCCTGTTCTTTCATCCTTTCCGAGAACAATCCCTCGATAGACAGAGCTCTTAGCAACCCTTGGAGTTCTAGTAATGACTCCTCCTAATCGTCGACGTAACACATCAGTAAGACGAGTCAAAACTGTTTCATAAGCAATAGCAACAATTCCTTGGAGATCGCTTCTGTCCCATATGTCTACATCTGGAATATCGCTACGATAAGGAAGACCAAACCTTCTTGCTACTTCTGGGGTGGGCTGCACTATATCAAAATGATTTTGCAGCATAATCTGCGTCAGAGACTGTGAATAGATTCCTCTTATCCTTGCTTTTATCATGAACAAACACTGGCCCGGGAAATGGGTGCCAGTCCATTACCATACATGGTCTTGGCTGGTCTTATCGAATAACCATTTAGTCCCAAACAGAGCTAGTCACGAATTGGCTCCAGCAAGCTGGAAACATGCCAAATCTTAGTCCGTGCATGGTTCGGACAGTTTGGGTCCTGGCTTGGCTCATCCAAGATTGATATCGCATTTTGCGCTCTCACAGCTGGAGAGTCTGTTTCATTCTCAAGAACAGCGATTGCTTCATTGGCTGCACGCCTAATGTTCCTGGGAACTGAGGAATCCTCCGATATCTGTTTTAGGAGGTGTTTAGACTGATCAATACTCTTCTGTGTTTCGGGGTCCAATGGACTCACCTCTGAATGGTCTTGACGCACAAATGGTGTGCGAACAACAAAAGACTTTCACCGAGTTAACCATATCAACGTTTTCATAAGACATACCGAGTTTAGATTTTTTTATTCAAACACCAAACAGATTCAATAGTAATGCAGATTCTCTTATATTCTAGCAAATACATGTTCCTAAGTGAAAATAATGAACGACAAAGATGACCCTTCAGTTAAGAGAATGGCCGAGCTCCTAAGGCAGGGAGCTACAATGCTTGCTGATGCTTGTCCTCTATGTGGATCTCCTCTTTTCAAAGTGAAAAACGATACCTATTGTGTAAAATGTGATAGGCGAATAGTATATGCAGAATCAGATGAAGAAGCAGAAGCTCAAGCTGCAAAATCATTGATTCCCGAACTCAGAGAAACCCTGATCAATAAACTAAAGGCGCTCAACGACGTCATCGATAACGAAACAGATACCGAAGCTCTCACTAAGCTTGCAAACCTCATGGTATTACTACTACAGGCTCTTCACAAGCTTGAAACTGTGCGTACTTGAGATCTGATACAGTGTATCTATGACTCTTTTTCTGCAGCAGCTGTGCCTCTTCTTAGTCTGGCTCTTCTAATCTTGACTTCTTCTGGTCCTTTGAGTACCTTGCTCTTTCTAATCTCACACTCACGAATTGGAATTATTTGTTTCACCTCTTCGTGAACCTCGGAAGCCAAATCACCGAGAATCACCTTAGTGACCAGTTCATCAAAAACGTGTTTCTTTGCATGGGCTCGAATGACCTTTTCAATGGCTTTTCTGACAGCATGTTCTTGACTCGTTTTAGCCCGAGTATTTGTGAAGACTATGACCGAGATACGCATCAGATAGTCGTCTTTGGTCAGAATTGGACCAATCCAGTCAATTCTGGAAGTCCCTCTTCGTACTAGCCCTCTCAGGTAGTCTGA
>CAZPWM010000179.1:0-3424 GCA_964590575.1 uncultured archaeon
TCATCAGCCACTGTGGATTGGACAACAATCTGGTCCCAGATGACATCTACACTTTGACTATTCATGTCCAGAACCGTAATTCCGTAATTTGTTTCAGAACTCGAGTTGACGAAATAGGTCCAGCGCCCAACTGATGTTTGTGATACAATCAGGTCAAACCAAGAGCTTCCTGCATCCCAGGTCATTGAAGTTCCATCAAGCATCACCGAATCTTCAGCTCCTAAGAATGCACTATCATATGCAAGCCAAAGGGTCACTCGAATCTCAACATTGGCTCCAACATTAACTCGTGTATCGTCAGCTACCGTTGTCTGAACAACAATCTGATCCCAGACCACTCCAACGCTCTGGCTGTTGGTATCAATTACAGTAATTCCGAAACTTGCTTGAGTGCTTGAGTTAACAAAGTAAGTCCAGAGTCCCACTGAAGCCTGAGATACAGTCAGGTCAAACCAAGAGTTAACACTGTCCCAAGTCATTGCTTGTCCCGCAAGTGTGACAGTATCGCCACTTCCCAGAGCGGTGCTGTCATATGCAAGCCAGAGGGTGACTCGTATCTCCACATTTGCACCAACATTGACTCGGGTGTCATCAGCTACTGTTGTCTGAACGACAATCTGATCCCAGATGACATCCACACTTTGGCTGTTTGTGTTTAAGCTTGTAATTCCAAATGTTGCAGCTAAACTTGAATTAACGAAATAATTCCATCGACCGACTGAAGCCTGAGAAACTGTAAGCTCAAACCAAGAATTCCCTGAGTCCCAAGTCATCGCTTGACCCGCAAGCGTGACAGTATCGCCACTTCCCAGAAAAGTGCTATCATAGGCAAGCCAGAGGGTCACACGAATCTCTACATTATCACCAACGTTGACTCGCGTATCATCAGCTTCTGTTGTCTGAATGACAATCTGATCCCACACAACATCTACTGCTTGACTGTTAGTATCCAGAAGAGTGATTCCATACGTTCCATCAGAGCTAGAGTTCACATAATAGGTCCAAAGACCTACTGAAGCCTGTGATACAGTCAGGTCAAACCAAGAGTGTCCAGCGTCCCAAGTCATTGCTTGACCAGCAAGTGTGACAATATCGCCACTTCCTAGAGTGATGCTATCATATGCAAACCAGAGTGTCGCTCGAATTTCAACATTGTCCCCCACATTCACTCGGGTGTCATCAGCTACCGTTGTCTGTACGACAATCTGATCCCAGATGACATCTACACTTTGACCATTTATGTCCAAAGATGTAATTCCAAAACTTGCTTGAGTGCTTGAGTTGACAAAGTAAGTCCAGAGTCCTACTGATGCTTGTGAAACAGTCAAATCAAACCATGTGTTCACCGCATCCCAAGTCATTACAGTTCCATCAAGAGTCACTGAATCTCCTAATCCGAGAGGGGTGCTGTCATATGCAAGCCATAGAGTGACTCGAATCTCAACATTAACTCCGACATTGACTCGGGTATCGTCAGCTACAGTGGTCTGTACGATAATCTGGTCCCAAATTACTTGTTGGGAGAGACCATTTTGATCCACAATGGAAATTCCATGTGTTCCTCCAGAATAAATGACTGTGTCATAGGTGATAGCAGTGACTGTTGTTTCAGAATCTGTAATCCTCCATACACCTGAACCTTGATCAGTAGCGGGTATAGAGGAAAGAGTGATAGTGCCATCAGTGACGGGACTGTCATCGTAGTCATAAAAGAGCATGAAATCAATATTCACACTTGTGCCAATGTCAACTCTGTTGTCTGTTACTAGATATGATTGAACTTGAACACGGTCTGCAATGTAGGTATCTGTAGCGCTGGTTGTGTAGTGGAGGTCTGTGCCACCGGATCCTGCACCCTCTTCAACCACTTTAACTGTGTATATATCCTGACCCACCACATCATCAGCATAACAGGTGACATTGAATGCACCAGAAACAAGCGTTAAGTCGCTCCAAGGACCAACACTGTTTCCATATTCAGAAGCGGAAACCCAGACATCGACTGCTGACGAGGACGGATAATCATCCACAGAAGTATAGTATATGATCATACCAGTCAGCGAGAATGATCCATCAAGATTTCCTCTGTCTGCAGTCCCAGCGCCATCATCAATGCTTGGAATGACAGAATAGTCAAGACGTGTTTCAACATCCCAATTGACCTCATACCAGGTCGTTGCAGACTCAGTCTGAGTATCGATCACATAACATCTAGCATCCAAGTCAGTGGAGTCAGGGAAGTCCCAGTCCACTGTGAAATAGAAGGTCGCATCGATATCATTGCCGCTCTCTGTTGCAGTAGAGCTTCCTGTGTTTAGAGTCACATAGGTTCCAGCATCATATTCCTCAGTGAAAGTGCTCGTGTCCTCATCGTACCTGTATCTACAATACTCTGTGGTCTGAGTATCATCCCATAGTCCAATCTCTAGGTAGTCAATATCTGCGAAACCATTCTGATCAGATACATAGACAGTAACTTGATACTCTTGGTATTGTGCATAAAGGTTGTCAGTGTCGCTTGGATTATCCAAGGTGGGTTCTTGATCTATTGCTGGAGTAAAAATCGGAGTCCAGGTATGGAGAAGTGTAGAATCAATTTCCCATGAATCCGGTTCCGTATCGCTCGCTTCAGATCCGCCTTTGAATCTCAAAGTAAGCGTTGCGGAATCTAACCATTTTGATACAGAGATATTGTTCCAAGTGTTGGGGCTAAGATCCGTAAACAGGTTTTCCCAATCCGTGCCATTCCAGACATCTACTCTGATATCTTCAGAGCCGAGATTGCCTGTGTAGATACAGACAACCTCATTTTCCTCAGAGTATGACACACCAGTCCATTGAATCTCCCTGTCCAACTCAAAGTTGACTATTTCGGGCCTAGTAACTCCAATTCTGACATGGTCCACATAGACATCATTGGCCTCATCGATGTTATTCGACACTAGATAGACTCTCAAGGTATTGACTTCAGCCTGCGAATGAGGGCCTAGACTAATATTGTCGTAGGAATAGCTTGTATGCTGCCCAACAATTCCTACTAGGGAACCTGCTCCAGTCCCAGTGTAGTCCACATAAATCTCAACCGAGTCATCTGCGACACCATCGATGTTCATGCAGTAGACAGAGATATTTACACTGACAGTTCCTGTTATGGCTGTGTCTCCGAATTCAAACCAACCAATCTGATCACCACCCTGTTGTGAATGGATGATGTTCGTTGGCTCATCTTGGGCATCGAGATAGGGGGCAGTTCCAATCACCGTCCAATCTACCCAAGTGGAATCGTTACTATTGACATTTAACCACTCAGACGCATAGGATACTCCAGTATCACTTTCTGTAAGTATATCATAGGTAGAATCAGGTGCTGACTGCTGGTCCGCGAAGCTACTATGGACTCCTTTGTTGGGTGAGCTGTCCACAT
>CAZPWM010000180.1:0-3382 GCA_964590575.1 uncultured archaeon
TAACAGGTTTCTGTGTTTTCACTTATGAAGGAAAAGTTGCTTACGCTAGCGACAACATGGATATCGCTAATGAGATTGGAATAATCATCCAAGCATGGAATGGCCACCTACAGAGTTTCTCCTTGAAGAATATTGAATTCCTAAGAGCATTAGCTACAGAACAAGGGTTCGTAGCGATCAATCCTGAAGGGGCAGTAAGTCTGATCTGCGGTACTGGTAAGGGAGTCTGGTTTGTTTCAGTTTTCACAGGAATGGATGTCGACAAAGAAGGTATCTTGCGTGAGTGTATTCAAGCTGCTAAGAATCTTGAAACATCTGTTTCAATCTTTGACGTGTAACTTTCATCGATCAACCATCGGTTTTTGTTCAGCTATAATCCTGGCAATGAATGCAATCATAGCACCAATCCATCCAAGTGACTGCTGAAGTTGGTCTATCAAACTCATGACGAAAACCCCTGTTGACGCCATCTGTACCAGTATCATCAAGTGACCCACTACACTTACTACTATACCCGCTAAGATTACAATCCTACCAAATCGAACCCTTTCAGTGGTTAGAATAAAGCCTCCAAGAATAGTGACTATGCCTCCTAGAGCTGCCCACGCCGCGAGACCAGCCATGAAATTCTCAAATGATTCAAAGAATGTGAGACCAAAGAAATATGGAAGAATCTCAGATAATTCGCCTATTACTCTAATCGCTCCGCTAACTCCGGAGAGAATCATAAGTATTCCACCTACAAGACAGAGGAGTAGTGGGTTTCTATTGTGGATAGTCATTCGCAGTTCATTCGCTAAACATCTTTGATTTAAAGGTAGCTTCTTTGTACTTCGAATATTATAATAGAGAAGCCATCAGGACATAGGAAGACCATATCCCTCTTCGAGTAGTTCAATGAGTCTTGCCACAAAACGGGTTGCTGGAGCGCCATCTACTACATCATGATCGAGTGTCACAGTTAATGCAAGATACTCCCTTTTTTCGATACTATCGCCTACAAATCCAGGTTTTACCGATATACCACCGACAGCTATGTTAAGAGCATGAAGACCAAGAGGAACTGCCCAACCACCAGACTTAGCAAATCGTCCTATTGAGGTCACTGCGACTGTCCCCATTTTCTCCTTTATGAAAACGGGGTCCTTACGAACCTTGCGCCAGAAAAGTAAATCTCTTAGGAACTTTGGAGCAGATAAGAGGAGTTTGATACCTCGGTTCTCTTCAGCTTTAGTATAATCCTCTTCTTTTTTCTTCTGCGCTTCGCGAATCTCACGGTCGATTTCCATGACGGTTTTCTCATTCGCAGACCTCAAGATGTAGTTGACAGGATATAGTCGGCCCTCAATGATAGTTTCAATAAGGATGTTGATGTTTACATCATTAAATATCACAAAGTCTTTTCCAATCATGAGTGCGTGAACCTGCTTGTGCTCTCCAACAGATTTCCCTACACACGCTGCAATCCATCCGGTGAAGGATATAGATTCACCTGTCTTGTCTTTATATCTGTGTAACTTGTTACGTGCCTCTGTCACATCAGCTTCAAACAATCCAAGCATTCTATGCTTTCTTAATGCATACTCGCAATTCTCGATAATCAATTTGCGAGATTTCGGAACTCGTTCTTTGCGATAACCTGAGCTCAATCTAATTCACGTCCACTATTTTGGTTATGAGTCTGATAATGAACATATTGATTTTGTTAAAGGATTTGAAACGAGTGGACCAAACAATCGTTTGCTAGATTGTAGCTTCGGTTCGAAATATCCAATCGTCTGAAGGCCAACGCACAACAACGAGAGCTACAAGAGTAACAACTGATATCACGGGTCCTAGAATCCAATTTTCCGGAACCGGTTCTAATCCAAACCAGAAAAGAATGTACGCGAGAAGAGACACAAGAGACGCGAGGATATCAATCAATCTCCATTGCTTGCGCATTATGAACACCATAATACCCGCTACGATAAACAATAGTACAGTCAGCCCCCAGAGTAGAGTTCCAAGTGCTTTGACTATCCCTGCATCTAGGATACCTGTCAATAACCATGAAGTACCATTCCATCCAACTCCAGGCTCAGGAGGATTCTCGAAATAGAACATGAATATCGATGATATCAACCCATGAACCACTAGTAGAAGAGCGATAATTCTACGTTTCATTTCATCTCACCTTTTCAGCTAATTCCTTTGCCCAATTTCGAATCTCATCCAAATCACGAGTGTCATAAACACCTGGTTCAACTTCCTTAATTCCAACTTCCGCGAGCTTCATTCTAAATGGACCCATAGTTTTCTTGAAAACGAAACTCATCTTGTTGTAGTCCCACAAACCACCGAAGATGTTCATTGCTACCGGGTTGAGTGCGTATTCCTGTATCTTATCAACGAGCTGTTTTTGCCATTGCGTTTCCAAAGCTTCGGAATCTCCATCATATTTCGTGATAACACGGGCTCCTGATGAAAGGAAGATGACTGTCTTCTTCTCTCGAAGATCCTTCTGAAACTTATTCAGGAATTTCTCTGATTCTTTGCACCATCTAAACATCTGTAGGCCTGCTGCGACAATCACCAGCTCATATTCAGAGATATCCTTTACTTTCTCCCTTTTCGCGTTGACAACCCTTACGTCAAAACCCTCATCACGCAAGACGTTAGCTATTTCTTCAGAAGTGGATTCAGTTGCTCCATAACGAGTACAATAAACAATCAGGGTCCGCATTCTGGTTTCCTTCGAGGTTACAAAAACAAACCAACTATTAAATGGCCAGATTTTTGAGTATCCCTGTGAACTAAAAAACTGAGAGAAAAGGCAATGACAGTGAACTATGAAGAAGCTGGAGACCCTGCAAAGAAGACAATCATCTTTGTGCATGGCGCAGGCGGCTCATCTGCTACGTGGTTCATGCAACTGAGGGGTCTCTCATCAGACTATCATATTGTTGCAGTTGAACTAAATGGTCATGGGAAGTCTCCTGATAGAGCTGAGGAAGATGTTCTTCATTCCTATCTTCACGATATACATGAGGTCGTCACAAAATTTGACCAACCGTTTCTTGCTGGACATAGTATGGGCGGGGCACTCGCACAACTTTATGCACTTAACCACACAGAATATCTCAGAGGAATAATCTTGGTTAGCACAGGAGCAAAGCTAAGAGTAAATCCTATGGTCTTCAATCTCCTTGACAATGACTTCGAGGGGTATGTTGATGCGGTTGGAAACTTCATGTTTCATGAGGGGACTTCAAGGGAGATGATTGACGCATCAAAGCAAGAAGTTCGTAAGTGTCCCCCACACATCATTCATAGAGATTTCGAACTATGTGACAAGTTTGATATCATGGATCGGGTTCCAAATATTAAACTGCCCACCCTG
>CAZPWM010000181.1:0-2290 GCA_964590575.1 uncultured archaeon
TGAGCCCCTGAAAGTCAGAGGTCGCCTTCACCCCAAACATGTCCAGGCACGCACGGTTTGCCAGGACCATCTCACCAGTCTTGTCGAACACGTTGATGGCGATGGGCGACTCCTCAAAGATGCCTCGAAACCACTCCTCTTGACGTACGAGTGCCTCCTCCATGTGTTTGCTCTTAGTAATATCCTCTTGCAGGAATAAAATAAACAACTCTCTTCCATCCAAAGCCTGCACGAGATTGGCATTCTGAAATACGATCCGTTTTGTATTGTCTGCTGTAACGATCTCCATCTCTTTATTCGTGATGACTTGACCCTTCTTCAAGTCCGTCAAGTCCTTCTCGAATTGTGATGAAGAGTCTGGCGCGTATAGGGTTCTTAGTGGTTTACCTACCAGCATTTCTTTGCTATAATTCAAAGCTAAGAGCGCAGTGCTGTTTACATCTGTAATGTATCCATCCAAGGATACCATGTAACCATAAACAGGAGCATTCTCAAAAAACAGTCTGAAATTCTCTTCATTGGTTGCAAGAATCTGATCCATCTCGAACCTACGCAAGGCCATTTGAATTGTTGCATGCAACTCTTGCTCATTGAATGGTTTCAGTAGGTAACCATACGGTCTAGTGGCTCCTGCTTGTTCAAGTGTTTGCGGATCTGAATAAGCAGTAAGGAAGATCATTGGAAGAGCAAATTTATTTTTGTCATTGATTATTTCTGCAGCCTTGATTCCGTTTATGGGTCCCTCTAGTCTGATGTCCATCAATATTAGATTCGGCTGCAATAACGATGCCAGTTCTATTGCTTTTTCGCCCGAAGAAACTGAAGCAACTACATTATAGCCGCACGATTTCAATCTTTCTTCAATATCTAAAGCTACAATGGCGTTGTCCTCAACAATCATTATGTTGGTGTTTGCCTCTATTTTTTTTACCCCCGTTCCTTCTTGAATTGAATCACGTATCTTGTGTTTCCAGTGTTATCCAGTTTGAATGTTCCTTGGAGTTGTCTTTCAGCAAGGCTGCTTACTAATCGTACACCCAAAGTGTCATCTCGATTCACATCGAAATCATCAGGCAGTCCTACACCATCATCGCTCACTGAGAGTTCAAGAACTTCATCATTGATGGTTCTTAGACAAACCTCAATTTCACCTGATCTGTTGTCGGGAAATGCATACTTTAGAGAATTTGAAACCAGTTCATTGACAATTAATCCACAGGGCATAGCAATATCAATACCGAGGCGGCTGTCATCGATATCAACCTTCAAAGAAATTCTGTCTGCACTTACTCCAAAGGAATTGAATAAGTATCCTGTTAAATTCTTTATATATCTCTTAAAATCTATTCTTGCAAAGTCATCGGATTTGTAGAGTGCTTCATGAATCATAGCCATAGATCTGATACGTTGTTCAATCTCTCTAAGCGTCGCGTTGATTACGTCATCTGTTGTCCTATTGGACTGGAGGTGGAGTAGGCTGGAGATGATTTGTAGATTATTCTTGATTCGATGATGAATTTCTTTCAAAAGTGTTTCTTTTTCCGCAAGCGAGGCTGCAATACTATCTGCTGCCTTCTTTCTTTCAGTGACATCAATCATTGTAAGGAACACTTTTGCCCACGAATCTTGATATCTTGGAGGAATCACAACTTGCAGAATCAGGGTTCTTATATCTCCTGTCCTTGTCATTTCTTCAGCTTCGCTCTCAAATGGTAGGTTCCCCAAATGCAATGCCATGATTATATCAAGGAAAACGTGTAGTGAATCGCCTGTCAAAAATCTACCCAAGGGTCCTATCATCTCTTGTTTATCAGAAAGACCGTGTAGCAATAGAGTTGCTCTATTGACATCTAGAATTCTCACGAGATCAGCACAATGAAGAAGATCATCTTGGTTCTTATAGAAGTAAACACGTAAATCTGCGACTCCTGAGGATTGCAGGTTGTCCATTACTTCTTTTACTCCTGAGTAGTCTTCAATCCAGAGTGCAACGGCGGAGTGTTCGAACAGATTACGGTAACGACTTTCGCTTTCCTTCAAAGCAACCAGTGTTTTTTTGTGTTCGAGAATCTCAAGTTGAAGGTCCTTGGTTCGTTCTATCACCAATTTCTCAAGACGTTCATGCTTAGTCATTTTAACAACAATCTCTACTGGCGCTCTTAAGGAAGTTTCATCGAATCGCTCCAACTAATTCCTAATTGCTAGAATATGATTAGAGCAGTTGATAGTTAATAGGTTTATTAGTTTATTAATTAGCAGTTTTCATAGAGTGTTTGTGTTACTGTATTAT
>CAZPWM010000181.1:2300-3302 GCA_964590575.1 uncultured archaeon
ATTACAGTCACATGCGTTTAAATCATATTTTATTTAGATTGTTATAAAATAAAATGAAGTGGTAGTTGTGAAAACCGTATCTATGCTTGGATATGAAAGGAGACTGTTCAAGCTCACTAAAAGTCAGGAGGTAGTCCTCACAATTCTAAGATCTACCGGGAAAGATGGAGTGACTCCCAAACAACTTCTGGATGAGGTGTCATTTGCCCCAAGAACAGTAAGGTACGCACTTCGAAAACTGCTCAAAAAGCAACTAATCAAGCGCTATCCTTGTTTGCAGGATATGCGTCAATGGATCTATATTCCCGCGTAATTTATTTCAATGCCCTGAACGGATCTCGATTTTTCCTACGCTCTTGTCTTTTCCAGCGAAAAGGACTTTTCCATGAGTTCTTACTAATTCAGAGTAGACATCGATTGGATTGTCTACCTGAGCCAACATGTCTGAGTTATATGCGCAAATAGCCATCATTGGTATGTCAAGAATCGTGTGAAGAGCGTGTGAATAATCTATGAGCTCTTTGACGAGATTGTGCTCGATAAAACAGCTCATCTCCCCTGTCACTCTCATGCCCCTGAATCCCTTTGATATTGCTTCATTGTAAGACGTGGTCCATATATCCATGACCTCGTCAAGATTGAAGACACCATCTTTAATGTACATTTCAGTATACGAAATAATTTCTAGAGCTCCCTGCATTTCGTATTTCTGAACATCAATTCCGAATTCATTCATGGCCGCTCTTATTTCATCAGGTGATTCTTCTGAACATATGTACATGGCTGCTTCCCTATTCTCAAGACCCTTTTCGACATACGAGAACAGGGTGTTCCGTTTCGCTTCAGATGAGTCGTAAAAGAGAATTACATGGTCCCTTGGTTTTAGATTAGTAAGAATTTGCTTGAGTCTTTCATCATATGATACTTTGAAATCTCTCCAGTCTTGTGCTTCCTGAATAAGTTTGTTAAAATCTTTCTTAATGATTCCCACCAGACTAGGGT
>CAZPWM010000182.1:0-3224 GCA_964590575.1 uncultured archaeon
TACCAAACTGCAACTAAGATAAAGAACGATGGATGGAAACCAGACGCTATCGTTGGAATTGCACGAGGTGGGTGGGTTCATGCAAGGATCGCATGCGATTTGTTGGGTGTGAAAGATTTGTTTTCTGTGAAAGTGGATCATTGGGGAGTCACAGCAACAAAGGATGGTAAAGCAAAACTCACGTGTCCATTGACTGGAGATGTGGTGGGAAAGCGTGTGCTTGTTGTTGACGACATCACAGATACTGGAGAGAGCCTTACAATGGCAGTCGAACATGTAAAGGAGTGCGGTCCTTCTGAAGTGAAAAGTGCAACCCTCATGCATATCGCGGGTTCAAAATTTGTACCAGATTACTTTGGAGTGGAAGTTGCATGGGCTTGGGAAATCTGGCCTTGGAACTTCTACGAGGATTTAAGCGCACTGATCACAAAAATCTTTCAAGGAGAAAAGGTGAAAGAGTTCAGCACCTCGGAGTTGAAGAAGCATCTTCGGGAGTACAACAATATCGTACTCTCTGATGATCAACTTTCAAAACTCAAAGCTCACATGGGATTCCTAGGAATTATAGAGTACCCACTTGACAAAGCATGGAGAATGAAGGATTAAGGAGGAGAGAGAAACTGGCATTTGAAGCGAAACTATCAGCTGGTCCCGTAGACAGGAGCCAATCAGAGGAAATGCAAAATCTGCTTCCGATAGAAATCGGTATGTTTGGAGGGTCAGGAAACTATGATTCCGATGTGATTGAGAATCCTATCGAAGTAAAGGTATTCACTCCATATGGAGCAGCATCTGATAATTTCATCTTAGGTTCCGTCAAAGGTCGTACTTTTGCATTCCTTGCTAGACACGCAAGAGGACACACAATTGCACCACACATGATTAACTATCGAGCCAACATCTGGGGAATGAAGGCATTAGGAATAAAACGCATCATTAGTCCAGCTGCTTGCGGGAGTCTTCAGCCCAAGAGAATAAAACTAGGTGAGTTTGTGATAGCGGACCAGCTCTTCGACAGAACGATGGGAGTTCGCAAGGACACCTTCTTTGAAGAAGGCACAATTGCACACCTTCCTTTTGCTGAGCCCTTCTGTCCAGAGCTGAGGAAGGTTGCAGTAGATACCGCTGGAGAAATAGGGTACAAGGTCCATGAGAAAGGAACATACGTTTGCATCAATGGTCCACGATTCTCAACAGCTGCAGAATCAATGTTCTATCATAACCAAGGATGGGATGTCATTGGAATGACTGCTTATCCTGAAGCAGCATTAGCTCGTGAGGCAGGGATATGCTTCGTGAATATCTCGATGCCAACAGACTATGATGTCCACGGCGAAGAGCATGTCACACATGCAATGGTCTTGAAGACCATGTCTGAAAATGTTGAGAGAGTCAGGAAACTGACCTTCGAGATGATATCAAACATTCCAAAAGATGCAGGCTGTGACTGTCAGACTGCAATGCAACATGGTCTGTTCTAATCAGTAATCTCGTTACGTCTACTCTAGAAGTGGGCGTAACTCATCCATTTTATCTTAACTACCGAAGGAAACAAAGCACACCGTCTTTCATAGATATGAGGCGAAACCAGAATGAGAATAGCAGTCGGTCAATGTCAACCTATACTCAAGGATGTGGACGAGAACCTGTCGAGAGTGAAGTCATTGCTCAAAGAGGCTGAGGACAATCAGGTAGAAGTTCTTGTTCTTCCCGAATTATGCAATTCAGGCTATGTCTTTGAAAGTCTTGAAGAAGCGAGATCCTTAGCAGAAGAGATACCATCAGGTAGGTTCTCGGAGGAACTTCGCTCATGGTCGAGAGCGGACCGATTTGTCGTAGCAGGTATTTGCGAGCGGGTTCCTGAAGGCCTCTATAACGCAGCTGCGATTTTTGGACGGGGCGAACATCTCTGTACTTATCGAAAGATTCACTTATTCCTGAATGAGAAGGATTGGTTTCTCGCAGGAAATGAAGAGCCACCTGTTATTGAGTTCAAGGGTGCCAAATTTGGTGTTATGATATGTTTTGACTGGGCATTTCCTGAAGTAGCTAGAGTTCTGACTTTGAAGGGAGCTCAAGTTATCCTCCATCCTGCCAATCTTGTTCTTCCGTATTGTCAACATGCAATGGTTACAAGATCAATTGAGAACTTTGTTTTTACCGCCACAGCGAATCGAATAGGCGTAGAACGAGGAGTAGAATTCTCCGGGTATTCTCAAATCACGAACATTAGTGGAATAAGATTAGCAACTCTATCAGGAGATGAAGTGGGACTTGCCTTTGCTGATATTGATCCCCGAGAAGCAGATGGTAAGATGATAACTGATCGCAATAATGTGATTCAGGATAGACGACCAGACCTCTATACACGGCTCACTCAGTCCGATTAATCTTGCTTGGAGCCTTCCCCACCCATTCGTCTACGGGGTACTTCTTGGAATTTTGCTTCATCTTCTCAATTATGGCCTGAGTTGGGTCAATACTTGCTTTATCGCAAATTCGCAATAAATAGACCATTACATCCGCAATCTCTCCAGCTAGTGCAGTGTTGAATTCTTTGTTTCGGAGAAGTTCAGTGATATCGTCATCTGATTTCCACTGGAACAACTCAAGAAGTTCACCCATCTCAATAGATGCTGACACAGCTAGTGCAGAGGGTTTATTGTACTGTTCCCAGTTACGCTCACGTACAAAATCACGAATGAGCGAGATGAGCTCATCTAGCGTTGGAACGCCATCACTCATTTTAAACACCTAAATTACCGGTCAGGCCCTCCAAAGTTTCTTTGAATGACCCATAGTGAGTATATCGAGAAGACTACCAGTACCAGTGCCAATGTAATGATAGGTGTGTCTACTCCAGGAATAATTGATTGAGCACTAACAATCCAACTGAATGTATCAAGGGTGGCAACAATAAGTAATGCAGCAACTACGAACAAGTTTGTGATACCAGCCCAACGTAATCTATGGCGACCAGCTCGGTTCCAAGTGACAATGGAAAATGTCATTGCGGCACCCCCAAGAATAATCATGAAATAATCAGCAATGAGGAAATAATTGAAAATCGCCCATAAGTCAAGTGGCGTTAGAAGAACCATCGCAAGACCAATGATTACCAGAATGAAGGTTGTTGGAGGCCAAGGATCTTTGACAAAGTTGGCAAGTCGTTCTCCTCCGGGTTCGTATATGGCTTCAATAGGTTCGTAATCGTCGTCTTCGAC
>CAZPWM010000183.1:0-3217 GCA_964590575.1 uncultured archaeon
TTCAGGATTTATGAACACCTTCAACTTCGCAGCAGACTCAGCTGGTGGCATTCTAGGGGTCATGACACCCCTGTTGTTTATAGCAGGACCTCCAGAGCAGTTAAGCGAGACCGGTCTCAACCTCCTACTCATCTTCTCTGGCATCACACTTCTATTCATGCTACCATCAATGCTTGTCATCAGAGCAAAGCCAGGTATCGCACCGATTCAGCGCAGTCTCCGAGATGAAACCCGAGTTGCAGTAGGGAATCGAACGTTCATCCGATGGACACTTGTCGTGGGATTCCTCTCATTCACCCTGATTGCAATTAACCAGTCTCTAGTAGGATTCCTCCAACAAGTCATGTCCCTCAATTCTATTGAGTCACTTGCTCCAGCGGCACTTGCTATGCTTGGTTCTACGATTGTATTCTTCTATGTCTGGTTGACGGGAATTCGAAAACTGGGTAAGAGGAAATCTTTGATCATTGGACTGCTGGTTCTCTTCGTATTCACTCCTCTAACTCCAGTCCTCCGAAACATAGGAGCAGTCATTGGAAATACTCTAGCTGCAATTTTGTTCTTTATCCCCATAGGGACCGGGATGGCCATCTATTATCTCATGAGCTATGTGGTTCCAGCGGACATTGCACAGGTAGACGAGATTATCACTGGAGAGAGCCGATCGGGGATTTACACAGGGTTCATAGGTGTACCTCTGAACATGTTCCAGGCAGCCTCTAGTCTTCTTCTGGGAGGACTCATGCAACTTTCGGTCATCATGACCGGAGGAGAACTCTCGGGTCTCATGTGGTGGGGCCCTGTGTTTGCACCATTCCTCCTGATAGCCGCATTCATCCTGCGTTATGTCGACATCGACCCTGATTTCGAGGCACTTAAGCAGCAACATAATCGTGGAGAGTAAACATGTCCGACTACATCCCCGGAGCTGAACCCCTGTTCATCGAGGGTAATACAAGAGGCTGTCTTCTACTTCATGGTGGAGGAGGTGGGTCTGCTTGGGACCTGAAAGAGTTCGCGAATATCCTACACGAGAAGACTGGAATGACTGTGTGGTTACCCTCAATCACTGGATTCGGGACTAAACCAGAGGACCTCTTTGATGTCACTCTTGATAACTGGCTTGCAGATGCACACTCAGGACTTAATCGCCTCTTACTGACCTGCCAACAGGTATTCATTGTTGGACACAGTGCAGGGGGAGTCCTAGCCCTACTCACAGCTTCAGAGAGAAACGAAGTCAATGGTCTTGTGACATGGGCGGCACCATATAATATCCAGAGTAGGCTCTTTGGTCTACTCCCGACCATAAGTAGAATTCCCCTCCTTCGTAGATCTATTCCTGAGCGGCACGAGTCACCTGCGCCAAGTTGGTTGCGGGAGAAAGGGTGGGTTGGGTATGAGTGGATTCCAACAAGTATTGGTCTAATCATGCACGATGCATTGAAGCAACTGAAGAGGGCTCTCAAAGAGGTGACCTGTCCTGCTCTCATCACTCAGGGAACTGCTGATAGTGGTGTTTCAAAGGACAGTGCTCAGAGAATTTTCGATGGTCTGGCCTCTGAGAGAAAAGAGATGTACATGGTTGAAGGAGCGCCTCATCCGATCATGACCGATGATCGATTCAAAGACGACTTGTTCGCTCGAACCATTGAGTTCCTAGAACGTATAGAATAGTCGACGTTCACACTTTCCGTTTCTCACTGGATACCTCTGCTCTGAGAAGTTGACTCAGTTCACTGATTCTATTGTTGATCTTCTTTCGAAGAGTTGCAACACCTCGCGAGTCGGTAATATTCAATGCATCTTGAAGTGTCGCCTGTGCGTCTTTGAGCTGACCATGATTCTGATAGAATTCTGACTTCAGTAGAGCGGCCTGCATTCTTATTCCAGGCAAGTCACGTTCAGTTGCAAACTTCTCAAGCTTGGAGAGCCACCTCCCGCATGTGACACTCTTCTTAGCATCCTTCACTTGATTGTCGAGCAAAATCTCAGCTCGTGCTAGACCGAGAAGAGCACGGTTCATTTCCCCTGCCAACTCACCAGCTCGTTCAAAAATATCCCACGATTTCTCGTAGAAATCCATGGCAGCAGGATAGTCACCTTTTGCCAGTTCAAGGAGTGCTGAAGCTAGATAGTAGCGTCCCAAGAGCCTATCGAGACCGCTCTTCATCACGAGTTCGCGTGCTTTGTCTAGATTCTTCTGGGCTTCATCTAATCTGTTTAGTAGTGCCAATGCCCTTGCTTTCGCGATAAATGCAATTGGAAGCTCAATATACCCAGAGTATTCGATATATTGGTTGATTATGTCCAGAGCTTGCTGGCCATCACCTAAGTCAACATAGGTTCTCGCAAGCATTGGGAAAGGAGTATTTGATAGTCCAAAAGCTTTGCCACTTTCAACAAAACATGAGATTGCGAGATCGTACTCACCTGCTACTAGAAACACTATGCCTGAGTCATGCAAGACGTCTCCCTCCAGAAAGGGCACTTCCAGTTCTTGAACAAGATCATAGTCTTCTTCGAAACGAGCTATTGCCTCCTTAATGTTGACATTCTTCGGAGCGTCCCCTAGACCCCCGAGGTTCATGTACATGTGTAAGGCGTCATCATGAGTTTTAGCAAGCTCTAGACCTCTTTTGTAGACAGCGAGAGCATCCTCTATGTCCCCCTCGATTCTCTTTGCCCAACCCTCGTAAAAACAGGCCGGCGATTCAAAACATTCCAGAAGAGGGTTAGCAGCTATCAGCTCTCTTGCCTTTTCGACCGGTTCAAGTAAACTTGGAATATCACCGAACATGGGCCAATGAAAGTGTGCGTGAAGAAGGTGAAGCTCCGTCAGAATCCAATCATCAGGAGATGTTTCCATCACTTTTTCTATAGCTTCAACGACAGCGTCATGATTCCGTATTTGATCACTCTCAAGTGTCGCATGAACATACCCCCATGGTCTTATGTAGAGTACATCAGTGAACTTCTCTTGTATTAATTTCATAGTTTCTTCTGTTCTACACCACCATGCTTGAACTGCCGCAAGATAAGCTAGATTGACTGGAACCTCATTTTCAATAACAAAGGTACATAATCGTTGTACAAAATCATAGTAACTACTGGATTCATCCATGAGTGAGTTTAGCACAGACTTGGATTCCTCATCGATGAAGGGGTAATACTTTGTGATAGTCCCCACAGGCTTCAAGATATTGTGCCTTCCTCA
>CAZPWM010000184.1:0-3109 GCA_964590575.1 uncultured archaeon
CCTTTGTCTTTGATCAAGCTGAGAACAGAATGCATACAGAGAAGGCTCTCTTGGCCTTGCTTCTGGGAGGAGTTGAGTGACAACGCTACTTTACTGAGTATCAATCCTCAACTCATTCTACCTCTTTCGAGTCTCTATCTCCTACGTCTTCTTCTATCCACTTTTGCTGTAACTACGTTGTTTTCACCGACGACTGCAGTGAGAAGTTCGCGGACTTCTTTCATATGAAACAGGCTCCTATGTTTTGACTCTCTTCCTCTTCCGGGTTCTCCTTCTTATCAAACGATAAACAATGTAGACGATAAGTAAGACTGCAATAATGGCTCCATACCCAGTGAGTAGGTTCTGATTGAAGAATCCACCAATGACATCAAGAACTGGGATACCAAGAAGAGCGGAGTTGATGCCTATGATCACATCTGTGATTCCGAGTGCAAAGAGAGCACCACCAACACCAGAAGCAATACTGGTCACTAGTATTACAAGGAGATTCCAAGTAATCAATGTGGGGTCGAAGTACAGAAGATACATACAAAACAAAAACGTCAAGACAATAATTAGGATTCCAATGTAATCCCTAGCTTTGAAAGAGATATCCTCCATGTCTGTTCTCTCTTTCTTAGCACCGAAGGCACGAGCGTTTATTGCTACCTCGAGGTCCATTGCTCGCCGAAACATTAGTAGCAGAAGAGGAGTTATAATAGGAATATACGCTCTTCGTAGTTTCTGATAGGTACTAGCAGAATCGAGATCAAATCCCCGTATCTTCTGAGCTTCAATGATGTTGGCCATGCTCTCTTGAACAAGAGGAACAAATCTCATAGCAGTGATGAACATAAAAATCACTTTCTGAGGTACGTGTATTCTAGTAAGAGCACCACTTATTTTGCTCATAGGAGATGTCATTGTAAAGATGGGAATCACCATGACCACTGCAATGACCCTTAATGCGATGACTAGCCCAAACATGACTCCTCCCACAGTGAGCTCTCCATAATTAACAGCTCCACAACCAACAGGAAAATCAAACAGCTTCAGGATCAAGGTCGGATCACCGTATCTGTAAGTTAGTCCTTGGACAATGAACAAGAATACAAAGAGGAAGCTTAGAAGCTTGATCAGAAAACCTAGGCTTTTGAGCTCGACCTTTCCTACAACCCACCATAATGAAGCTATTAGAATCCAGATTAATAGGATACTAATAGTATCAATACGCGTGCATTGTATCACTAGAAGCAGCGCGAAGGCCATATACAGGAGTTTGACTAGGGGGTTCATCCTGTCCAGTGGTGTATCTTTCTTAACATATTCGAAAGCCATCTAGCGGCCACCTCCTGGTTTGAAACAGTTTTCAAGCTCTTTAACGGTCACCAAGTTTTCTCTTATACCATAGTCACGTAACATCTGTGATAGCTTGGTTATCTGGGGAGGTTTCAAGAATGCTCGTTCCAGCTCTTCGTGCATATCAAAAACACTTCTCTTCGGACCATCAGCGATGATTTGACCATCAGCCATCACAACGAGCCTATCAGCATACTGGGCAACCAAGTCCATATCGTGAGATATCATGATTATCGTCTTTCCTTGGTCACGCATTCTCGATGCTATCTGACAAAGAACATGCCGCCCAACATAATCTTGAGCTGTTGTTGGTTCATCCAATATTAGCACCTCGGGGTCCATTGCTATCCCTGCAGCCGCAGCAACCTTTCTACGGTCACCAAAGCTAAGACGGAAGGGAAATATCTCACGAACCTCTTCAAGACCGACCTCATCTAGAGCAGCATCAACCCTCTTCGCTATCTCATCTTCAGGAAGTCCAAGATTCCTTAGACCAAATTCGAGCTCTTTCTGAACACTGATAGAGAATAATTGGTAATCAGGATTCTGAAGGATAAGGGATACACTCTTTGCAATGCTCCCAATCGTAAGTTCTCGTACATCTTCACCATCAACCATCACAGTACCTTCAGTTGCTTCAAGAAGACCCAAGAAATGTTTGACCAGTGTTGTTTTGCCACTTCCATTTTGGCCAATGATTGCAACAAACTCACCTTTTGATATCGTGAGGGAAACATCTCTCAACGCTGTGACGGGAATCCTAGCTGGGTATGTGAAGGTAACATTTTCAACTTCTAATACTGGAGCTGTTTTAATTTTTAGAGGTCTATCAGGCTCGTGCCAATCCAGTTTCAGAAAACCTTCGTCAAGAAGATCTTTCAATAAATCATAACACTCTTGAACAGTTAGAGGAATTCCACCAGCCTTCTGATACCTTGCCTCAAATCCAGGTATTTTCTTTGCAAGAGCAACAGCAAGCGACGCTGCTGCAGGAGGATTCACTCCTACATCATTGAGGAGCTCTGCCTGAGAGAAGACGTCCCTTGGCGTTCCGTAAGCAATCATTTTACCCTCGTTGAGAACTAGTACCTTACTAGCGAGTCTAGCAACCTCATCTGTTTTGTGACTAGTAATCAAGATCGTCATATCTTTGGAGTTTGCAAGCTCATGTACAACATCGAAAACCTCAGTAGTGCCTACAGGATCCAACTGACTTGTAGGTTCATCAAGAATAAGGACTTCAGGAAGCATCGTCAATCCAGCTGCTAAAGCAACTCGCTGTTTTTGTCCACCACTGAGTTCCTGTGGTTTTCTATCTTCTAATCCACTGATGCCGCAGACTCCTGCGGCCCATTTACCGCGCCGGATTATCTCCTCTCTTTCTACTCCCAAGTTAGAAGGTCCAAAATAAAGCTCAGATCTCACATCGGTCGTGGTGAACTGAGTTTCGGGATCTTGAAGGACCATACTTGCTTTCTGTGAAAGCTCTATTATCGGAACCTCCCAAGGGTCCAAACCACACATCATAATTGACCCTTTCTCAGAACCAGCATAAACGGTCGGGATGATGCCGTTGAGATGAAAACAGAGGGTTGTTTTTCCAGACCCATTAGAACCAAGCACTCCAACAATCTCACCTTTCTTAACCTCTAAGGAAATATCTTGAAGTGCTAAAGGACCACGTTCATAGGTGAATGTCAGATTAGTAATCTCGATACTATTCTCAGTCATACTGTCCACACTACGAAAAAGGGACTTTCATTAACAA
>CAZPWM010000185.1:0-3092 GCA_964590575.1 uncultured archaeon
TCGAGCTCTTTATCGACGTGAACGGCGACAGCATCTCCTACATGGAGGTGCACGTAGCGCCATCGGGCGCGACGGCCGACCTCATCTACGCCGACTTCCGCGAGGGGATCGACTGGTTTGCGGTGCCAACCTGGAAACGCTGCGAGGAGGAGATCCCCTATTCGGCGTACGCCGCGAAGGGCATGACGCCGTTGGCAGAACAGTTCGCCTCCGGGGGGACCCAGGGGCCTCTGCCCGTGGCCGTGGAGAAGGGACTGCGCATCTGCGCCGCCTTCGGCCTCACGGGGGTCGCCGATGGTGCCTCGGGGCTTGACCTGATCGGCGCGTTCCGCGCGCTCCAGGAGAGGAAGGCCCTGCCGATCCGCGTCACGATGATGCCCTGGGAGACAACGCCGCAGGCACTGGACGGGATCGGCGCGTCGCCCGGCGGGCGCGAGGACCGGCTGACGTTCGGCCCCATCAAAGTCTTCTCCGGCTGCTTCATCATGCACAAGACGGCGCTGATGTACGAACCCTACGAAGGGGAGAAGGTCGAGCTTCTGTCTCAGGTCTATATCTGGGATCCTCCTAAGCCTCTCAGACAAGGCACGCATGGAGTCTATGATGCTCCACGAAATGTACTGAAGCAACTCCCTGGAGTAGAGCTTGTTGAGATGGAGAGGATTAGAGAATACTCCTATTGTTGCGGTGCGGGAGCAGGGTGCAAGTCTGCATACCCGGATTTCGCCCTCTTTGCTTCAAATGAAAGAGTCGAGGAGGCAGAGTCCACTGGGGCAGAAGCAATGGTTTCAGCGTGTCCATTTTGTAAAACTAGTTTAGAGGATGCTTTGAAGGCGAAAGGAAGCTCACTCGGGTTCTTCGACCTAACACAGCTTGTGTTGAAGACACTGGAGGGAGGTGAGTAGATGTTAGAGGATAATGTCTACAAGAAACTCAGTGATGCAGTTGGTGCGCGATTCATCACGCGAGCTCCAGCAATATTAGACACCTACGCATTCCAGTGGGGCTACGAAATCGAGAGTGCACAGAGAGGGGAAAAACCCTCGAGGTTTGGTATTCGACCTGCTGCTGTTGTCCTACCTGAAACAACTGAGGAAGTTCAAAAGATTGTACGAATCTGTAATGAGTACGACATCAAGTTCAAACCATTCAGCACAGGCATGGGTCCATGGGCGGGGGTTTCCCATCCCCGATCAATTCAGATTGACCTTCGACGGATGAATAGGATCATCGAGATTGATTCTAAGAATATGTATGCTGTCATTGAACCATATGTGACCAACGCAGAGCTACAGGCTGAGTTATTCAAATACGGACTCATGCATCATGCTCAAGGAGCAGGGCCTCAGACATCGCCACTTGCCAGTCACACATCATTCGTTGGGCCAGGGTTTACTTCACCATATACAGGATTTAGTGGCCGAAACCTTCTAGGAGCTGAATGGGTCATGCCAAATGGCGAGCTTCTCAAGATTGGTTCATATGAACAATCTGGAAGGTGGTTTAGTGGGGATGGACCCGGATTCAGCATGCGAGGCGTAATCCGTGGATGGATGGGTGCGTACGGGGGTCTCGGAGTGTTCACAAAGGCAGCTATCAAGCTCTACTCCTGGCCAGCTCCCAAGGATTTCACATGGGAGATCAGCGGTACGGTTCCATACTATGAGTGGAAGGTGCCCCCATATTGGAAGATGTTCGTATTGAATTTTCCTGAGTGGGAACAGTTCGAGCCAGCGTTCTACGAGGTCAATGACCATGATGCAGTGATGATGGCAAGCTGCTCTTCAGCTGAGGGCCTTGCTGGATTGTTCACTGATACAAAGATGGAAGCTATTGAGGCTATATTTGGAGGCGTGCTTCTCACGGCTAAGAGGTACTTCATTGTCTTGGTGACTGCACACACGGAGCGCGAGTTTAACTACCGCACAAAACTCATGAAAGCTATCATGGAGAAACACGGAGGAAACGATCTCATCGAGGATAGGGTCATTGTCCCGAGAGATTCTCATTACGCTGAGTCAGTCAGGAACATGCTAGGTGGCCATGCCTTTCGATTTTCCAACTGTTTCCAGAGTACCCATGGAGGAATGGATACAATTGCACTTGCTGTGAAAATTGCAAAAGTGAATCAACCTATCAAATTCAAGTACATTGAGAAAGGCGTTATAGGCGACGACAGAGGCGAAGGCGTGTGGACCACAGCTTATGAATGCGGGCATACAGCACATCTCGAGGTTCCTACCGTATACAATGCTGCATCGGTCGGTTCCTGCAGAGGATATGCTGAGTATCAGGATGAATGCAATGAGGTTGACCTGCAGCAAGCACTTGGAATGCCGTTCTTCATAGTAGGAGATAAGGTACATGACTACTATGGTCCACGGACAATGGACTATCCAAAATGGCTTCGTAAAATCAAGGAAACTTTTGACCCAAATGGTGTAGGTGACTCTAGTCACTACATCTCTGTAAATAAAAATGAGGAATAAACATGGACGATAAAATCAGTAAGAATGCTAAAGAAGGTTGGACTGGTCCTGGAAGACGTGATGGTACGATCATTCCAATGAACCCAGAAGATGATGCACTCCATATCGAGGTTGGCAAAAAGAACCAGTGTGAGTGGTGGTACTTCGACGCACATCTCGATGGAGGTTACACTCTTGTTGCGTTCTTCTATGCCGCCGCTCCCAATCCAGGCCCCACATTCGGAAAAATAGGGGTAGAGCTTGTTCTACTAAGACCTGATGGCAGAAAGACGCAGAAGTTTGTTAAATATGATAAGTCTGAGTTTTCTGCCTCAAGAGAGAAAGCAGATGTCAATATTGGTAACAACTACATGAGAGTCGATTACACAAAGGGTGAACTTCCCGTATATGAATTGCATCTCGATGAGGGAGAGCTTGCCTTTGATCTAACCTATACTTGTGAGGTAAAGGGATGGAAGCCCGGAACTGGATTTATCCATTTTCATGAAAAAGACTACCTTACTTGGATTGTTCCCTTTGCGAGAGCTTCTGTGCAAGGAACTGTTCGTGACGGTGAGAAGGTACTATCAGTTAATGGTGTCGGTTATCATGATCATAATTGGC
>CAZPWM010000186.1:0-3082 GCA_964590575.1 uncultured archaeon
CAAGGGCGACTGCTGGAAATACCGTTATTGCGGGATATGATGTGACAAATGCCAATCCCCTTCAATTGGTTGCTCTACGGCGTGAGATTGTTGGTCATATCTTCCAAGAACTCAACTTGATTCCTACACTCACAGCGTATGAAAATGTCGAGCTACCTATGCTTGCCGCTAAAACAGATGGAAGTACCAGGAAGGCTCGAGTAGAGGAACTGCTGCGTATTGTGGGTCTTGCTGACCGTATGAAACACAAGCCTGATGAGCTGTCTGGTGGCGAACGCCAGAGAGTCGCCATCGCTGCAGCCATTGCAAATAATCCAAAAGTTCTACTGTGTGATGAACCTACTGGAGATCTCGATACTGAAACTGGTGCCATAATTGTTGAGTATCTGCACAAGGTCAACAAAGAATTCGGAAAGACTGTCTTGATGGTCACCCATGACCCATCAATTGCACGACAGTGCGACAGAATCTATCGGATACGAGACGGTCAGATTATCTCAGTCCAGTCACCAACTCAAGACGACCAGATGGGGGCTGCATCACGAGTGGATGTGGTACGAGAACGCTTGGAAGAGATCAAGGCGGAGATAGCTCGACTTGATGAACAGGCGAGAGCGGGAACTCTTGACTTAGGAACTTTCGCAGGACGAAGGACCGCATTAGCGGACCGACAAAAAATGTTTGAGGAAGAACTCCATAGACTAGGCATGTAGTCGCACATGGCTTTCTCGATAGGTTTTTGTCCCTCATAACCTAGTCCGGGGATGGTGGTCCTAGTGAAACTCCCTATCATCGTGGTTCATGGTGGCGCAACGGTCTTCGAAGAGAAATTCCATAAAGCCATATTAGAGGCAGTCCGAACAGCCGCAATAAGGGGGATGACCACACTCGAGAAAGGTGGGTCTGCACTTGATGCAGTGGAAACAGCTATATGGGTCCTCGAGGAAACGAACCTTTTCACAGCAGGTTTAGGTGCAAGTAAGAACCGTGATGGCGACATAGAATTAGATGCTATGATAATGGATGGCAACCGTCTTGAAAGCGGAGCCGTTATGGCTGTTCAGGACATTGTTCACCCAATCTCCCTTGCTAGATATGTCCTAGAAAGGACCTCCAACTCTCAGATTGTGGGTTCGGGTGCGAACAAACTCTACGAACAAATGTTAGCTGATGGCTACCGAGAAGAGACCTCTGCCAAAAGAACAAAAGGCCCTCTTATTGCACAGAGTCATGATACTGTAGGTGCAATTGCAGTTGATGAGAATGGAAGGATTGCTTCTGGAGCTTCGACTAGTGGTTGGCCTGGGAAGCAACCTGGAAGGGTTGGTGACTCACCCATCGTAGGTGCCGGAGTCTATGCGAATGACATTGCTGGGGCTAGCTGTACTGGGAGGGGTGAACAGATTCTCAGAATCACAATGGGGCGAATGGCAGTTTTTCATGTTGAACAGGGGATGTCAGTTCTACAGGCGGCAGAAACAGTAATGTCAGAACTACGTCAGAAGACAAGTGGTGAAGCAGGTCTTATTATTGCCGACAATCTGGGGAATGTTGCAATCAAATTCGACACTCCTCACATGCCGGTGGGAGTTCTTTCTGGTGACATGGAGGATATCTATCACTCGATGACACCTGAGTGGCTCATTGATTGAAACCTAATCCAACAGTCTTTTTTCGCCAGTAATTTTCATTATCTCAGTTATGTCCTGACTGACTTCTAGGCAGCCTAGATAAGTACCTTCATCGTTTCTAACAGCAAAGTAACGAATGTGGATAGTCTTGCCGCCAAGGTTGATCCAGAATTCTGCAGAGTTTCTTTTTCCATTTCTGAAATCATTAAGAATCTCTTCCACAACGTGAACACTGTCCTTCGGATGACATAGTTGAACACTTCTTCCAACTATTGCCCTCGAACGTACAAAGATTCGCTCTGGTGACTCACTGAAAAACTGAACTCGGTCTTGAGCATCAACAAATGTCATGTCGACGGGAAGATGCCTGAATATTGCCTCCAGCATTTCAACTGAGAGCTTCCCACTTCCGAAAACGACCTCGCCCTCGTCCGATACAAACTCAGTAGCTTTTCCTTTCCCTACTGGTCTGATTGAATAACTACAATATCCAATGTCATCGAAATCCTCAACAACAGTTTCCCATTCCTCCTCACTGAATAACCTCATTGAAGCAGGAAACAGGATGCTGTTCTCCTTGTTGAAGTGGCTTGCGAGTATATTGGCAAGTGATAGGGAAACCTCACTCATCTTCTTCAAATTATCAGAAAGTCCATTATCGGTGTCTGAGTTTAGATCGAACAACGACTTCTCAATTGTATGAATCTCTTGATGTTCACTCCACATTCCCGCAGGAGGCCCTGTGAGACCATGCTTTTCTATCCCCGGAAACAAAGCATTCTCTTCGCGTAGGTAGTGTGATTCTGACTCTACGAAGAACCCAATCAGCTGTCTAATGCGTTCAAGAAACTCGGGTTTGGCTTCTGTTTCTCCCTTTACTAATGCATTAACAAGTGACTGTAGCTCATCTGCATACTCCATAAGCAATGCGTGTTCAGCCATCAGAGTATGAATTGGATGCCCTTTCGGAACTATGGGTTTTTGGTCTTGTATTGCCTTTCTGAAGACTTCTAGACCAATATCAAGTAAAAGATGAAAACCCTCCTGAGTCATTCCATCCTTGATAAACTCATCTTGGTAGAAGGATATCTCTGATGGATTTACTGCGCCTAAATTCTGCACAAAGGCTCTCTTGATATTCTCTGGAGCCTCACCAGCACCTATCTTCTCCACAATCTTTTTCAGGAGTATTTTCCTTTCACTCGCCATAAAATCACCATTGAGCTATAATGACACGGTTATAATATTACTATATGGGAAGAGGTTATCCTGAGTACATCAGGTTAAAAACATGGAGGCCATGTTATGGCAATCTCAGAACGTAAAGGATTCAAATATTGCCAGTAGTGTCAGCATTGACGAAATGAGATATTAGACGCCGCTCATTCCTTATTTCATGTAAATTAGGAGTCCCCTCTTATGAAACATAAGATCAAGTTCGGCGCGAGATT
>CAZPWM010000187.1:0-2976 GCA_964590575.1 uncultured archaeon
ATGCAAGCTTACAAGATAGATAATGTGTTGATATAGCCATCTATTGGAACACTCGAAATCCTTTTTGCTGATTCTTCCCTTGAGCCGGACACCCATTAATTTTCAAATAGTTTTAAATACAATCATATTTTTTCGTCCGAAAAACTTAGCTTCATTCAACCGTGAAATTAATGTCGATTTTTTGGAGTAAATTTTCTTTTTTGAAAGAAACATTCTATTTTGCGGAATCAATGCGATGAGAGTGATGCCGATTTTCTGAAAAATATGTCCATTTTTGAAACAAACATTCCATTTTACACACGGAGGAATTTATTAGAATGCCTTTATTCCAGTATTGACGACTTTTTTTTCACACGGCCTACCCGTGGATCGGAGAGAGAGAAACCTAAACCACTTCACTCTGTCTAAAGGGATGAAGGGATGCAAGTTTAGGGAGAGAGAGAATTAGGTATACAAGTAATATCTAGTGGAAACTAGGATTGCCGCCAAATTTTCGACTATAAGCGTTGCATCTCAAGAAAATTTCGGGAGGAAATCTAGAGTTGTATGGGTCGCTAAGAGTAGCGGCAGTAATTCCTGCGCGCAATGAGGAGAGGCTGATTGGAAAAACTATCTGGCCAGTCCCAGATATTGTTGATACGATTTATGTCATTGATGATGGGAGTAGGGATAGGACTGCAGAGATAGTACAACATTATGCAAGGTCTGATTCTAGAATTCGTCTCATACAACATCGTATCAATAGGGGAGTTGGAGCAGCCATTATTTCAGGGTATCATCACGCCTACAAAGATGGACACGATGCCTTTGTCGTTGTTGGTGGTGATGCGCAGATGGATTGGCTCGATCTCGAAGAACTACTCAAACCAATCGCGAATGGAATAGCAGACTATACAAAAGGGAATCGTTTCATGTATGGTCGTTCAAGCAATACACCAGGGAATGCGTGGCGCGAGATGCCAGTCAGGAGAATCTTTGGGAATGTCTGTCTTTCCATCTTGACAAAATTTGCTTCTGGATACTACCACATTAACGACTCACAGATGGGATATACATCAATGCATAGGCGAGTGTACCCACGTGTTAATTGGTTCAAAGCCAGGAAAGGCTATGGGTACCCAGCAGAGTGGCTGATAAGGTTTCACTCACATGGTGTTAGAGTCGCGGATGTCCCAGTCCGTGCAATATATTTACCGAATGAGAGACAAACGCAAATCCGCGTGAGAAAGTTCGTATTCTACATGATGGGCATTATTGTGAAGGGTGGCATCGAACGTATAAATCGAGAGTACTTGTTTGGTAAAGTAACTCTACCTACCATCAGGGTTCCAACAATCAGTATTCCAATAAGGAGTGTATTCCAGAGTATTGGTGCTAGAATTCGTTCGTTTAAGATAATTGATCGCATTGGAAACAGAAATCCGATTCGATTTGGTATCCCTCCAATTTTCTCGAGAATCAGAAAGTCGTACTCGGGTTCAAAAATCGACAAGGCAGTTAGAATGAATGTTCAATTGTCAAATCCCTTTCAAATTCAAGGTCCCTTCTTTGATTCCTACAAGGACTCATCTACGGACCAAATTATCAACCTTGCCAATAGGATAGTTCGCGATTATACAATACTTCGCGAGCCAGAGAACCAACGTGTTTCAGGTTTTGACAAGGTTCTGGTGGATCAGTATGATAAAATAAAAACACGACTCTCCGATGATAACTATGTGAATGATCTTGTAGAGAAATTGAGAGAATTAGTTCACAAGGATGAGATTTAGATAATGGTTGAAGGCGTAAGGGAAACTTCAACCAATCATCTCATTTTGTGATTTACTCTAATAGGCAGCATATAGTTCTTGCAAGGCTTGAAGGTTCTTAAGAACGGATAATTCCTTTCACGAATTAGGTGAGCAAAAACCTATTTTGCTAGGTTTCAATTTGTCAATCCTGCAGTATTGGAGAGATTGTTTCATGGAAGATGTTATCATTCTGACTCAGACCGAAGTTCAATCTTGTCTATCTATGAGCGAAGCAATTGAAGCTGTGAAGGTTGCATACTCTGCTTTCGCACGAGGTCGAGTTCAGATGCCAAGTGTACAACATCTTGATGTTCACCAGTACAATGGAGAGGTTGATATCAAATCAGGATTTGTAGAGGATTTTGGACTAATCGGCACCAAAATTGCATCGGGGTTCTATGAGAATCAGAAGAAAGGACTACCACCGGGAATTGCAGTGATTGTTCTTTTAGACCTTGAAACCAGTATGCCATTAGCCATTATGGATGGAACGCACATCACAGCGTACAGAACTGGAGCAGCTGGAGCCATAGCTGCAAGCGTCCTTGCTCGGAAAGATTCACAAAAGGTAGGTATCTTAGGTACTGGTACACAGGGCAGAATGCAGGTTCTTGCACTTAGAGAGTTGTTTGATATCCAAGAAGTAACCGCATGGGATATTGATAAAGCAATGGCTGAACGATACAAGGACCAAATCTCCAAGGAACTGACGGTTGACGTAAAAATCGTTACGCGTCCAGAGGATGTCACCCGAGATGCTGACATTCTTGTTACTGTCACGCCCTCCAGGAAAGCGCTCATTGGTGTTGATTCGATTCAAGAAGGAATACACATCAATGCAATAGGTGCAGATGGACCAGGAAAACAAGAGTTGGACCCACAAATCATGACCCGTGTTTCAAAGATTGTGGTAGATAGTCTAGAACAATGCAAGAAGATAGGAGAGATTCAGCACGCATTTAGCCAGGGATTGATTTCAGAAAGCAATATCCATGCTGAGATTGGAGAGATTATTAACGGAGATAAAGTGGGAAGGGAGTCTGAGAATGAGATCACACTGTTCGATTCCACAGGCTTGTCAGCTCAAGATATTGCCGCTGCAAAGATTGTGTATGATGCTGCAAAGGAAAGAGGTCTTGGTAAGAGGATCAATCTCTTTGGCTAGGTTTCCTCTAGAAGATGG
>CAZPWM010000188.1:0-2881 GCA_964590575.1 uncultured archaeon
ATCGGACAATTTCGGACTTCTGATATTTGATAGTCTAGTCATCAATGATAATACAACTCATTAACCAGAGCAATACCTTCAATTTACCTGTAGATGTGTTTCTTGGAACCACACAATTGACATAGCGTACGTTGAAACAGAGTTTATTCAAGCGCAGATGGAAGCTTCTGAAGATGAACAACCTTATGTATTCAAATGGCCCTCATGAAACAGAGATGGTAGGATGACTGATTTGGAGGCTGTTCTTGGAGTTGGACCAAGCATCGCAAAGAAGCTCCGTGCAGTCGATATCACAACTGCAGAACTCTTGGCTGTCCAGCATCCCGATGATTTAATCGCACGAGCTGGCATTTCTGTAGATACAGCCAACAAAATAACCAAGAATGCTCGAACTCTTGTAAGCAAGTTCAATTTCAGGTCAGGTATTCAGCTAGAGGAAGAGCAAGAGGCACAATCAAAGCTTATGACCGGAATTGATGGACTTGACCAAAGACTCATGGGCGGCCTGACTATCGGGTCCTTGGTCGAGGTCTACGGGAAGGCATCAGCTGGGAAGACCCAGCTGTGCTATCACTTGGCTGTTCGTACCCAAATGCCACTGGAAAAGGGAGGGCTTGAGGGTGCAGTACTCTGGCTGGACACAGAGAAGTCCTACAAGACGGAGGTCATTCGTGCCAATGCTGTACGGTGGGGCTTGGATTCCGACAGTGTTTTGGAAAACATCCGCTCTGTGGATGTCGTGAACACAGTCCATGCATGGACCCTGTTTGAGAGGATACCAAAGATGTGCGCTGAGGAGAACGTCAGGCTCGTGATTATTGATTCACTGACTGGTCAGTTTCGTCAGGAGTACAAGGGAGACAACAGAATGGTTTCCAGACAACAGGACATTAATTCCATGTTGAACCTCATGCGTCGGACGGCTCTGGCTACAGATGCAACTTTCATCTATACAAACCAAATCATCGCCAGTCCTGGTCTGGGTAAATTCATGCGTCATGACCCAGTGGGTGGAAACATCATGAGTCACGGGTCTGACTACAGGTTCATGGTGTCCATGGCAGAGTCTGGAGGTCGAAGATTGGCACTCAAGGACCACGCAGGTCTTCCCGAGTTCGATGTAAACCTCAGTCTAGGCTGGGGAGGATTCTATGAAGACAAATACGCACTGAAGCGTGAGGAGCCATCGGTCATTGAGTATCTTGTATCACGAGGATACAACACCGATTTTGAAGATTCTTCATTATTCACCTACATATTGAAGCAACCTAGCAATTGCCTCTCTTGCCCATACGAAACCTCTTGCATCTTCTAAAGACTCTCTTCCTCCCTCTCCTTAGACTTCAACCTTTTGACATTCTCATAGAACTGCTCAAGGTTTTCAACATCATAGTATGTCAGTGGGCCTCCATCAGCCATCATGAGTTCCTTGAGGAGCTCAACGTTGTGTATCTCAATGGGGAAAGAGTCAATCTCTTTGCCAGACTCGACCATCTTGATCACCGCTACATCCTTCCCATCTCTCTTCTCAAGGGTCAGTCTGCATTGTGCCCGTCGTTCTCTCCTGTTCATTGCCTCAGAAACGTCGACAATCTTGTCGGTCACGACTTTTGAGATTGCCTCCTTCAGTCTGGGATGGTCGTCAATCTGTGAGAACCTTAGGTCAGAGAGTTGGCTGGCATCAATCTTCGCATCATGGCGAGTCCCTCTATCTGTGTCGATGAGCTGCTCACACTCTGCCAGTAATGCCATTTCAAAGACATCTATCTTGAGTTCCTCAAGTTTCTTGAGTAAAGACTCTGCAGACAGCCCCTGTAGTATCAACCTGAACCTGTTGTTGTCCTCAGGACGAATAACCAGGGTGACCTTCCTTCCTTTCTTGGTGGATAAGAGGTCACTGCAAGTCTGTGGATACTTGAATTTCTCTGGATAGAACCTGCTTCTGTAGACGAGAGGTCTGAGGAAGCTTACTGAAACAATCTCCCTTTTCCCCTCACGCATCAACTCACAGCCCAGATACTGGATGTCTTTCTGGTGGTCCCACATCACCAATGTCTTTCTCTTGATTCTCAGGGGAGTCCCTTCTCTCACTGGGTGTCTGAGTGTCCTCACGAGTTCTGAGGTGTTCCTGAAGTACAGAGTTCCCACAATAGTCCTTCTTGACCGGTCCCTGAACTCCACCTCATACAATTTCCTCTCCACATCGATTCCGACTGTACAGGTGACCTGAGTGACATCCTTCTCGACAGATGCCACCTCCCTGAGGAAGTCATCCACACGTGCTCCGATATCGACAGGTAATACTGGAGGTGCCAAGACCTGATTGTTCAGTACTGGAACTTCGTGAGGTTCTCTTAGTCTGATCCAAGGAAGAGAGGGGCCATTCCCGTGTTCAATGACACATGACAACCACACAAGATTACCGTCATCTCCCTCTGCCTGCATCCAGACGATCTTGTGACCACTAATCTCTGTCACGACTATCGCACTCCTGTCTGAGGATTGCAAGACCTTTCCGGCAGTAGACCTCTGGACCTCTGGGTCCGTCACACAACGGAAGTAAGATGTCCGTAACCACTTATTGGGAAGATTACTGACAAGCCCTCCCATCATCCCTTTCTCAGACTGAAAGATAATCCAGACTGCATAGTTTTCATCTATGCGTGTCCACACCATCTGTCCAGGTTGTTGAGGCGAGAGGGCATGTTCTGAGAGTCCCAGAGTTGGCATAGTCTTTGCCCGGGTAGTCAAGTTGGAATATATAGAGTGGAGGTCGTACTTTGAACACACTTTGTCCTGTTGGACCTTGAATCCAAGCTGATACAGCTCCCACTCCACCACTGATTGCAAGAGAGGAACGACATGAGGGTGAAGTGATTCC
>CAZPWM010000189.1:0-2861 GCA_964590575.1 uncultured archaeon
AGCCATAACTTCTGGTGCTACATTTGTAGCTCGAGGTTTCTCTGGGGATCAAAAGTCTCTTGTGAAACTTATGGTGGAAGCTGTGCAACACACAGGCTTTGCTGTGGTTGACATATTACAACCCTGTGTGACCTGGAATAAGCAGTTGACATGGAAGTTCTATAACGAGAATACCTTCTCCTTGCAGGACAATGGACATGATGTTTCCAATAGACTTGCAGCATTAGAGAAAGCTCTTGTCAGTGAAGGTAAGATTCCAATTGGTGTCTTTTACAAAGAAGATGCTCCAGATTTAGCTACATACATTGCTTTGCCAGAAGACGTAGCTCTAAAGGACCACACTACGAATCTTAAGGATGTCCAACAGATTATTGATGATTTGATGATATAGAAAGTAGTTCATCAAAAATCACTGGAGGCAGTGAAAGTGGAGAAGACTAGAAGAGAAACGGACTCGATAGGAGAATTAGATGTTCCTGCAGATGCTTACTGGAGTATCAACACTCAACGGGCGATAATGAATTTTAAAATAAGCGGGAGACATTTCTCTCCTGAATTTATTCATTCCTTGGCTCAGGTGAAAAAAGCCTGTCTTATAGCCAATAAAGCCGCAGCACTAATTCCAGATGAGATTGCTTCTGCTGTCGAATCTGCAATTGATGAGGTTCTAGAGGGGAAATTTGATGATCAGTTCCCAATTGATATTTTTCAGACTGGTTCTGGTACTCAGACGAACATGAATATGAATGAAGTGCTGAGTAACCGAGCAAATGAGATTCTTGGTCATCCCAAAGGGACCAAATCACCTGTCCATCCAAACAATACTATCAACATGTCCCAATCTAGCAATGACGTCATACCAACAACAATGCATGTATCAACTTTGAAGGCGGTGACGGAATCTCTTCTTCCGGTTCTTGATAAACTAAGAAAGACACTTGGGAGCAAGATTGAACAATTTGAGAAGGTAGTAAAAGTAGGTCGTACACATCTTCAAGATGCAGTTCCTATTCCCCTTTCAACTGAATTTCAGGTCTACAAACAACAAATTGAAACTTCACTAACCAGAGACCTCTCTTCAGCCACAGAGACCCTCCTAATAATACCCATAGGAGGGACTGCCCTAGGAACAGGTCTCAATACACCAAAGGGATTTGCAAAACGAGCTGCTGACGAACTTGGAAAGATAACTGGTTTTGAATTCAAAGTAAACCCTGTCCAAGCTGAAGGCATATCCTCCCATAACGCCATTGTTCGAACGAGTGCCGCCCTGAGGTCTCTTGCACTAGCATGCATGAAGATGGCTAATGATATTCGGTGGATGGGCAGTGGCCCACGAGCAGGTCTTGGTGAACTCATCCTCCCGCAGAATGAACCTGGTTCCTCAATCATGCCTGGGAAGGTCAATCCCACACAGTCAGAGGCTCTCATTCAGGTCGCTCTTCAGGTGATTGGCAATGATGCTACCATTGCGGCTGCTGAGGGGTTTGGGAGCATTCTCGATCTTAATGTCACTAAACCAGTAATGATTGTCAATCTTCTTGACTCAATTCACCTACTTGCAAACGGCATTGATTCATTCATCAAGAATTGTCTTGAGGGTCTTGAAGTAAATCAATCAAGAATTGACAATCAGCTTGAGCAAAGTTTGATGACTGTAACTCGATTAGCTCCAATCATTGGATATGACAAAGCTGCTGAGATTGCCAAGACAGCTCATGCAACTGGTAAAACAATACGTGAGGTTGTCACTGAATCGGGTATTGAGATTGATGGGGACCTCAATGAAATCTTGGACCCAACAAAGATGGTCTGAAATCGACCGAGCCGTACACATTATAACAGAACCGCCTTTTTAGTAAACAGAGGTGAGTAACGATTTCATCTTTCGAACATGATGTCGTCATCGTGGGTGCGGGTCTCTCAGGTCTGCGAGTTGCTATCGAACTCTGTGATAAGTTCGATATTGCAATAGTGACAAAGGTTCATCCACTGAGGTCTCATTCGGTTGCAGCTCAGGGAGGAATCAATGCTTCATTTGGTGAAAACGACTCATGGGAGTCGCATGCCTTTGACACAGTGAAAGGCTCTGACTATCTCGCAGACCAAGATGTTGTTGAGATTCTCACGAAGGAAGCTCAAAAAGCGGTTATCGAGAATGAACGTTGGGGTACAGCTTTTTCCCGAACAGAAGATGGAAAGATTGCTCAGAGACCCTTCGGTGGTGCTGCTTTCCCACGGACATGCTACGCTGCTGATAAGACGGGACACAACCTACTGCAAACGACCTTCGAGCAAGCTCTGAGAAGAGGGATTAAGTTCTACAATGAATGGTTTGTCACTTCATTAGTTAAATCAGATGACCGAATCTGTGGGCTTACTGCTCTGAATATTGCCACTGGAGAAGTTCATGGTTTTACAGCTAAAGCTATTGTCCTTGCCACAGGAGGTTTCGGTAGAGTTTACAGTCATTCAACCAATGCTCTGATCAATACCGGGGATGGATGTGCACTTGCTCTAAGAGTTGGAGTTCCATTGAAAGATATGGAGTTCATCCAGTTTCATCCGACCTGCCTATTCGGTTCAAGTATTCTGATGACTGAAGGTGCAAGAGGTGAGGGCGGTTATCTTGTTAACAGAAATGGCGAACGATTCATGGACAAGTACGCTCCAGAGAAGATGGAGCTTGCTCCTCGAGACATCGTCGCTCGCGCGATTCAAACTGAAGTCGATGAGGGTCGAGGATATGTGGATGAATATGTTCATCTTGATTTGAGACATCTGGGTTCAAAGAAGATTAATGAAAGACTCCCTGGGATTCGTGAGATATGTATCCATTTTGCTGGAGTAGATCCAATCGA
>CAZPWM010000190.1:0-2666 GCA_964590575.1 uncultured archaeon
GGTGATTTCAGCTACAAGACAAGAACTGTGAATGGCTCAACTGAACATCTAGTGATGCGGTTGAAGAAGGATCAGTGGAAAGTCCATCTCAGAATTGATGACGACGAAGTCAAGACCTTTGACACTGAAGAGATGTCCACATTCCTCATCCATCAGGTGAAGATGAACCGTGCGATAAAACGGAGGCTCTTCGGAATCATTCTAGTCTTTATTGTAGTCATAGTCAGTGTGGCTCTGTATTCAGTATTGATTCTTGGTATTGGTACGACTGATGATTTTGAAACCTTCTTGATAGCTGGAAGTATTTCTGTAGTCTTCATCCCTGTGTTCTGTATCTTGATGAGCTCAGCAGAGAGATCTGTTGATGACAGTGTCTATGCAATCCGTCCAAACTTCATAGAGGTTCTCCAAAAGATGATAGACCTTAAAGAAACACCCTATCAGAAGAGAGCGATCGAGCAGAGAATCCAGCGTCTGCAAGGTCCTTTTCGAATAACTACTGAAGTATGAAATTAATCCAGCTTTCCAAGAATTGCATCCTGAGCTTCTTGCATCGCAACATCTTGCTGCTTGCTCAGGCTTGCTGCTTGTCTTCTGATGTCCTCGAACAGGTCTTCTCTTGCTGAGATTGCCCCCTCCACCAGAGCTGCCGCAGCCTCTGACCGACTCTTGAAGACACCGATGGCAACTAATGAATCCAATATGTCCACAACCCGTTTGTTCATCCTTGCAACTACTGGGATATCTCGTTCTGCTGCCTCAAATCCTTCTGCTGAGATATTCTTTAAAACCCGCTCGCGCAGGGTGGATCGTTTTGGTTTCTCGTCTTTTTCGGTCATTTGAATTAACCCGATTCGTATTGCTTGCCATTGTTTATAAGATTGCGTATCGCGTATCTTCTTTACGTTTTTCTTCTCCAATGATAGTTTATTTTATGTATTGGTACTTGGCACTAATCCTTGCCTTCTTGCGTTCGATCTCATCCTCGGGACTTCGTTCAGCAGATTTGCCCGAGATGGATGATCTAGCATTACGCAGTACACCTACTTTGGAATATGTCCAATCAAGGAGATAGACCTCAGCAATTACCACCAAAATGAACATTCCGGGCACTGTGACCAATGGGACAAGGAGAAGGGCAACTATAGCCGCCACACCACTGAGAGGTTGCACATACAGAAGCGTGTTCCTCGGAGCGCGGTATATTCGCATTGCCTCACGCTTGGGTCGTGTGAATCTGACCTCTTCTCTTGTGTCCGTCATCACGTCTAATTCGATTTTGTTTGTTTCAGGCTTGACAACATTTTCCATTTTCTTCACCACGTCACGATATGCGTTATACGTATCGCGTATCGTGTATAATATATACTCGATATCGCTATATATATCTTGTCTCTTTGTTCAATAGACTATTTGATTGCTGAAAACTCTGGAGGGAGTGCAACTCAGTGGAATCACTCGGGACCATCACGAAGTACTATCCGTTCATCGATGAAGAAACTAAGTCAATACTTGATACACTCATTGATGGGGCGAGTAGCTATTACGATTTTGTGCAACAATTATGTGATGTTGCTCTAAACAACGAAGTTCCAGTGAATCTCGCCTATCTCGCAACAGTTCATGCCTGGTGGTGTAGAATGAGAAGTACTGTAGAGCTACTTGGAGAAAGGTATGGAGATGTACCTTACATAAAGCCATGGTTGCATGTTGTCGACTCAGCAGAGAGAGATCAGGCACTATCCCACGATACTGTGGTAGAATCTATTGACAAAGCATTAGAGACCTCGGTTGATGATTGGATTGAAGCGGAACTTCACATTCTTCATGCGTTTTTCCATCATCCCTTTGGAGAGGTCATAAGCCTATTTGAACCACTTGAAAAATTAAAAGCCTTAATTGATACACATCCACATCTGGACTGTTTTGAATCGGTAATATATGCATTTGAAGGTATAGCAAAAGTGAGAGAGGGGGAAATAAAGGAAGCCCTCGAAATTCTCCAAAAGGGAAAATCTCTTGCTGAATTACATAACGATGCATTGTACTTGTACATGAACATGCTTCAGGAGGGAAACATACTGACGTGTGTCAGTGTTCATGAAGCAGCATCTGTGTTTGAAGATCTCTATGAGTTGGTTCAAAATCTGCAAGTACCGATTTTCGTATGCGAAATTCTTAACGATTCATCTCTTGTATATGAAACAACAGGTGAATTTGATCTAACGATTTCAAGTCTTCATGAAATAATGAAAATTCTCGGTGATGGACGCCTTGCTGATACTAACTTCGAAATCCTTTCAAGGACCTATGCTACTCTAGGCGATGGTCGGCAATCACTAGAATGGATCAACAGAGGTATTGAATATAATGCTCCATTTGCGGGTGTACGAATGTTACTCTACAAAGCTTGGGCATTAGCATTAGTGGACAGAATTGACAAAGCTGAACAAACACTAGAAACTGCATACTCACGACTGATCAAAGCTGGTTTGGAACGTAATCTAGGAGAGTACTATCACATTTCGGGAGTAATTGAATTTAGAAAGGGCAATTATCTAACTGCCTTGGATTTAGTAGAAAAGGCTTGGGAAATTGCAGAACAGAATCCGCGAGGATCTAACCAGAATCGTGCACTTCTTGACCTAGCACGAATTGAGAATTTC
>CAZPWM010000191.1:0-2657 GCA_964590575.1 uncultured archaeon
TTCAAAGCATAATTGAATATTGGATGTGGGGCCGCTTGTATACAGACGACTTCACAGTTTCATTTGCATTCATCCAATGCAATGAGAAGGTTGAGAATCACCAAATCAAGGTCCTTCTGCTTGCAAAAGGCAAAGATCCGATTCTTAGCACTGGTGACTATGAGTTTGTTGTCGATGATTTCGAGTACGATGATCGCGCAAAGCACAGTTTTCCCCATAATCTATCAATAAGCGTACCTGGTGAAATGGAAGCCAATCTAAGAGTTTCTAAAATTCTTGAAGCTGAAGATATGCTAGATAATTTCCATCCAGTTCTCCGATTTCTAGCAAAGAATGTCCTTCGCATGAAACCTGGATACTTCCGTTTGCTCTCTAACTTTGAACTGACAGTTAATCATGAAGGCAAGACCTACAAAGAAGATGGTCAAACACTTCACGAGATTGTCTTGTTCAAGTCAGCAGAATAAATCATATCGTCAGTAGCTACACAAATTCATCCGGAGATGTCCGAATCTCCGTATCAAGATGAGTTTCCGTCATTCTGGCGATTCTTGCCTCGAGATTGTCAAGTGCATTACAGGATCCCGTGTCCAGAATCTCTACTACGGTTTCACCCATGGAGTTGTCGATCATCAGATGTTGATTGAGCTCTCCTTCAGTCCGGAGCTTCGTGAGTTCATCAACACCTCGTTCAATTCTCGCTGCGAGTTCCCAATATGGTTTGGTTGCACTACGTGGCATTCCAAAGAACATGTTCATCCGAAAGACAATGTCAAGAAGAACTCCAAGGACTCGATTATTAGATCCGTACTCATGAGGTATCTTATGGCGTAAAGTCCTGTCCCTTACACCCACTTGCTTGCACATATGTCGACCCAGTACCATCACATTTACCGGGAGCCGTCTATAGATCGGTTGTCCGTATATGTTGTTGTTCTCATAAATTCTTGCCAAGATATCATAATTGTCAGGGAAGCGTCTGTTAATCACACGCATGAAGTATTCTTTCTGACGACCTGGTTTTAGTGTCATGCCTCCAAACTGGATGAACTCACCATTAGCCAACTTTGTTGCTTTTGCAAGATCAGTCATGTTCTCAACATTGTCCCCAATGGTTGGAATGATTGGAGTCGCCATCACTCCTCCATAGAGACCTGCCTTTCTGACTTCCTTGAGTGCTGAGAAACGTTCTGATGATGTTGACGCATTTGGTTCGAACACTTTCTGGACTTCATCGTCTGCACATGTAATCGTGAACACGACATTCGCAAAGGCACGTTCATGAATTTCCTTGAGGAGGTCCAAATACTCTACCACAATGTCTGATTTGGTGAGAATAAAAACTGGCATTCCGTAATCCAAAAGGGTTTCTAGAATCTGATAGGTCACCTTGTATTCTCTTTCTGCTTGTTGAAACCCGTCACTGACACCGCCACATACACCAATCACAAGCTTTCGTGGGACCTTCTCTGCAATCCTCTTGGCATCCTCATCATCCAGAAAGGACCAGAGTGTTTCAGTTTCTAGTTCAGATCTGGATGTGAAGCCTAGTTTCTTCAATTCCTTTCGAAGAACAACAGCTGCATTTTCTTTCACTCTGATGTGCGAGTAGAAGTTGTCTACATGATAATACTCAGAGTTGCCATCACAGTACACACAACCATGTTCGCAACCCCGGTAAGCGTTAAGACTTCTGTTCATGTGAAACCAACTATCTGCGACATGTGGTTTGGACAACAATGATCTTGCCTTAATGCACTCATACCGCATGACAAATCACACACATTCAGCAAACATAGAACTTTTCTCAACCATTCCGTCAAGGAAAAACTCCTTTTACGGTGTTGCTTATGTAAATACCCCGCGTGTCTTAAAAATCGAATGAAGACTCGCTAAATTTGTTTATGTAGACCCGTGTCGATTGTAGGGACTAAGGTGCCTTTAGTGACAGACGAGAATCACGAAACTACATGGTTACGCAAAGTAATGGATGTAGTCCGTGATGGTTTCGTGGTCATCCAGGATGAAGATATCATTCTAACCAATCCCGCTTTTACTGACATGCTAGGTTATGAAAAAGACAGTCTTCAAGATACAGCTTTTGAGGATCTCATTGATTCGGTATCTCGGAAACGTGACCAAGAAATGATTGAGGCTCTAATCACTGGGGAGAACGCAACTCGTTTCGTAACACGTCTCATATCGAAAGATAGCAATGTCCTCCATGTTGAGATTACTCCAACCGAGATTAAACTCGATGGAGAACCTGCAATCATTGCAACTGTACGTAATATCACATCGCAGATGGAGCTTGAAGCTCAAGTAACAGAGCTAGAAAACCGATTTGCTACTCTATATGATATGTCACCAATTGCATATATCACTCTGAATAGAAATGGAATAATTGAGCAATTCAATGCAGCGGCTGAGGAACTACTAGCTTGTGAGGCTGACTATCTTATTGGAAGGTCCCTTTCAGAGTTTCTGCCTGACCCAGAACCACGCTATGACCCCGGAGCAGACATCTTCAAAGAATCTCTTCGAGGGAAGAGTGTCAATGGTCTTGAGATTCAGATGAAGAGGCGAGATGGGAAAATCATCTGGGTTAATATCTCCTCAAGTCCCTTATCATCGGGTAGTGAAAAAGTGAGTGAAAT
>CAZPWM010000192.1:0-2595 GCA_964590575.1 uncultured archaeon
TGTCAGACTCCTTAAGAAGATGAGAGTAGCTGTTACATTCGTCTGCGGTTCTGATACTCACGGGACGCCAGTCATCGTGAAAGCTGAGGAAGAAGGTCTGACCCCAAAGGAAACCTATCAGAAGTACCACAAGATTTTGGAGGACACATTCCCCAGGCTGAACATCTTCTTTGACAACTATGGGCATACCGACAGTGAGGAGAACCACCACAGGACTCTCCAGATTGTCCAGACACTGATAGACAATGGTCACATCTATGCAAAGGAGATTGAAACCCCCTTCTGTGATACCTGCGGGCGCTCGCAACCCGATCGGTTCGTTCGCGGAGAGTGCCCCTATTGTGGTTCAGACGCTCGCGGTGATGAGTGCGACCAAGGCTGTGGGAGATATATCGAGCCCGGTTTGATCCTAAATCCCCGATGTGCGGTCTGTGGAAATCCCACACGACCTATCACTAGGAAGCATCAATTCCTGAAACTGAGTGCATTTGAAGAGTTCATTGGAGAATATCTCGCAAATGTGGATGGGACAAAGAATGCCAAGAACTTCGCACTTGGTTGGGTCAAAGAGGGCTTGAGAGACTGGTGCATCACGCGCGACCTCGATTGGGGAATCAAGTTTCCAGGTGATGATTCACTTGTGCTCTATGTTTGGGTAGATGCCCCGATTGGATATATATCGAGTACTGAACAGTGGGCTAAGAAGATTGGCAAACCCAAAGAATGGGAGAAGTACTGGAAACCTGGAAATGGTCGTCTTGTTCATTTCATAGGCTTGGACATAGTTCAGCATCATTGTATCTTCTGGCCTGCTATGTTGAAGGGTAGTGACTACAATCTCCCTTTCGCTATTGTTGCATCTGGAATGGTGAAGATTGAGGGCCATAACTTCAGTAGAGGCAGGGGCTATGTTGTGTGGGTTCAAGAAGATTATCTTGACAGAGGTCTCGACCCTGACTATCTTAGATACTATATCGCTACATATACTTCACAGACAAAGGATCTTGACTTCAACTGGGATATTTACGCAGACAAGGTAAACAATGAACTAGTTGCAACCCTAGGTAACTTTCTCTATCGAGCAATTCATTTCTCGCACAAGCACTTCGGTGAGGTGCCTAAGGGAACGTTTGATTCTAATCTTAAGAAAGAAGTCGAGAGTGCAATTGAAACAATCATCGATGCTGTTAATGAGTACGAGCTGAAAAAGGTTGCAGACGAGGTTCTAAGAATTGCCGCTGTTGGAAATGAATACTTTCAATCTCAGCAACCATGGGCGCTAGTGAAGGAGGATATGAAAAAGACTGGTGAAGTTCTCTTCAATGCTCTGAGCCTAGCAAAGGCACTCGCAATTTTCATTGAACCGTTCCTTCCATCCGCCGCAGAAGCGATATGGGCTCAACTTGGTAATGATCCAGCATCTATTCATGATGCGTTACTTGAGGATGCTTTAACGCCTCCTGAAGTGGGAACAAAGTTAATCAAACCCGCCCCTGTGATTTCAAAGATTGATGACGAGCTATTAGCAGAACTCAAACAGATAATTAGTAGCCGAGTAGCTGCAGCAAAGGCTGCACAATCGGGAGAGGTTGAATTAAAATTGGCACCTATAAAAGACACGATAACATTTGATGACTTCCAGAAGGTCGACCTTCGCGCAGGAAAGATTCTGAAGTGTGAGAAAGTGAAAGACAAAGACCGACTCCTCAAGATTGAGGTGGACATCGGTACTGAGAAACGTACCATGGTGACGGGTCTCGGTCATCTCTACAAACCTGAGGAACTAGAGGGGCTCACAGGTCTATTCCTCGTTAATCTTGAACCAAAGAAGATTGGTGGCATTGAAAGCCATGGTATGATTCTTGCTGTGGAACGAGCTGATAAGGAAGGCGCATGGGTTCCTGTGAAGCTAGATGACCTCCCTCCTGGAAGTAAAGCCGCATAGATGAATTATCGGGAGATAGCAGATGCTGCTATCTCTTCTCATTTTGTTATTCAGTCAATTTTTCAATGGCATTTTCCAGCGAAGTAGCTTTCTCATCCGATAATTCCCCTGACTCTCTCCACAGAATATTTCCTTCTCTGTCAACCAGATACAAGTAGAGTGTTTCCTCTGTGGGTATCTCAAGAGATTCCTTGAAGGGTGCTTTGTCTATGTACAGGGTCACTGTGCGTCCCCGTGTATCCCTTGATGGGATCCCTCCACGCATACCTCCATCAATTATCCTTCTGATGAAAAAGTTCATTTTTCTGATGGTTGGAAGTTCATAGAAATCAAACTGAGTATTGTTCTCCATTAGATGTTCCAGAAAGGGAACCCAACTATCTACAAGACCTTGTTGCCACATCTGGAAGGGGACCAGTAGAATGTTGAGCTCTCCATTCAGCTGAGAAGGGATTCGAATAGTGACCCCGTTCAGATTCTCACCAGTTACTTCCGGGAATTTCTTTGTCATAATAACCATAATTATTTTAACGATAGTTATCAATATTTAGATAGGTCTATGTGACCAAGCAAACTCTGTACCAATGAGGGAGTATCATGGATTTAAACCCAGAAGTGAAGAAACGTATTGATAGAGTCATTAATTCTCA
>CAZPWM010000193.1:0-2577 GCA_964590575.1 uncultured archaeon
ACGGAAATAATTTACAGAGACACGAACTTTGTAAATTATTATAACGATTCATCGCGGTCCAAATATCTTGTCGAGTCGTTTGCCTTGAACTCCGAGGACAGAGTTGTTTCACGTAAAGGAAAGGAGAGAAGACCCGACCCTTCATTCACTTTTAGTGGGAACAAACAGCTTTGTCAATTGTCCCTGATGGCAAAACAGTCTGGAAAAAAAATCAGAGATGTTGACCTCGAGACACTAATGCGGCACTTTGACAACTATGTTAGATGTATCAACCTTCTTCTTGAGAGAATCTATTCCACCCCGGACCGCGCTCAACAGCTTGGTGAGAGTTTGTCAGAGTATCGAGGTAAAGCAAATACTCTGTTGAGAAGAGAGAGGGACCTTTGCTATCAGCACAATGAGGACATCAAACAAATGGTCTATGAGCGTCTTCACAGGAACGCCCTTGAGCATGCGGGTCGTACTCTCCTTGCAGACTACTCACGGAGAGAACTGTTCACGTCAGCTATCAATCTCCTGAATGATTCTGAAGAAAACGTCCTTAAGCTTCTTAGAAGAAAGAGGATTCCCTCAGACCTGATACGGAGAGTGAGAGACTCCTGTGATGTTGTCAAGAACAATGGTTCAGGATATCACTATACTTTAGGTGTTCTTCGTCAGGTACGCTTTGCCCTTGATAGACATATTCTTGATACTCTGAAGATCAAGATTGGATGGAGAGCAAGACAGAGGAGGAAGGTGGCTTCTCTCCTGAAAGACAACTCACCAAAACATCAGAGAGTCACTAACATTCTAGGACCTCTGATTCAGAGTTGGGTTGAGAATGGATATCCCTTCACTGTTCCCCAGCTCAGAAGCTACAGCCTTGACTTCTCAGCAAGCACAGAGAACTCGATAGGTCAGGGGTATTGGTTCACTTTGGATGCGAAAAGAAAGAATGAGATCCTCCTACATCTCAAACTTCCTCCGGGAATTGATGGCACTCACCACGAGGACTCACCATACAGGTCTAAGACCCTCTCTTTTCGATTCCTTGACTGGCTTCCCCGTTCAGCATCCGATGATAGAGAAAAGACTGAGAAAGCAAGAAACCAAGGTGACACTCATCGGGCTGAGAGGTTGACCTTCAGAGCTGCAAAGTTTGAGGATATGCATAAACAGCTCATGAACACTATCAGACTCCAGCATGCCACTCATAGACTCTCAAGACTCAAAAAGAAGAAGAACACTGGTTCTGAGGACATCATCCAACTTGAGAAGGAAGTCCAAGAGCTGAAGAACTCTCGGAGAAGCGCACCGCCAAGGATTCTCCTCAGGGGTCACAGGGCCATCCTGCAGATCCCCTTTCTCTCACCCAATGGTCTGGTTTTAAGTAAAAGAGTGTACTCGAACAAAGCAGGGGTTGACAGAGGGCTTCGGGCTCCAGTGGCACTCTCAGTGGAAAAGGAGAGTTCTTTTGAGGACCTTCTCATCACAGTGGGTCCATTGGTCGAGAAGCGAGAACGAATCAGAAAGCATGCTTCACATTTGACTTCAAAGTTGACCAGAAAGAAGAACAACTGGGACAGGAAACGGTCAGGACAGTTATATCCAGCGCAAGTCCTCAAGTGGGACAGACATGTGAGCGCGCTGTGGAGAAAGGTCCGTCGTCTTGACCGTGAGATTGCCCGGCGGGTAGCCTCTACGACTGTGTGGTTCTGTGAGGAACACCGTGTGAAGAAGTTGTTCTTCGAAGACCTCAGGAGTTATCAGGCTCATGCAGGTTCAAAGGATCTGTCCTACAATCTCAGCTCAAATCTATGGGGGAAGATAATCGATACGGTGCGATACATGCGTGAATCACTAGGTCATAGCAAATACAGTGTGTGGACAGTGAATCCACGATATACTTCCCAGACCTGTCATCAGTGTGGAGAGAGAGGAGTGCGGGTAGAAAATGAAACCTCAACCACCGAGAGGAAGGGGGGAGAGTACTTTTACTGCTCACAGTGCAGTGAGCACTTCCATGCTGATATAAACGCAGCACGGAATATAATTCATGTTCAAGACTCCAGTGCCGTTCCTGGAGGGACAAAGGACACAGGTCCAAGTTTGTCCACCTTACAATGAACGACAAGTTCTATTACAGCGCGTGTCCTGCGAAAGAGATGTGTGTGAATTGAATGGTCTTTCATGAAACTAAGTCAAAAATCGTATGTACAATTGGACCAGCTTCTGAATCAAAAAAAATCCTGGAGAAGATGATAGAAGCAGGAATGGATGTAGCAAGGCTCAACATGTCTCATGAAGACCATAAGACTGCTAGAAAGACTTTTGAAACCATCCGTTCAATTGATGACACTCTTCCCATACTCTTCGATCTTCAAGGTCCAAAGATTCGTATCGGTGAAGTTGATGGCCGCGTCGACCTCGTATCTGGAAGTGAATTCACTCTTTCGACAGAAGATTTTGTCGGAGATGCGAGTAGGGCATCAGTTTCCTATAAGGACCTGCCACAGGATGTAAAGAAGGGAGATACCATCGCTTTAAACGATGGAATAATCAGACTGATAGTAAAGAGTACACGGAAAAACGATG
>CAZPWM010000194.1:0-2549 GCA_964590575.1 uncultured archaeon
ACTTCTTTTTGAACGAACTATCGCGCCTTGTGAAGAATATCGAGCAGATGAATTATATAATTTAGCGAATGATATTATAAAAAAAGCAGAACAACATAATAACCGAGTAGTTTATCAACCTATTGCCGGAATGTATAATGAAAAAGTCATAGAACCTGATTCAACAGATATGAAAAATTTATCTGATGATATGCGGATTTTCGATTATAATCAAAATATCGAGAAACTTATGAAATGGATGGAAGAACAAGATAAATTTAAGCTAGAAATGGAAAATTTTGTGAAAAAAAAGAGGTGAGAACCGTTTCAAAAAAAACATATACGTCGACCTGGAGGAATAAGTGGATTACTGCTCATGCTTCGACAATAGACGACTTTATTAACACGTTCGAAGCGTTAGCAAAGCAATTTCGACAGTGGAAGGAGTGGGGTATTAAATTAGAGGATGACGACGGAGTAGGAGATGATTATGCTACATTCATAACTGATGATATGGATGTAGCCATAAAAGCGGGTTTTATGGTCTATTTTGGTGATGATCGTGAGACAGAATATCTTATCACACTATCAGGGGAGGAAATTAAAGCTCCGAAAGAAAAATTACTCAAGCATAGAAAGTGAAAAATTATAAATATGGATGGGAACACTATGAAAGCACGTGTCAAGGATATATTTAAAGAAGATCTTGGGACTGGGATTGCTCGAATTGATCCAGAAATGATCTCTGAAGAGAGAATTGATGCAGGAGATACTATCTGCATTTATAATGATACTACTCAAAAATTTACACCGGCAATAGCATTTCCCAGTGATTATCGAGATAAAGGCACTAAAGTCATTAGAATTGACGCGTTTTCAAGGAGAAATCTTAATGCTTCTATAGATGATGTAGTTAGAATTCAGAAAACCAAAGATTATTTGGCTAAAGAAGTCGCATTTGCAGGATATCAAAAAAAATATATCCTTAGTAATTCAAAGATTCTAGCACAGAAATTAAAAAATAGATTGGTGTCTAAAGGAGATATATTTTCCTTTCGGGCGGGAAATAAAAGAGTAGATCTTATTGTGATAAGCCATATCCCTCAAACACAAGTGGTAAAGATTCATAAGAAAACGAGAGTACTCATAGAAGAATAAAATTCTTTTTTCGTACTTTCTTTTTTTTTATTTTTTGTTATTAGATTACCGAATATGTCTATGCAAAAATTTCTTTATTTTATCTATTAACTCATCTCTACATTCAGGATGCGACCATTCTTCAGCTTTAAAAATATTCTCTTCTTCTGCTTTTTTATGAAGCCATAAATGAGCAAGGACAACATAAGTACTCGTTCTGAGCTCGCTAAAATCCCGTGTCTTACAAATCTTGTCGAGAATTTGTTGAATTAGCTCCCTTCTGGCTTGTTTTACAACTTCACTCTTTTGATTCATTCCACAAATGAAATACTATTTCAACAATATAAAGCATATGGGAGTTGTAGATTATGAATAAGCACATATCAGAAAAAGTTGGTATGCGAGGAATTATAATAATTTATAATTTTGAGTATCTTATCTAATTATAAGATTATGAGTATAGAAAAATTAAGTGCTGAAAAATTAGAAGATCTAAACCTTAAATTAAGTCATTTAGTATATAAATGGAAAGACGAGTCTAGAATTCTTCATAGAAAGTTAGTCTTAGAAGGATACAGATCTGAAGATCCCAAAAAAAAATTGTCGGTACACCAGAAGGATATTGCATTAGATGGTTCGAGATTTCAGAATTCATTATCGAATATTTTTCTTCTATCAAACAGATTATGGAAGAATATGGTTTATAAAAATTCTGTTAAAAATTTCCATTATTTTTTTAAAGAAAAAAAGTCATCTGACTTATAATTAGGAAAAATTTAAAGTTTGAAAAAATTCCACCGACCATAATAAATGCTATACTCCATAATATGCCTGATATGATTTGCTTTTTAGTATAATCTTCGGGTAAAAGAAATGCAAGGAACCAAGAAATTAGTACAAACCATCCTAAAAGCGTACAGAACATAAAGATCCATTCAAGCATTAAAATGTATTCAAACGTGATTTTTCACCTTTTTTTTTAGAATTATAATTTTAGAAGATATTTTTCTAGAGTATTTAAAGAAAAAAGTAAAAATAATGAAGCTAATAAATACTGAAATTGGTAGAATATGAAAGAAGATTAAAAATGAGGATGATAATTTGTATTACACTAAAGGAACTTAAGAAAAAGCGTCTATTCTTGAGAGTATAGATAAGAAGCATACCCATTGAGACAATAACAAAAACAACCATGGAAATAACTAGCACTCTTAGAATGGTATAGTAGTTGGAATATTCACTAGAATTGAATAAAAAAGTATGCCATATAATAATATCGTCTATCAAGTTAATAATATACGAAACCGCTAATATTATTCCGGAGATTCCTAAGAGTTTCCTCCATGAAAACTTGTTTTTATAACTAAAAGCAATAAAAGTAACCCCGAGTAAAATATAGATTGAATTCCCGATAATAGCAACAGAAGTGAAAT